>NZ_JAIEZP010000001.1:932727-1243636 GCF_019679475.1 Hyphomonas sediminis
GATATCATCCTGGGGTTGTGGAAAAGGGGGTGGGCATGGCTGGTATTGTTGAAGCAACGAGTCCGGCGCCGATGACGCGTCCGTTGAGCGACCGGTTCAAGCCGCTGCAGATTGCCGTTATTATCTACATGGTCGGCGAGGCCGGACTCGCGCTGTTTGGGGCGGTTGAGCTCTATTTCCTGACCGGCATGGACGCTGACCCCTATCTGGATTTCGGGACCGCTTCCTCCGCCTTTGCGATTGTCGCGCTGATCGCTGGTTTGGCCCAGCTCATTGGTCTGACTGCGTCTGTTATCCTTGTGTCGATGTGGACATTCAGGGCGATGAAGAACCTTCACATTGTGGGCGCTGTTGCTGCAACCATGTCGCCGGGCTGGGCTGTTGGCTGGTACTTCATTCCCTTTGCCAATTTGTGGAAGCCTTTTGAGGGGGTGTTGCAGATCTGGCGCGAGTCGCATCGGTTGGCGGGCAGGCCGGAAAAAGTCGCCGCCTATGTCGGCTGGTGGTGGGCGACTTGGCTCATCTCGAACTTCCTGGCGAATATTTCCGTCCGGCTGACTGGATTTGTTGAAGCCCTCCCGACTTATAATGCTGGCGTATTGGTGGGTGTGGTTGGCAGTGCACTTTCTGTGGTGTGCGGGTTCCTTCTGTTGCGAACAACGAGGCAGGTTACTCAAGTTCAGACGGAAATGCATTCCGGCGGCCTTGCAGATACGTTCGGCTAGGGCGATTGCACTGGGAACGCTTCCCAAGGCCGCTCCTGCGCGATAGACAGCCCCCCACACAGCCAGAAACCAGATTATATCGAGGGGTTTTCCCATGGCCGGGCACAGTAAATGGGCCAATATCCAGCACCGTAAGGGCAAGCAGGACAAGAAGCGCGCGGTTCTGTTCGCGCGCCTGTCAAAAGAGATCACTGTCGCTTCGAAGATGGGCGGGTCGGATCCGGGCATGAACCCGCGCCTGCGCCTTGCCATCCAGAACGCCAAGGGCGCATCGGTGCCCAAGGACAACATCCAACGCGCCATCGACAAAGGCCAGAGTGGCGGCGGCGCCGATTATGCTGACATTCGCTATGAAGGCATTGGCCCGGGCGGTGTGGGGATCATCGTCGAAGCGTCCACGGACAACAAAAACCGCGCGGCAACCGACATCCGCACCGCATTCTCCAAGAATGGCGGCGCGCTCGGTCAGACCGGCTCTGTCTCGTTCAATTTCGACCAGCTGGGCGAGATCGAGTATCCGCTGTCTGCCGGATCGGCCGACGAGATCATGGAAGCGGCCATCATTGCCGGCGCCCAGGATGTCGAGACCGATGAGGAAAGCCATTGGATCTATACCGCGCGTGAGGATTTCGCGGCCGTCAGCACGGCGCTTGCCGAAACGCTGGGCGCAAACACCGAGGTCAAATCCGCCAAGATCATCTGGAAGCCGAAAGTGACGAGCCCTGTTACGGGTGACGCCGCCGAACAGTTGATGAAACTGCTCGACGTGCTGGACGAACTCGACGATGTGCAGAGCGTCTACGACAATTCCGAACTTTCCGAAGAAGAAATGGCCCGCCTCGCCGAGTAAGCGCTTAACGGGCCTGACGCTTCAGCCTCAGGAGACAACATGCGGATCGCCATCGCATCGGACCACGCTGCTTTTGCCATGAAAGCCTTGCTGGCCGATTGGCTGCGTGAGCAGGGGCATGAGGTTGAGGACCTGGGCCCCGACAGCGAAGCGAGCGTCGATTATCCTGACTACGGCTATCGTCTGGCGGCGCATATCGCTTCAGGCGCTGCAGAGCGGGGCGTTGCGCTGTGTGGATCGGGCATTGGTATTTCGATTGCCGTCAACCGCAACACAGATGTACGTTGCGCGCTTGTATCTGAGCCGCTGTCTGCTGCGCTTTCGCGCGAGCATAATGATGCGAACGTCATTGCCATGGGCGCCCGCATGATTGGCCCAGAGATGGCCAAGGCCTGCCTTACCGCTTTCCTGAGCACGCCTTTTGGCGGTGATCGGCATGCGCGCCGCGTCGCAAAGCTCGGCAAGGTCAGCGGTTAAGGCTCGCCTTCCTCAAAGCTGGTTTAATGGCGCGCACCTGTTTGGTGCGCGCCATTTGATTCAGACACCCAGGCCCAGGCTTTCAAGCACTGTTTCCGTGTCCGCGCCGGGACGCGGCGGAGGCAGACGCAGGCTGGCAGGCGTTTCGGAGAACTGGACCGGGTGGCGCATCGTGCGATAGCGCCCGGCCTCGGGATGCTCCGCTTCCGCGAAGAACCCTGTGGCCGCAAGGTGGGGGTCGGTCAACACCTCTGCGATTGTATTGTAACGCATCGCCGGAATGTCGGCTTTGTCCATCAGGTCCAGCCATTCTTCCGTGGTCTTTGTGGCGCTGACTTTTTCGATCAGGGCGTAGAGATCGCCAACATTCTCCGTGCGGGCCCGATAGGTGGAGAAGCGGGGGTCCTGGAAAATGTCTGGCATTCCGCCGATTTCGAAGAACTTCTCCCATTGCTCGTCAGAGTACGGAACGAGGCCGATGAAGCCGTTCTTGGTCGGGTAAGGGCGGCGGTTGGGGTTGATGGACCGCGTATAGGCGAGCTTGCCATTGCCGGGCAGGAAGGTCTCGCCGTAGAGGTTCTCCACCATGTTGAAGAAGGTGAAGCTCTCCAGCATCGGCACCTGCACGAATTGCCCTTTGCCCGTGCGGGCGCGGTGGAAGAGGGCTGCGAGGGTTGCATAGGTGGCAAACAGGCCGGCGGTCTTGTCCGCAACAAGGGACGGGGCATACTCCGGTCGCCCGCCCGAGCGCAGCGCATTGAGATCGGCAAAGCCCGAGGCGCCCTGGATCAGGTCGTCATAAGCCTGACGGTGTTCATACGGGCCACCTTTGCCGAAGCCGGCGCAGTGAACATAGACGATGTCTTCCTTCAGCGCCTTGACCTGCTCATAGCCAAAGCCGAGCCGTTCCATCCCCGCGAGGCGTACATTGTGGAAGAATACATCGGCAGTCTTCAGCAGTTCGGTCAGGGCCTTTTTGCCTTCCGGCGTTTTTGCATCGAGATTGATCGCCTGCTTGTTCCGGTTCAACGCCATATAGATCGGGCCGAGGTCCCCCGTGGGCGAAGCGCCGGCGTAGCGCATGGTGTCACGTTTCTTCGGAGGCTCAATCTTGATCACCTCCGCGCCAAGATCGGCGAGGATTAGCGTCGCGAAGGGCCCAAGGACCACGGAGCTCATATCGATAATTCGGATGCCGGAAAGCGGGCCAGGGCGGAACTTATCGGTCATTAAGGGCCTCCTCGTTTTTGGCTAACTGCCTTCACCCGGCCCCCAAGATCAAGGTGTACCCTAGCGTTAAAGGGCAAGTGCCTGACGCGCTTCTTCCATATGTTCTACCTTGGTCTCGAAGAGGGACCAATCATCGGCCTCCGCAATCGGCGCCCAGAGCGCCTCAACTTCGTCGATAAGCAGACTGACAGGGGAAGCCTTCTGGAAATAGACGTGGTCCAGCCGCTCGGGCCGGGCAGGGGCGCGGTTGAGCAATCCCACCCGGACCGCAGCAAACGGCGCGGTATTGTATAGACTTGCTTGCGGCGAGGCGCCGGCGCGGTCTTCGCTGGCTATCCCGCCAAACCAGTCGAAAAAGGTCTGTGGCCAGCTGGCGCCGCTTTCGGTCATCCAGGCGTAGAAGGTCTGCAGGAAGCCAATGTCCGATGCGGCATCGCCCGAGGGTAAGAGCCCGAGCAGGGTATGCGTATGGGCCGTGAAACTTTCTCGGTAGGCCGGCTCATAGGGCGCGAGCGCCTTGGCGAGGTCATCTGCGTCGGCCAGTAGGAGCATCGCAGAAGCGAGCTGTTGCAGGGCCCAGCCGCCCTGGATCGGTTGGCGGCCGAACCGGTAAAGGCCCTGAGCGTCAAAATAGGCGGCTGTAAAGTTGGGATCTGAAACCGGCAGGAACCGCCAGGGGCCAAAGTCGAAGGTCTCACCCGTGATATTGAAATTGTCGGTATTCATCACGCCGTGGACGAAGCCGGCGGCCATCCACTGACCAATCATCCGTCCCGTTGCGGTGGAGATTTCTTCCAGAAGCCGGCAGGCTTTGCGGGGCATGTCCGCTTCGTCTGCAGAAGGATGGAACTCGGCAACGCAGTAGTCGACAAGCTGCGCCATTGCCGCCTTGTCTTCGAGCCAGGCGCAGCGCTGGAATGTGCCGAAGCGAACATGGCTGTGGGAGAGCCGCACCAGAACGGACGCCCGTGTCGGGGAGGGCTCGTCATTGCGCGCAAGCTGTTCGCCCGTCTCGATGAGGCTGAACGCCTTTGACGTATTCACGCCCAAAGCTTCCAGATAGCTGGCGGCCAGAATTTCCCGGACCCCGCCCTTCAGCGTCAGCCGGCCATCTCCCTGGCGCGACCAGGGAGTCCTGCCCGAGCCCTTGGTGCCCAGATCCAGGAGGCGTCCCGATTGGTCGCGCACCTGTGCAAACAGGAAGCCGCGACCGTCGCCAAGCTCTGGGTTATAGGTTCCAAACTGGTGGCCATGGTACCGCATAGCCAGGGGATGCGGCAGGTTTTCGGGCAGGGGCTGGAACCGCCCAAAGTGTTGAATCCAGGCACTTTCGGAGAGGCTACCAAGGCCGATTTCCTCCGCCCAACGCTGGTTGCGCCAACGCAACACAGTTGAAGGAAAACTGGCGGGCTCGACTGCATCTGCGAAAGATTCCGCAATGCGAAGAAACGGAGGCGGCGGCGGCTGTCCTGCAGAGGAAGGCGTGTTCTGCATCAAATTCACCTGTTCATATGCGAACCAAAGACGGATCGCTTGTTCAGGAGTTCTTTTTTTGCATGCAGCGGCGCAGCACAAGTCACCCCTTTGCGACCGATCAATACCGCATAAGAGTGAAAATGGGTCCAATCAATGACAAGCGGCAAAAGCTTGCGCCTGGACCCACAAAAACGGGAGGAAACAAATGAAGTATTTCAAAGGAGCGCTCCTTTACGCCTCAGCGATTGCGCTGAGTGGGGCGATGGTGGTGCATGCGCAGGAGCAGGACGAGGGCGAGCGGAAGCTCAGCACAGTCACCGTTACGGGCTCCATGATCCAGGGTACTCCGGAAGACGCTGCGCTTCCGGTAGATGTTCTGACGGCTGGCGACCTCAAGCTGGAAGGGTCGCCCTCAATTACAGAGCTTATCCGAAATCTGGGTGTCTCATCGGGTGTCGACGGACAAACGAACCAGTTTGCGTCGAACGGACTTGAGGGGACGTCCAACGTAAACCTTCGCGGTTTGGGGCCTGCCAGAACGCTCGTTCTCATTAACGGTCGACGGCAAACTTATGCGCCCTATTCCATTGGCGAGCAGGCGCAGCTCTTTGTCGACACCAACATGATCCCGTCGGCTGCCATTGGCCGCATCGAGGTTCTGAAAGATGGCGCTGCAGCGATTTACGGCTCAGATGCGATCGCGGGCGTCGCAAACTTCATTACCAATACGGACCTCAAAGGCCTCGAGGTTTCGGGCACCTTTTCCACATTCGAAGGCAATGATGACGGGGATTATGAGCTTTCGGCCGCGTATGGTTTCCAGGGTGAGAACTGGAACTGGATTACATCGGCTGGGTATCAGTATCGATCCGAAGTTCCGCTAACAGAAAAGGATTGGGGAACGCCATCTTTTGCTGAGAACCCGGTCGCTGGGTATTCCTCCATCTCCAATCCTGGTCGCTTTGTGACGATTGGTCCGGTTCCCGGCGGTGGTGTCGGTGTGAACGGAAACGTTGCGGATGTTGGCTGTGTGCCGCTCGGTGGGGTGCTCGGGCCGGACAACCAATGCCGCTTCCAATTCACTCAATTCGACAATCTTGTCGAAAAGGAAGAGCGCTTCCAGATCTTTTCTGAATACAATCGCACCACCGAATTTGGAGATCTTCATTTTGAAGTTCTCTACGGAAAGACAGATGTTCCCGAGTGGAAAACGTCGCCTTCCTATCCACCGCAAGTGCTGACCAATCAGGTCATCCTGCCGACCCATCCTGGCTGGCAACAATACATTCTCGACAATCCGGGCACAGCGCTGGATACCGCTGTTCAAGCTCTGTTTATTGGGCGTTCATATGGATGGGGCGGCTTTCCGGATAACGATTATGGGCCTCAGGTTGGATCCCGCGAATACGAAACCTGGCGGGCATCAGGCGGCCTGAAAGGGCAGTGGGACAACGGTGTCAACTACGACGTCGGGCTGAGCTATTCGACGACGGAAGGGTATCGTTCAACAAACGACACTTACGTTCAGGGGTTGACGCTAGCGCTCCGTGGGTTTGGTGTGTGTACGGACCCTATCACGGGGTTCGATCCGGCGACGGGAACCTCCCCGCTTTCCGCCGGGTACACCGGAACTCTGGCTGCCGGCGCGGGCACTTGCCAGTACTACAATCCATTCTCCAATTCCATCCCGGCGGGCGCCATTACCGGAACTCCAAACCCGCAGTACAATCCTGCCCTGGCCAATACGGCGGAACTGGCAGACTGGATGACCGACGCATCTGAAACGACGGTGACCACGGACCTGATGGTCCTTGATGCTGTTCTCTCTGGAGAGTCGTCTGTTCAGGCTGCAGGCGGCGCGGTCGGCTGGGCCTTCGGTGCGCAAGTTCGCCGCGAGAGCTATGAGGTGGTACCTTCTGCTCTCACCGACCTTAATGCCACGCCGGGACCTGGCGGTACTGGGCCGTATTCGTTCCTTGCTGGCACCACAGGAGCGAACGACGAACAGACGATTTATGCTGTATTCGGAGAAGTTCAGATTCCGCTCTTTGAGGATGTCGGCGTCCAGGTGGCGATGCGGTACGAGGACTATGGTGGTGACATCGGGTCAACTTTCGATCCGAAGTTTGCTGCGAAGTGGCAGGTGAACGACATGCTGGCACTTCGTGGTTCTGCGCAGACATCGTTCCGTGGTCCGACGCTCAACCAGCTTGGCGGTGTTGGAACAACGCTCCAGTTTGTGGCTCCGGCAAGCGCTTTCAAGGCGGTGGACCAGTATGGAAACCCCTCGCTTGATCCGGAATCGGCCTTCAGCTTCAATTTGGGTGCGTTGTTCGAGACGGGCAACTTCCACGCGTCATTGGATTACTACAACTTCGACTTCTCTGATCCGATCATCGTCGAGGAACAATCTAATATCGTGAATGCCGCGGTTGCTGCGCTGGCCGCCAACGATCTCAGCAATCCGATCCTGAACCGGATTACTTTCCAGGATCCTCTCAATCCGACAGCTGCAACAATTGCGCGGGTTCGCACGGGTGTTGTGAACGGTCCGGATATCCAGACATCAGGTCTCGATTTCCGGGCTGAGAATATGTGGGAAGGCTTGGTTGCCGGAGCAGATCTCTCTGCTGGGGTCGATGCGACATACATCATTGAGTATGTCGTTGCGCCATACTTCGTTGAGGGCGTTTCTATCGGGGGAGGTGACTATGTTGGTCAGTTCAACCGTTCGAACTTCACCCGCTCGATGCCGCAGTGGAAAGCAAATGTGTTCGCCAACCTTGCATTCGGCGATCACAATATCCGCGGCGTGATGCGCCACATCGACTCCTACAAGGACGAGCGGCCGGCCGCGCTTCGTGGGGGTGTGTATCCGGAAATTTCCAGCCAAACGACCTTTGATCTCTTCTATAACTACACCAATGACAATTGGGGTATTGATGTGGGGCTTGGTGTCGTCAACCTGACGGACGAAGATCCGCCGCCGGCTGCGTTTGATACGAACTATGATCCGTACACACATAACCCGTTCGGAAGAACATTCCGCCTGACGCTAACAAAGCGGTTTGGCGGAGACTGATCAGGGCGAACTGCCTGATATAGCCTGACTTAGGAGACGGCCTCTCAGTTCTGGGAGGCCGTTTTCATTGGTGGGCAAGCAAAAAGGGCGGCTTTGCAGCCGCCCTTTCGATTTTTATCAAATGCCGGATGGCAATTGAATTTAGTAGACGTAGGTGAGTTCCAGGCCCAAGAGGCGGCCCTTCTTCAGCGGTTGGAACGTTCCGCCAGCGGGGTCAACCGGGTAGGAATAGTTCTGGCCGGTGGAGTTCGGGCCAGGGAAGGGCAGTTGGGTGTCGTTGCCGATCTGGACTTCGTCGAGCAGGTTCTTGCCATACAACGACGCCGTGAGGCCCTGGAACGGTGTTTCCCAGGTGATGTCGACGTCCACCATATCCGCATCTTGGATCCAGCCGAAGTTGCTGTCCGTGTAGGCGATACGATCGCGGTGTTGATAGCTGGCGCGTGCAATGATGGCGCCGGCCGAACCGAGGTTGATGTCCTTCATCAGGCCAAAGCCGTAAGTCATCGGCGGAACGCGCGGCAGGTCGAGGTTCAAGTCTTCGCGATCGACAACGCCGTCCGCGTTCAGATCAAAGAACACTTTGTCGTATCCGGCGTCCATGAAGCCGACATTAAACGAACCGAGCAGTGTGTCCGTGAGCGCAATGCGGCCATCGAATTCGATGCCGACGATGGTCGCGTCCGTGGTGTTGATGATGTTCTGAACGACACCAGACGAGCCAGCGGTGTTCACTTCACGCTGCATGTTGCCAACTTCCGTCATGAAAACTGCGCCGTTGACCTGGATGCGGCCGTCATCGCTTTGCGATTTGAAGCCAACTTCGTAGGAGTCCACTTCTTCCTCGTCGAAGCCGAGGCTGCCGGTCTGCGTCACGAATTGCTGGAAGATCGGTAGATCGGTGATGCGGAAGTTGTAGCCTCCCGAACGGAAGCCCTTGGTGTAGTGAGCGTAGGATTGGACATTGTCGTTCCAGAAGTACTGGAAACCAACTTTCGGGGTCCAGTTCTTCCATTCGTTGGAGTCGCGGAAGCCATTGGGCTCCTGGACGGTGCCGCCTGTGATCAGTGAGATCAGGGCGTTGTTGCCGGTCGCAGAGCAAGTACCTTCCACCACGCTGCAGGGCAGGCGCGGACGAATGTAGATTACGTCACCGGACTTCTCTTCGACGGAGTAGCGGACGCCGACATTGGCGACCAGCTTGTCCGTGATCGAATAATCGATGTTCGCAAAAGCGCCCCAGACGGTGTGGTCCAGCGTACCGCCGCCGTAGAAGCCCCACGGGATCGATGCCGGAAGTGTGGGCGGGCGCGTGGTCGGCAGGTTACGGATCTCGGTATAATCGAGTGTCTGCTCGAAATAGTAGAGACCTGTGGTCAGGTCGAGCTTGTCAAACGTACCTGCGTAACGCAGCTCGTTCGAATATTGCTCCTGATTAAACTCTGCGTTCGAGTGGAACAGCGTCATCGGCGTTGCGTCGATGTCTGCGCCCGAGGTCGATTCATACTTGCGGTAGCCAAAGATGTTGGTGATCACGCCATTACCGAAGTCGACGTCGAGGTCGGTGCGCAGCGAGCCGAGGATAGTTTCGTTCTCGCCGAAGCCCGGATTGTTGATCGACATATCAAAATTGTCGCGATCAAAATAGGCAGTGTTCTTGCCGGAAGGGCCGTCCGAGCGGGCGTCGGTGTACTCCAGCTTGCCGAGGAAGGTCAGCGCGTCCGTCGGCATGAACTCGAGGGCGCCGCGATAGGTGACCGATTGCAGCTCGCCGTGGTTTTCGCCGTTGTGCAGGTTTTTGAAGTAACCGTCGTCAGTATTGTAAGAGACGCCGAACTTGCCGTTCAGAACGTTTTCGATGAGCGGACCGGAAACGATGGCTTGGAAGTTTGCATTTGCGCCGCCGCGATCGCCGTCCACAGGGCCATCAATGCTGGTGCGGGCCTTGAACGAAAACTCATCGGTTGGGTTTGCGGTGTTGACGACAATTGCGCCGCCAGTGGTGTTGCGGCCGAAAAGAAGGCCTTGTGGGCCACGCAGAACTTCAATGCTGTCGAGATCGAACATGTCGACAACAACACCGCTGTTCACGCCGAGATAAACGCCGTCCACGAAAACGCCGACTGCAGGATCGATTGACGGGATCGAGGAGTTCACACCAAGGCCGCGGATGGCAAAGTTGGCAGTGCCGCGCGCAGTGCCGACATCGTCCAGCGACACGTTCGGCGAGGAATAGCTGAGGCTTTCAAGCGTCGTAACGTTGAGGGCGTCGAGCGTATCGGCGTTGTAAGCCGTCATTGCCACCGGAACGGTCTGCACGTCTTCCACGTCCGCTTTCTTGGTAGCCGTTACAGTGACGGTCCCAAGAACGCGCTCAAGGGCGGATTCGCGTGTCGGCGCTTCTGCAGCGGCTTCTTCCTGAGCAAAGGCGGGGGTAGAGAGGATGATCGCTGCGGACGCAGTCGTCATCAGAAACTTGTTGAGCGTCATTTCTGGGAGTTTCCTCTTGGATTTTATGTGAGCGACCAGCGGTGCCTGGCGGCTCAACAATAAATAGACATTTATCAAGTTTTTGAAATGCTTGCTGCAGTGCAACAAATGTGTTTGATTACAAGGTGTTGCCTCAGGGTCACGAAACTCAAAAGTTCCAAAATAGAACTTTTGAGTTCTTAAATTGCACCCAGGTATTTTCCCGTAATAATTCCTGCATCCCTGGCGGCAGAACGCGCCGTTGCCGAAAGATGCGTCAGGTTCAGAAAGCCATGAACCATCGAGGGGTACTCTTTTTCTGAGACCGAGATGCCCATAGCGCGCAATTTTGCTGCATATGCGAGGCCCTCATCATGGAGCGGGTCCCATCCGCATACGATAATGTGAGCGGGTGGCAAGCCCTTGAGTTCTTCGGCTGGCGCGAACAGGGGTGAAATCCGGGGATCCATGTGCGTTGCCGGGTCGGGCATGTAGTGGCCACGGAAAAACTCAAACAGGCCAACCGAGATGAAGAATCCGCTTTCCTGAGGCGGCATCTTTTTGCTGCGAATGTCTGCAAACTGGAGGAGGGGGTAGAGCAGGAGCTGGAAGGCCGGTTTTGGACCTTTCTTGCGGTTCATCTCCTGGCACACATATGCGGCAAGATTTCCGCCGGCGCTGTCACCGGCGATGGCGACGCGCTTGGGGTCAATCCCAATAGTGGGGCCGTGCAGGCTCATCCACATCCAGGCGGTTAGGGCGTCCTCATGCGCGCAGGGAAAGCAGGTTTCCGGTGCCAGCCTGTAGTCGATTGCCAGCACGCGGCAGCGCGATCCCTCCGCCAGCCGGCGGCAGATCATGTCATGGCTCTCAAGGTCTCCGAGGACGAAGCCGCCGCCATGAAAGAAGAGGATGCCGGGGCCTGGCGGGATGCCGGCGCCGAGTGGCACATAGAGGCGTGCCTTGAGTGGTCCGTCTGGCCCCGGAATCGTCAGGAGACGAATTTCCGCCAGCTCGGGCGCGTCTGGCTCGCCGGAATAATCCATTCGGAAGAATTGTTGTCTTAAACGTTCGATCGGCACGCGCAGGTCAGGCGGCTGCATGCCGGGCAATTGCAGCTTGTCCCTGAAGTTGCGGAAGGCTTCGTCGAACGTCATGGCCTCACATCTGCCGGTCAATTCCGGCGATGTGATGGCGCATGGTTCATCTTGCAATGGGGCAATCGCGCCATTTGTTTCAAAGCTGGATTACGCCGGAGCCGGGTGGGTCGGAATACAGCGACTTCACCAGATCGGCCCGTCGCGAGATCACGAGACGCTGGTTCACGTAGCCCTTGTCAGTGATCTCCCCTGCATCAATGCTCGGCGGCTCCATCATGACGAGCAGCCGCTTGATGCGCCGCGATGAACCTTGTTCTGCGGCGTTGAATGCGGCGGCCTTGCGGACCAGGTCGCCCATCAGGGCTGCAACCCCTTTGGCGGGGTCGCCGGCGGCTTTGACGTACTGTTCGGCCGTTGCGGGCGAAGGCCAAACGAGCGCCGAGGCGAAGTCTTTATCCTGCCCGCAGATGACGGCGTCGAAAATGAGGGGGGAGCATGCCGCCACGAAATCCGGCCGGAGTGTGCCGACCGAAACCCACGTGCCGGAAGAGAGCTTGAAGTCTTCTCCAACCCTTCCATCGAAAACCAAGCCTTTGTTGGCATCGTTTTCGTCCACGAACTTTACGGCGTCTCCTAGGCAATAATAGCCTTCCTCGTCGAACACTTCAGCGTTCTTTTTGGGGTCGTTGTGATAGCCCGGCATGACGGTTGGGCCTTTGACGCGGACTTCCAGCTTCTCGCCGTTGGGGACGAGCTTGAGCGTCGTGCCCGGAAGCGGTAGGCCGATCAGGCCGACCCGCTCGACTTCCCAGTGGACCATCGTAACGCCTTGGGTTTCGGTCGCCCCATACATTGTTGTGATGGGGATGCGGCGGCCCGTTGCCTTGATGGCGAGGGCCTGAAGGCGATCGTATAGATCGTCAGAGAGGGTCGCGCCGCCATAGCCGACGGAGCGCATGTTTTTAAAGAATGCTTTGAGGAGTGTTTCGTCCTGCTCCATTGCGTCGGCGAGCATCGCTAGCGCAATGGGTGCTGTTCCGAATACGGAAGGACTGCATTCGCGAACATTTCGGATTGTTTCGTGGAACAGGGCAGGCGTTGGCTTGCCGCCGTCGATCCAGAATGTCGAGCCGTTCCAGAGGGCACCGTTGAAATTTACATTGGACCCTGAAATGTGATTCCAGGGGAGCCAGTCGAGGAAGCTATCGGTGCGGTCGGGATCATAGTCGGGGTCACGCTCATTGTGGCGTATGCCCTCCTGTCCCGCAATTAGCGAACACATCGCACCCTGCGTCTGGGGCACCGGCTTTGGCAGGCCGGTCGAGCCTGAGGTGAAGAGGTATTTTCCGATGCTGTCGTCGGTTAGCGCGTCGCGTGCTGCCGTTACAGCCGCCGTGGGTGTCGTGGCCGCAAGGGTATCATAAGAAAGTGCGGAGTTGTCGCCGCCTGGATCGGCTGACACAATCTTGAACGCGCCTTCGGGGAGTGCTGCGATTGCATTTTTGAAGGGCGCAAGCTGCTCTGCAAATACGACGGCCGGCTTTACGGTGTTGTAGCAGTGCTTCAGCTTGTCGAAATCATTCGACATGGTGGAGTAGGGGACCGAGATAGGAGCTGCGGGTGCTCCTGCTTTCTGGGCCGCAAGGATTACCATGGCGGCGCGGATCGAGTTTCCTGACAGCAGCATGACGGGTGCATCAGGGCCGGCGCCAAGATCCAGAAAGGCTTGTGCCAAGGCATCCGTGATGCGTTTGGTCTCACCATAGGTCACTTCGACCCATTGATCCGTCTTCGGATCGCGTTCCTTGATAAAGACCCTATCTGGATGCTGGGTGGCGCGTTCATCCAGGCAATGGGGGATGGTTTTGGGGCGTGGGCCAGGAGGTTGTTTGGCTTTGATGTATACCGCGTTGCCTTGGCGCGTCATTTCAACATCAGGTTCTCTCTGCGGCAAAAGGCGAAAGGGTGGCAAGGTTTGACCTTCAGCCATGGCATTTCCTCCGGGACGTATCGTTTGGCGTCCGAAGATACTTGTGCGTTGATGGCAGGCAACAGGTGACGCCACGCCAAGGCGAAATCACTGTTGAAGCAGAACCGCACTTATTGCGTCCACTGTTGTGTCCAGTGCTTTCAACATCAGCTCTTCATCCAGAGCTTCTGCCATGACCCGCACGAGCGGCTCGGTTCCGGATTTTCTGACAACCATCCGACCACGGTCGCCGAGAAGGGCTTCGGACTCGGCGAGCGCGGCCTTGACCCTATCATTTTCGAGAGGGTTCGCGCCTGTGTAACGTATGTTAATCAGCTTCTGCGGTGCTGGCTTGAATACGTTCAGCCTCTCCGAGGATCGGCCACCACGCGCCGCCAAGACTGACAGGACCTGCAGTCCGGCCAGCAATCCATCGCCTGTTGTGGAGACATCCGAAAGAATGATGTGACCGGATTGTTCTCCACCGAGATTATATCCGTGTGCGCGCATATGTTCGCCAACATACCGATCGCCCACTTTTGTGCGCGCAAGGTGCAGGTCCTTGGCTTTCAGGAATTCCGAAAGGCCCATGTTGGACATAACGGTGGCGACCATTCCGTTGCCCCGGAGGCGGCCTGTGCGATGCATTTCTTCAGCAATCAGCGCCATGACCTGGTCACCGTCAGCTTCTTCACCGGTTTCGTCGATCACGATGAGCCGGTCGGCATCTCCATCCAACGCGATGCCAACGTCCGCGCCCGACTCGACGACTACGGCTTTCAGGGCGCCTGTCGCCGTAGAGCCAAAGCCGGCGTTGATATTTATGCCGTCCGGCGTTGCGCCGATCACGGTCAACTGCGCGCCCAGTGCTCTGAGCGCTGCCGGCGCCGTTTCAAAGCCAGCACCGTGAGCGCAGTCGAGCACGACCTTCAAGCCGGAAAGATCCCGTGCGCCTTGCAGGGTGTCGATGCAGCGGCGAACGTATCGTGTGCCTGTAGCTTCCAGTGTTCGCGCATGCGCAATTGCATGCGGCGGCGCATAGTCTCCCTCGAAAGCAGAGGCCATAGCCGCCTCCAGCGCCTCTTCAGTGGCGTCGTCAAACTTTATGCCTTCGGGGCTGAAAAGTTTGAGGCCATTGTCTTCAAACTTGTTGTGACTGGCGGAGACCATCACGCCAAGCGCCGCGTCGGTTTCACGGGCCATCATTGCAACGGCCGGAGTGGGAACAACTCCAAGCAGGACGGGTGTTAGCCCCATCGAGGAAAAGCCCGCGATCAGCGCCGCCTCAATCATTTCGCCGGAGCGCCGTGTGTCGCGGCCAATGACCACTTCTCTGCCGCCGTCGGGCGCAAAGGTTCGTGCAGCAGAGATTGCAAGCCGCAAAGCTGTCTCTGCTGTCATAGGCTTCTTGTTTACGCGGCCTCGGATGCCGTCGGTGCCGAAATACTGGCGGGTCATGCCTCTTCTCCGGTCTTCGCCAGTCAGGCGGGCGTCACGTCTCCAAAGACGATGAAATGAGGATTGTCATAGCCGCGCTCACGCTTGCCGTAGAGCAACGGCTCATGGTCCGTGGTCAGCACGCGACCACCGGCGGCTTCCACCACCGCCTGCCCCGCTGCCGTATCCCATTCCATGGTTCGGCCGAGGCGAGGATACACATCCGCCTCTCCCGACGCCACAAGGCAGAATTTTAGCGCGGAACCTGCGCCTTGAATGTCGGCCACAGGATACTTTGATAGCCATTCATCCGTTTCCGGACTTCTGTGTGACTTTGAGGCAACCGCAGTCAGGCCGTCTGCGGGCGCTTGCCGGATGCGCAAAGGGGCGCGCTTGTCTGGAACTGGACCATCGGGAGCGGCTTCTGCCTGCCATGCCTTCGATGGGGATTCGGCAACGAACAGGCGGTGCAGCGCGGGGGCATAGACGACCCCCATGACAGGCCGGCCGTTTTCTATGATGGCGATGTTTACGGTGAACTCGCCATTCTTTGCGACGAACTCCTTGGTGCCATCAAGCGGGTCAACCAAGGCGAAACGGGCGCCATGCTCAGGCATATTTCCGCTCGCAACTGACTCTTCAGCGATCACTTGCAGGTCCGGTTCAGCATCTGCCAACCCCTTCAGAATGATCGCTTCGGCAAGTCCGTCAGCTTCCGTAAGGACTGACTTGTCGTCCTTGTGGCTTACGCTGAAATCAGTGCGGTATACGCGCATGATTTCCTTGCCGGCAGCGAGAGCCAGGGCGGCAAGTTGGTTTGCGTCGACGGCCATGAAGATATCCTTTGTTTATTGCAGAACGTCTAGGAGTTCCACTTCGAACTGAAGTGCTGCGTTCGGAGGGATTGGGCCGCCTGGCGTGCCTTCTTCGCCATATCCGAGGTCGGATGGAATATGCAGCATCCAGTGGTCGCCGGGCTTCATCATGGAGAGCGCTTCCACCCAGCCGCTGATGAGCGCATTGGAGGGAAACACTTCCGGGTCGCCGCGCTGATAGGAGGAGTCGAACAACTCTCCTGTTTCGGCAAGACGGCCCTCATAGTGAACGACGACCAGCTGGCCGCCTACAGGGGATTTGCCCTCGGCGTCGCCGCTCTTGAGGACGACATACTGCAAACCAGATTCCGTGGTCTGAACTTCAGAAAGCTCAGGGTTCCAAGGATAGTATTTCGTCCAGGCGGCGGCGTCAGATTTTTTTGGCTCAACGATATCAAGAAGAGAAACAAAGAAGACGAGGTCGTCGCCTGCCTTGATCACATTGCCGCGGGCCTGTTGTCCGTAAGCGAGGTGATTGGGGATGTAGAACACATATTCATCTCCTTCACGCATTTCCTGCAGGCCCAACGTCCAACCGGGGATAACCTGATCGAGGCGGAACTCGGCGGCCGTGCCGCGGTCGAAGGAGGAGTCGAACTTCTCACCAGTCGGCAGGCGGCCATCATAGTGAACGCGGACCCTGTCGGTTGCGACGGGCTTCTTGCCGTCTTTGGGGCCTTCCTTGGCCACGATATACTGAATACCGCTGTCCAGGGTCTGGATGCCCTTCGCGTCTGGATTCCAAGGGACATATTTATCTAGCGGAGAGGTCATTGCGGCTTCTTCGGCTTTAGTTGTTGATGCTTGGGGCGCGCATGCCGTCAGCGACAGGCTGAGGGCGAATGCGACGGCGAGAACACGAAACATGGGGCAATGCCTCCTGTGGACGTCGAAACCAGAGTGACGTCTCTATTCGGGTTTTTCAGGTTAGTCACGCGCCTCGGCAGGCTAGAGCGCACGGGGCGGGTAACCAGCTTGCGCGAGCGCGTCGATTACTTCTTGGGTGTGCTGACTGTCCCGTGTTTCCATCAGGATGTCGAATTCTGCGCCCTTGGCGGGCACATCCAGCGCAATCCGGTTGTGTGCGACTTCCATGATATTGGCGCCATTGTCACCAATGATCTTGGACACGAGCGCCAACAGGCCGGGACGATCATCCCCCACGATACGAATACGGGCCAGCCGGTTCTCGCGAACCAACGCACGTGTCAGGACAGAGGCGAGAAGGCGAGTGTCGATGTTGCCGCCGCAAAGGACAAGGCCAACCTTCCGGCCATAGAAGCGCGAAGGATGCGCCAGAAGTGCTGCCAGCCCAGCCGCGCCGGCGCCTTCCGCAACGGTCTTTTCGACCTCTGCAAAGAGGGTTATGGCCCGCTCCAGATGCTCTTCTTCGACCAGCACGATGTCGTCGACGAGCTCCTCGGCAATGCGCCGAGTCAGTTGCCCGACTTCCTTGACCGCAATGCCCTCGGCGATGGTCGCGCCGCCCATCTTGGGGGACTTGCCGCGCAAGGCAGCGTGCATGCAAGGGTACATCGCCGCTTCGACGCCGATGATCTTGATGTCGGGTTTCAAGGCTTTGGCGGCGATTGCGATGCCGCTTATGAGGCCGCCACCACCAATCGGGACGACGAGTGTATCGAGACCGGGATTGTCAGCCAGGATTTCGAGCGCGATCGTTCCTTGGCCTGCGATGATATCCGCATCATCGAAGGGGTGAATGAAGGTCAGGCCTTCTTTCTCTCCAAGTTTGAGAGCGTAATCCTTTGCTTCGTCGAAGATTAGACCTTCCAGAAGCACTCGGGCGCCGTGATCGCGGGTATGCTCCACTTTATTGAATGGGGTTGTTTCCGCCATGACGATGGTCGCCGGAATGCCAAGCCGGCGCGCGTGATAGGCGACGCCCTGAGCATGGTTGCCGGCGGACGCTGCGATGACGCCTGCTTTCTTTTCGTTGTCCGACAGCTTCACCAGCTTGTTCAGCGCGCCGCGTTCCTTGAAGGCGGCGGTGAACTGGCGATTTTCGTGCTTCACCCAGACTTCGGCGCCAGTGATCGCCGACAGCGTCTTGGAGTGAGACAGCTCAGTGCGCTCAATCTGCCCCTCAAGCACCTTGGCGGCGGCCTGGATGTCTTCCAGCGTAACGGGCAGGGCGGGATTCAATGTGTCAGGCATGGTGTAGGGTTCCGGCAAAGGCGGCCGCACCCTATTCGGGCGAAGGTCAATTTACAAGCAATCCTGCTGCACCAGGGGCCGGGTCATGCTCAGCAACCCAATGGTTTGCAGACACCTGAACCAGCTGGGGTTGATATTGGTCGGCTTCGGGGTCGTCCACCAGCTTGGACTTCAGGAAACGAAGCGCTGCCCGGCTATCCAGGGGGCTCGGCAGGTCGCCTGTCAGGCGTGTGCGTTCGCGCGTGCGTTCACCCTTGGGGTCTGCGTTAGGGACGGCCGCGATCAGGCCCTGCGTATAGGGGTGGCGGGCATCTTCATAAATCTCGTTGCGCCCGGCCAGTTCCACGACGCGGCCCAGATATAGCACCATCACCCGGTGGCTGATCTGACGGACGACTGCTAGGTCATGGCTGATGAAGATCATAGCGAGGTCGAACTCCTTCTGAAGTTCGATCAGAAGGTCGACCACCTGGGCCTGAACCGACACATCGAGCGCGGATACTGCTTCATCGCAAATCACCAGCTTCGGCTTCAGGATCATGGCGCGGGCAATGCCAACACGCTGGTTCTGGCCACCGGAAAGTTCGTGCGGATAGCGGTTGATCAGGTTTGGATCGAGCCCGACGCGGGGTAGAATCTCGCGGACTTTCGCTTCTCGTTCGCTTCGGGATAAGCTCGGCGCGTGCACTAGCAGGGGCTCTGCGATCGAGGCTCCGATTGTCATGCGGGGATCAAGGCTGGCGAGTGGATCCTGGAACACGATCTGCAGGTCGTCGCGAAGGCGGTCCATTTCGCGGCGGCTGGCATGAGCGATGTCTTTGCCAAGCCAGGCAACCGTCCCGGCGGTGGGAGGGATCAACCTGAGAACACCGCGGGCCAGCGTGGATTTTCCGCATCCGGACTCTCCGACGACGCCCAGAGTTTCCCCAGGTTTGAGATCGAAACTAACGCCATTTACCGCCTTCAACGGTTTGCGCTTGCCGAATAGCCCCCCCTTAACCTGAATCGGGAAGTGGACTTTCATATTGTCGACTCGGAGCAGGGGCTCGATATCTGACGCGGGTGAAGCGCTCAGCGGCGGTCGACCCGGCGGATCTGGTTGGTCGAGCCTCGGAACGGCGGCCAGTAGCATTTTTGTGTATTCATGTTTGGGCGCGTAGAAGATGTCGTCGGTTGCGCCCTGCTCGACAATCTCGCCATGGCGCATCACGATCACACGGTCGCACATACGGGCGACCACGCCCATATTGTGCGTGATGAGAGCAATGCCCGTTCCGGTTTCGCGCTTCAGTTCGTCCATTAGCTCCAGAACCTGCGCTTGAACGGTCACGTCCAGGGCGGTAGTCGGCTCATCCGCGATCAGGAGCTTGGGGCCACAGAGCATGGCTATCGCGATCATGACGCGTTGGCGCATGCCGCCAGAAAGCTCGTGGGGGAACTGTTCCATCCGGCGGGCAGCTTCCGGGATGCGAACATGCTCTAGCCACTCGATGCAATGACGATTTGCTTCGTCGCCCTTCAGGCCCTTGTGAAGCGCGAGAATCTCCCGCATCTGCGCACCGACGGTCATGTGCGGCGTCAGGCTCGTCAGCGGATCCTGAAAGATCATTGACATTTCCGCGCCGCGAATGCGGCGCAGTGTCGGTGCCGACGCGCCGAGCATTTCTGTATCGCCAAAGCGAATACTGCCGGTGGAGGTGCCGTTTCCGGCAAGCAGGCCCATCGCCGCAAGCGCCGATTGGCTTTTGCCGGAGCCGCTTTCGCCTACGATCCCCACACACTCACCGGGCGAAATGCCAAATGAGATTCCCTTAACAGCATTAACGGTGCCATCGGGCGTGTCGAATTCGACCTTGAGGTCTGTCACAGTCAGAAGTGTCATGCCTTGACGAGTAACGAGGTGAGGGCGCGGCGCAAGTGCCTGTCGCAGATGGTGGGCACAGAAAAACGCCGCGTGCAGCTGGGAGGAGCGCGCGGCGTTTCCTGAAAGGCTGTTCCGGCTGGGATAGGGGGACTAGACGCCGGAACGGCCCCTATCTGACCGTGGCCGGGTCAGAATTTGTAACCAAGGCCGACGCCGACCACCAAAGGATCAATGTCCACGTCAGCGTTTACCTTGGCGCCCAAGGCCGTCGTGAAGTCGACCGTGACATCGGTGTTGATCCAAATCTTCTTGACGTCGACGTTGATGGCCCAACCACCTTCTTTTCCGTCGAGATCATAGTCGAAGCCTGCTTGCAGAGCCGGGCCAAAGCTTGGGTCGTAGTCAATGCCGTCGGCAACTGGGCCTGCGTCCTCATTGAAGAAGAAAGTCGCGTTTACGCCTGCGCCGACATAGGGTTTGAACTTGGTACCGTTCTGGAAGTGATACTGCAGCGTAAGTGTCGGCGGCAGGAGCCAGACGTCGCCAAGGTCGATGTTGGCATCGGTCAGCGCGCCCGGAACGGTTACGTTCACGGCTTTGACGTCATGTGGGGTCACCCCGAGGATCAGCTCAGCGGCGATGTTCTTCGTGAAGAAATAGGTGATGTCGAGCTCAGGCACATACTGATCGCCAATGTCTACGCCGCCTTGTAGCGCAGTATTGCCAACCGAGAGCGCTCCGGCTTCGTCAGGCATCACGCTGATTACGCGTGCGCGAACCATCCACGGATTGTCTTCGGCGCTTGCTGTGCCGGTAAATGCCATCAGGGCCGTCGAGGCCAACAGGGCGGTTGCGAGGAGCTTTTTCATGATTGAAACCCGCTGTTTCAGTGAAGGATAGGTTTGGGTTAGCTCTTTGGAATTAAAGGAGAAATCGTCCAGTTTGACGCGCGTCTGCGGGCCGCGCGGCACAAGCGCTCAATTAGGTACTCGTCCGTATTGAGATAAATTCACGCACACCGAAATATCGGGCTGCCAGCGCCTTGCTTGGAATCCGGTGGCGCCGGTCAAGGTGCCTCCCGTGACCCCGTATTGGGCAAAGCTGGCTGCCGTAAGGAGAGGCTTGCCTAATATCCGCTCAGTTGGGAACATGCGGCACCATATTTCCGCTGGAGTTCCGTATGCCCGTCATCAATTTCCTCACCCAATGCGTCTTTGACGCTGGTGCCCTCAAGCAACTTGGATCCCTTGCAAAGGCACGTGGTATAACGCGGCCGTTCATTGTGACGGATGCGGGCATCAAGGCCTCCGGCATTCTGGCGAAGGTGGAGGACGCCCTGGGTGTACCGGCGGCAGGTGTGTTCGCCGAAACCGTTCCCAATCCGACGGAAACCCAGACAAAGAAAGCCACCGCGCTTTACAAGGAATCTGGCGCTGATGGGATCATCGCAGTGGGTGGCGGGTCTTCCATGGATCACGCCAAGGCAATCGGTCTTCTGGCCAGTCATCCAGAACCACTGGAGACATACGCGGCCATTATCGGCGGTGCTAAGAAAATCGGGAAGACCCCGCCGCTGATCGCCATTCCGACGACCGCTGGCACGGGTTCTGAAGTTTCCGTGGGCATGGTCATCACAATGGAAAACGGCCGGAAGGAAACCTTTGCCTCGCCCAACCTAATTCCAGTTGTCGCCCTCTGCGATCCGGACCTGACGCTTGGGCTTCCGGCGGGATTGACCGCGGCCACAGGTATGGACGCGCTGACGCACTGTATCGAGGCTGTTCTGACTCCGGCTATAAATCCGCCCGCGGAGGGCATTGGTTATGATGGCGCTCACCGTGCGTTTGGTATGGGAATGCTGCAGCGCGCAGTGAAAGACGGCTCAGATTCTGAAGCGCGTTGGCACATGATGATGGCGAGTTATGAAGGCGCGCTTGCCTTTGTAAAAGGACTGGGCGGTGTTCACGCGCTTAGCCACGCAGCGGGGCGTTTGCATGAGAAGAAGCTTCACCATGGAACGCTGAACGCCGTCTTCCTGCCACATATCCTGCGTTTCCATAACGGCGCGGCGGACGAAAAGTATGCGCGCCTTCGTCAGGTCATGGGCCTGAAAGCCGGCGCTGATCTGGCTGATGCGATTCAGGACCTGAACGACGCAATTGGAATTCCGAAGACACTCAGTGCAATGGGGCTCGCGGCTTCAGATGGTCCGGGCATTGTCGAATATGCGCTCAAGGACCTCGCGCACTTCGGAAACCCGAAGCCGATGAGTGCAGACGATTACGCAAAAGTCTACGAAATCGCATTGGGCTAAGGACGTTGCTCATGGGCCGCCTGTTCGCTCCGATCCTGAAAATGGCGGCAAGCCATCATGGCGGCGAAAAGGCGGTCCTTGAGAAATCCAGGAATGAATATGCGAGGGAGAACCTGGCCAAACAGCCGGCGGACCGCCTTCTTTCCGTGATGGCGCGCTGCGTCTTCAATGCCGGGTTCAACTGGAAAGTCATCGATGCCAAGTGGGAGGGGTTCGAAGCGGCGTTTGAAGGCTTCGATCCCGCCAAGCTCGCTTTCTTCGGTGAAGAGATGCTGGATCGTCTGGTGTCGGACCAAAGAATTGTGCGCAACGGACAGAAGATCAAGGCAACGCTCGAGAATGCAAGGCTTGTTGCGGAGATAGAGGCGCGAGAGGGCGGATTTGCCAGATTTCTCGCGACTTGGCCTGCGGCTGATCAGATTGGGCTACTCGACATTCTGAACAAACGCGGCAGCCGTCTCGGTGGCGCAACCGGGCAGTATTTCCTGCGCTTTGCGGGATGGGACGCATGGATTGCGTCGTCGCATGTGTGTGCGGCGTTGGTGCGCGAAGGTGCGCTCGACAAGCCGCAGGCGACCAGCAAGCGCGATCTGGTCAGTCTACAAGCCGCTATCAACGCTTACCATGATGATAGCGGCTTGCCGCGTGCTCAGATCAGTCGGTTGCTGGCATTGAGCGTTGGCTGACGTTCCTGCTAGTTCATTGCGATGAAGTTGCCGTGGAATCCCGGTGGGATCCGGTGTGGTATGTTGATAGCTGCAACTGGAGCGCCTTCAAAGTTGGCGGCGTCCAAGATTACGAGTTGGGATTGTTCGCTGCGAGTGTTGATCACATAGCCGATCAACCAGCCGTCACCCTCGCCGGCATTCTCCGAGGCGGGAACGAAAACGAATTCGCCGGGCACATTCCCTTCACCAAAGTCGTGAACCTGACGCTTGCCTGTTTCCAGGTCATGTTTGAACAGGCGGGTCTCGTTCAGGAACGCTGCGTCACCATGCTCGGGCAGTGCAACGGTATAGGCAAATCGATACGGTTTCCCCGTCCTGCGTTCGTCATAACGCGGAAACTCCTGAGGCGCTGCATCCAGGGTTGTCCGTGTTACGCGCTTGTTGGCTGGATTGATTTCCAGTCTCTGGAAACGGGCGTATGTCGTGTCAGGTCCGCGTGCATCGCTGTCGAACATCGTCTCATAGACGCAAGCATCCAATACAACCTTGCCATCATCCGTTTCGAAAGCATTCGCGGGGTGGAAGATGAAGCACGGGTCAACCTCGCACCACACAACATCCGCGGCGTTCCCATGGCGCGGCAATAGTCCTATACGCGCGGCGTGTTTTGAATTCCAGCGGTAGGGCAGACTGATGCCACCCACCATCGAGGCCATTGAGAATGTCACCGGCAGATCCATGATGATCACGTAATGTGGTGTGATCATGCAATCATGGATCATGGGGCCGTGTTCAACTGGTATCGGTTCGCGACGGCAAACTTTTCCTTGAGCGTCGATCACAGTGTGAAAGATCGTGACCGGGTTCAGTGGATTGTAGCAGATCGCGTGCATCTCGCCCGTGTCCGGATCGTAATGTGGGTGTGCGGAGTAGGATTCGCCAATCAAGCCATTGAAGTCGCTATGCGCGCGTGTCTCTAGATCTTCCGACACTTCGACCGGAAAGCCGCCAGCCTCAACGACGGCCCAGATCTTGCCGGCATGCCCGACAATATTCGTGTTCGGATTGTCAGTTCGCGGGTTCCGTGGGCCGGGTGCCCGCGGCTCTCCCAAGGCATCGCTGACGGAATTGGAGCGTACCCAGCGATTGCGATACCAGAGCGCTTTGCCCCCCTGCAGACGGACACCGTGAAGCATGGCGTCTCCGGTGAACCAGTGATGCGTTGCCGGGTTCACTTTCTGAAGCGGGTTTGGTCCATTGCGAACGTACAGGCCGTTCAGCCCCTCAGGAATTTGCCCCGTCACTTGAAGGTTGTCTTCAATAAATTCAGCCGCAAGGGGGGAATGAATGCCGCTCAAGAAGGGGTTGGTGCCCTTCATTTTGCGGTGGTTTCGATTGAAGTTTGCCAGGGCCATCACGCCTTGAGTGACGACGCCGCGAATGGCTGCTTCCACAGGGCTCGGCATTTCTATCTCCCCTCGGCCTTGTCGAGTGGCCGGTTATGTTTACACTGGCAACATGACCAATAAAGATAACACTGTCAACATAAAGCCTCGCAAGGCCCGCTATCATCATGGCGATCTGCGATCCGCCCTGATTGAAGAGGGGATGGCAGAGATCTCCATGAAGTCGCCCGAAGAGATTAGCTTGCGGGAGATAGCGCGCCGCGCCGGTGTCTCTGCGACGGCTGTTTATAGGCATTTTCCGGACAAAGCGGCGTTGCTGGGGGCATTATGCGAAGTGGGGAGTGAGCGCCTCAATGCCGCGTTCGAAGAGGCGATGAAGCTTACGCCGGGTGGCCGGGAGGCATTGAACGCCATGGGGCGCGCCTATGTCCGCTTCGCGCTCGCAAATCCCTCGCTGTTCCGGATGATGATGACCTATCCGTCGCCGGGAAGTGCGGGAGATGCCGGCGCGCCACTCTGGGAGGCGAGGTTGCGGATGGTTTCGCGTTCGCTTGAGGGCATTCTGCCAAAGGGGGCATCCGCAGAGCGACGGCGCATCCGCCAGCTTCAGGCATGGTCAATCGTGCATGGCTTGGCGATGCTGATGCTAGATGGACAGGTTCCAGCAGACGACGCTGTAATCGATCAGGTTGTGGAATCGAGCTTCGTCTAACGCTGCCTACTCGGCTTCAATGGGTTCCAGACTCAATGCTGCCTGGATGTCCAGCCAATCTACAATCTTGAAGTTTTGGTTCTGGCCGGAACGTGGGTTGCCATCGTCCTGAACCACGAGGATCCCTCGCGGAAAACCTGGCAGCGCACCGGAGAAAATATCAAGTCCATCCGTATGCGTTACTTTATCAATCCCTAGGCTTTCATTTTCCTGAATTGAGAAGCTGCCGCGATGCGTATAGGGCGCCTTTCGGTCGTAGACGACATAACGGTTCTCTGCTTGCGCGGAGGCAATCACCCAGCCATCCCCATTCTTGCCGCGCCAGATGGAAACACCCTCCACATCGGCCACCAGACCCGTAGTGCCGCCAACCGCGTCGATCAGCAGGGGCGCGGAGTTGGTGCTCTTATAATCTACTGCCCACAGTCCATGGTCTTCTTCGCCGACAAATAGGGTGCCATTGGCTTCATCGAAGACACAACCTTCAAGTTGGGTGTCGAACTTCCAAGAGTCTACCATCTCTCCGGACAATCCGTCATCGCTGACGTCGATAGCCCAGACTTGAAGGAGGCCGTCCTTGTAAGTCACGCCTGCATAGTCCTGTCCATCTTCGCGTGCCTGGCAAACGCCGTAAGGCTCTTCTGTCAATGTTGGAATGTCGCCGCGATGGGAGACTTCGCCTGTCTTGCGATCGATGAGAAAGATAGAGATTGCATTCACCTGATCGTTGCTGGCGACAGCAATATCGAAAGGACGATCCGAAGATTGACGGATGTCTACATTGTTGATCAGTCCGATCGGCAGACGCTGCACTTCGGCGCCGTCCAATGAAAATACGACAAGCCCTTCCCGTTTGTTGGTTCCGAGGATCAGGGATTTTCCGGCACTTTCGGGGTGCCGCCAGACAGCTGGATCATCCGCAGCGTCTCCTCGCGCGCCGGCGGGCGCTGTTTCAATGCTTGCCGGAACGAATTTCTGGCCCTCGATCACAGGAGCTGGAGCGCTTGCGCAAGCAGCGGCGAATGCGGTTACGAGGATCGCGGAAAGCAGGCGCAAACGGGTCATAACAGCTCCTGAGGATGACGAGTTTACGGCCCCCAATATCGCAGCTGCGTGACAGAATGGCGACGGTTCCCCGCCTTATTTGCCGGCGGCGCTCCAGTAAGCGGCCCAGCGCAATGTCAGCGCGTCAGATTTCTCGGCGGTCAGGAGTCTGGACATAAATTCTGCCTTCTTCAGAAGCCGTTTCTGGTCGCGTACAGCCGCGCGTCTCACTTGCTTGAGCGCGCTTTCATCCAATCCCGTCGCCTCGAGCTCATCCAGGGCTGCGAGCAACAGGCCGGTGTCCCGCCAGTCTCCCAGAAGTTCTGAAAGCCGGCCGGCCATCCTTGCGTGACCGTCCATCGCGTCCGGACAGATGCGGGAGAGCAGGAGCGTCTGATGCCAGTGATTTTTTGCGCTTTTCCGCCAACAGTGCTTTGCTTCCTCTTCATCTGTCTTGAGGGCGTCAGCAAAGTCTCTGCGCAGCTTTCGATAACTGCGCTTCAGGCCGGGCTGGATCAGATCGAATCCGGCGCCGGAAATGTCCCAATGTTCTGCTCGCCTGGCCGCCGCCTTCATGTCCTTCGCAAACGCTTTCAGAAGCTCGGCGGGCGTGCCCCCGATTGCGGACGGTCGGGTAAGGGTATGTAGCGAGGCTTCGACGCTGCCGCGGATCTCCGGCGAAAGTTTCAATCGTGCGAGGCTTTCCAGCAAAGCGCTACAATCGCGCGCCGAGGACAGGCTGCGCGCTGCGTCCCGCAAGACGGTATTTTCGCGGGCAGCGTTGGCAAACATCGGTGCAATGAGTCGGATGAGTGAGCGCAGCCGTTTCGTGCACTTGCGGGCTTCGTGCACCTTGCGCGCGATTGTCAGCGTGTCGTCGGAGACAACTTCGGCAATTCTATCGAATTCGGCGCGTGCAATTCTGCGAACGCCGTCCGGAACGCTCTCGCCGCCGGGCTTCAGTTTGTAGGTCATCGATGAGAACCTGAGCTCAATGGTCCACAAAGTCTCATATTTTTAGGCCAATCGCCAACCAGATCCCGCAAAGGGCGAGTGCTGAGTGGCAGGAAACCGGCGAAAATCTACATGCCTTTACCGCGAATCCAGCGATAAGGGGGGATGCTCGATAGCCTTCAATCCCTATTCAATGGCATTGCCCTGATCAGTTGCGCGATGGCGATCGGTGCGTCTTGGGTCGCTTCGGTAGCGTCCCCTAATTGCAGTTTCGACAAGTTGACGGGTGCTCGCGCCGATTCCCATGTCCGAGAGCTGCTCTACCGGACCGCGACGCCGATCTCGGGCATGATGCTTGTTTCCGGTGCTCTGTTCCTGCTCGCCACCAGTTGGATCTCGGGTGTCGTCGCGCTGGTTTCGTCGTTTGGCTTTTTCTCTACGCGGCTGATGCTCGCGCCCAAGGAAGGCAAAAATCCGAAGGGAGTCCGCACGCGCCGGAAGGAGCAGCGGGGCAGCTCTGTGCTGCTGTCTTTGATGTTCACGATTGGCTCAGTGGCGGCGGCCCTGCTCGGCCTTTTCGGCCTTTAGGCCATCACCAGCCAGAGGCAGCCCATTTCGTGAAGCTGCCGGAAGTTTTCGGATGAACGCTGCGCCGCCGACTTCGCCAGGCGGCCAGCTGTTTTCCGGTTCGCTGCCAGCATCATGACGCAGATTACGAGCCCGACACCTGCCATCCACCAGCCGATCACAAGGGCGGCGATTACACCGGCCAGACAGGCCAGATAGGCAATCGCGTCCAGCACTCTGAGGCGCACATGCCATCCACGCCCAAAAGGTTTGAGCAGTTCTGGGTTGCGGTGCAGCGTTTCGGCATCGATCGCGAAACGCGTGCCTGGCGTGTTTTCGAATACCAGTGCGCGTGTCATGCGGCCGGCATCGTGCGGATTAGGTTGGCAAGTAAGAAACATAGGCATCGCTCCCGCTGGACTCTCCCCATGGAAGAATAAGTACCGGTAGGGTGTTAACTCTGTGCAGGCCGGGGCACGGAAGTTTCAGGGGTTTTCAAGACTTTCAGTTAACCCTTCGCTTTCCCCTGGGTGAGATCCTCACTGGCGAAACTATTTGCCGCATCAGAATTTGGGGCGTACGCTGCACCGCAGCAAAAAAGGGTTTGAAGGACGATGCTCTACTCCCTTGTCGAACTGAATCGGGTGGCGATGGCGCCTATGCGGCTTGCCGCGCGGGCTGGCCTTGCAGCTCTGAATTCACCACTGAACCCGATTGGTCATACCAGTTATGGTAAGTCCCTTGCCGCTATGGCGGACGTGTTCGAAAGTGCGACGCGGTATTATGGCAAGCCGGAATGGCGGATCACTTCGCTTCGGATCAACGGCATTGATGTGCCGGTAGAGACCGAAGTCGCTTGGCGGTCTCCCTGGTGCAACCTCGTCCATTTCCGAAAGGACGCCGATCGTCTCGCGGCAGCGCGCCGGAAAGGCGCAGCTCCGCTGCCCCGCATGCTCATCGTTGCGCCCCTGTCAGGACATTACGCAACCCTGCTGCGCGGAACCGTGGAAGGTTTCCTCGAGACGCATGATGTCTACATCACCGATTGGGTAGATGCGCGCATGGCGCCCGTCTGGCTCGGCCGTTTCGATCTAGACGATTATATTGACCATATCCGGAAGATCCTTACCCGTTTGGGTGGTGGCGCGCATGTCGTTGCGGTTTGCCAGCCTGGCCCTCCGGTGCTCGCGGCTATTTCCATGATGGCGGAAGATGAGGATCCGGCTTTGCCGGCCAGCATGACCTTCATGGGGTCACCCATTGATGCGCGCCGCTCGCCGACCGTACCTAACAAGCTTGCTGAAGAGCGCTCGTTCGATTGGTTCGAGCAGAACATGATCTACACTGTGCCTGCGCCTTATCCGGGTGTTCTTCGGCGGGTGTATCCGGGCTTCGTTCAATTGGCTTCGTTCATGAACATGAACTGGAACCGGCATGTCGATGCGCATTGGAAATTCTTCAATCACCTTGTCGACGGCGACGGCGACAACGCCGCAAAGCACCGCGAATTCTATGACGAATACCTTTCTGTCCTTGATCTGACGGAAGAGTTCTACCTTCAGACCATCCAGCGCGTATTCCAGGAACACCACCTGCCGCGCGGGATTTATAATTATCGCGGCGAACGGCTCGTCAAACCCGAAGCTGTCCGCGATGTTGCCCTGATGACGGTTGAGGGTGAAAAGGACGATATTTCCGGCATCGGCCAGACCCAGGCTGCGCACGACCTTTGCAAGAACATCCCCGATGATATGCGGACGGATTATATCCAGCCCGGTGTCGGCCATTACGGTGTGTTCAACGGCTCGCGCTTCGAGACGGAAATCGCGCCGCGTGTGACCCAGTTCACGCGCCGCTTTACCAGCCGGGAAAGAGAAGAAGCCGCCGCCGAGAAGCTCGCCAGCTAGGGCCTAGTTGCAAACGCTGGCTTCGAAATCGATGAGTTCGATTTCCGGCGTCAGATGGCTTTCCTTGTGTGGCTCTTCCGATGCAAGCGCGGTCGAAAGGTATTTCTTGTTGTCGTCGCAGAAGACTGTGGCGACGCAGGCGCCCTCACCAATTTTCTCTGCGGCCATCAGGGCGCCAATCAGGTTTGCGCCGGACGAGATGCCGACGCCGAGGCCCAGCTCACGCGCCAGGCGCTGCGCCATCCGGATGGCGTCGCCATCAGACACGGCAATCACGTCGTCGAGCTGATCAAGCTTTACCAGCGCCGGGATAAAATCGTCTGAAATGCCCTGAATGCGGTGGTGGCCCACCTTGTATCCAGTGGACAGTGTTGGCGACTCTTTCGGCTCGAGCGGGTGAACTTTTACGCCGGGAAATGCTGCCCTCAGTGTGCGCCCAACGCCCATAACGGTTCCGCCCGTTCCAACACCGGCGACGAAAGCGTCTGGCTTCAGACCGACGCAGCTCATCTGTTCGATGAGTTCCCGGGCGGTCCCTTCGGCGTGCGCTGCTGCATTGTCGCCGTTGGAGAATTGGCAGGGCAGGAACACGGAGTTGCTTTCGGTGGCGCGCGTCTCAGTTGCAGCGATCGCGCCAAGGAATCCGCCTTCTTCGCGCGACAGGAGTTTGAGGTCCGCGCCGAGGCTGCGCAGCAGGCATTTGCGCTCATCGCTCATCCAGTCGGGCATGTAGATTTCCACTGGATGGCCAAGCGCGCGGCCGAGTGCCGTGAGGGCGATGCCGGCGTTGCCGCTGGTGGCTTCCGCAATGATGTCGCCCGGTTGTAGCGCTCCGGTCCGGTAGGCGGTTGAAAGGATCGACAGCGCCATCCGGTCCTTGATGGAGCCCGTGAGATTGTAGTGCTCGGCCTTAGCGTGGATCACATGCTCCCGGCCGCGAAAGCGCAGCCGAATTGAAAGCATCGGCGTGCGTCCGATAAGGGCAGAAAGCGCCTTCAGCCGCGTCTCCTGGCAGGAGGAGGCCGTGGGGAGGGACGAGACGGCGGGCTGCTTGAGAGCGGAGGCGGGCTGAGGCATCTGCTGAGAATCCCTCAGTCCGAGGCCAAAATCATCTTATAAAATCTCTCTAATCCGGATATGTATGATAACAAAATTCGAGAAAATGGTATTTGAATGGAAAAGATTGACGAAACGGATCGTGTGCTGCTCCGCGCGCTTCAGATCGACGGGGCGACCTCTCTCGATTCGCTGGCAGAGATCGCCAGCATCTCGGTAAACACCTGCTGGCGGCGCATCAAACGGATGGAAGAGGCTGGCATACTCTCAAAGCGGGTTGCGCTGGTCGATCCGGACAAGGTTGGTCTGGCGCAAACGGTGTTTGTCGCCATTCGCACGCGGGATCACTCCGCCGCCTGGTTGGAGCGGTTTGCAGGGGCCGTTCGTGCCATTCCTGAAGTCGTCGAGTTTTACCGCATGGCGGGCGATGTTGATTACCTGCTGAAAATTCAGGTCGGCAGCGTTCCGGACTATGACCGGGTCTACAAGGCGTTGATTGCGCGAGTGGATCTTGCCGATGTCAGCGCAACGTTTGCGATGGAATGCCTGAAGAATACGACAGAGCTTCCGATCTAGGGCGCCTCGGCCGGGACGTGCAGCATCAGGTCTGGCATCAGGCAGCTTGCAAGTGGTTGGCCAGGCTCTGTGTGGGGCAGGGCGACCGGTTTGCGCAGATAGGCGCGCATGGCTTTACTGGCGTCCCGATCAAAACTTTCGATTGCTGCGGGTTGAGCGGTCTCGCGCAGGATGCGCGCGTCCTGGCAGGTACGCTGCTCCAGAATGGTCAGCGCTGCCGGTGACCGTCCAGTCCGCAACGCCCGCAGAGAGGCACGCATTGGATCGGGCCGCAGAACCGCCGCAGCCGGCAGGCCTGGCCCATCCGGCACGGCCAGCCACAGGGCATGGACGCTGCCTTCTGTGTCACGTCTTGGGAAGTTTACAGCGAGGATGATACCTCCGCGCGACTTGCGAACATCAATGCTGGTCACGCCGCGAGCGGCGAGTTTTTCCAGCCAGTCGCCGATGGCAAGATTGCGGGCTTCGACGGCAGCGCGATCTTCGCCCGCTGCCAGCAGGGCGACAGACTGGTCGAGGCGCTGAACCGGCGTAAGACGTGCTCCGCGTTTCACGGCGTCGTCAAAATGAAGAACGGCTGCCTGAGCCTGCCCGGAATCCATGGCGCCGCGGGCTGCGATCAGATGTGCGTCGCGTGTTTCGAAACGATCCGGACAATCTGAGATGAAGCTCTCTGCTGTCTGTTTCAGATAGGCCGGTGTCGCTTCAACGGCGGGCTGCAGCACGGCCGCCTGGAAGCGTTCTACCTCACGCAATCCGCAGCCGCTGTCAGCGTTCGCGGCGACCGGCAGAGATGCCAGAGCCGCCATGACACCCGTTGTTTTCACCCAATTCGTGAAGGCAACCATACCCGACTCCCGCCCATTCAGAGGCTTGTTTCGGGAAGTAACGGTGCAAGGGCCGTGCCGGTTCCATCAATGAGTATGGATTCCGGAAGGATCTCTCAGGCTGTGATCATGGTCGTGCGTGTCGCCCTCATGTCCATGGATCGGCATCAGCATGAGAACCAGCGCAATTGCGACCCCGCAGCCGAGCGCAAGGATGCCCCGGAAGGGCGGTTCGTCCTTCAGAGGCTGCATCAGAGGTCCTGTCGCAACATAGATCAGCAGGCCTGCCGAGACGGCGTAGAGCGCGGAGACAGCGTCCGCGCCGAGGCCTTGCATAAAGACGCCGCTTACGATTGCCCCCAGAGGTGTTGTCGCGCCGGCGGCCAGGAAGGCCCAGAGGACGGCTTCGCGAATCCGGAATCCGTGCCGGGTCAGAATTGCGAACGAGATCACGCCTTCCGCAAATTCGTGAATGATGAGCGAGGTCGACGCGTAGACGCCAGCCTCAAAGCTTGCCGCAAAAGTGACAGAGTAAATTACTCCATCCAGAAAGGAATGCAGACCAATGGCGAGCAGGGGCGTGAAAGCGAGTGCCCGGCCGCCCGCTTTTTCCGGAAACAGCATCGCTATACCGGAGGACAGCATCAGCCCGCCAAAGAAGCCACCAAGCACAAACATCGGCGCACCATTGCTCATGCGAATGGCTTCCGGCGCAATGTGCAACAAAGTTAGCGAGATCAGCATGCCGCCGGCGGCCAATGAAAAGAGGCCGGACTGGCGCGCAGTCCACTCACTGCGCAACGCAACAGCGAGTAGTCCCATGGAAGTTACAAGCGCGGCCAGCAGGCCGAACAGGATTGGCGCCTGAAGAGAGAAGGGCATGCGGCGTCTTACGTCCGGTTGTCGGGCCTGATGAGTGCCAGATGGGTTTGAAAAGGCTGCGCGATGTGCGCAGCGGCACCTTGCAGAAAGTGTTATAATGTTTCACTCATGGGCTTGCCAGAAGATTTTTACCTGCTTGCTGGTTTTTCAATGTTTTCGCCAGCCGGCAGGCTGACCAGGAGTTCTCCATGATCCAATTTCCCCGTCTTTCCCTGCCTGTGCTTGCTGGCGCGGCTTTTTCGCTGATCGCCGCCTGCGGACAATCCGAAACGTCGGCGCCTGCTGCGTCTCCCACGGAAACTACGGCCGCGGCCGCGGCAGGCGAAGCACATGATGATCACGTCCATGAGGAAGAAGCAGGACACGCTCATGAGGGTGAAGGTGACGCGCACGATCATCACGAGGATCATGCCGGCGGCGCAGCGCATGTGCATGGCATTGCCGATCTCGCCTTTGTGTTCGAGGGAAACCGGCTGACAGCCGAGATGATTTCGCCGCTTGCCAATTTCGGCTTATCCGAAGCTGACGGCACAATCACGGAAGAGGCAAAGGCTGCATTCCCCGGCCTTGTCACCGTGACAGGGGGCGAATGCTCAGCTGAAATGCCCGAAGCGGTCGTCGACACCAGCAGCGGCCACACCGATATTCACCTCAACTTCGTCTGGAGCTGCGCCCGGCCAGGCGCGGTCACGGCGGCACGCTTCGATGGTTTCACCGTGTTTCCCGGTTTTGAAACGATCAATGCCGTCTTCATCGGCGACACGGTTCAGAAAGCCGCAGAGCTGACGCCTTCCGCACCTGAAATTTCCCTGAAATAAAAGCGGCATGGCTGATCCCGTCATTGAAATCGAAGGGCTGCGCTTTGCGTGGAAGGGCGGGGCCCCTGTGCTCGATATTGCTGGCTTCCGTATGGAAGCAGGTGAGCGTGTTTTCCTGCGTGGCCCCTCCGGCTCCGGCAAATCGACGTTACTGGGTCTGATCGCCGGGGTTCTGCAGCCTCAGGCTGGCCGTATCGCGGTTCTGGGCGAAGATATGTCCAGCCTCGCTGCGTCTCGGCGCGATCGGCTGCGGGCCGACCGGATGGGCGTCATCTTTCAGATGTTCAATCTGGTACCTTACCTGTCGGTGACTGGGAACGTGCTTTTGCCGCTGCGGTTCTCGGCGGCACGTCGCGAGGCCGCCGGCGATCATCCGCAGGCAGAAGCGCAGCGCCTGTTGGCCCGGCTCGGTCTTGACGATGCGGATCTGCTTTCCCGACGTGTGTCCGATCTTTCCGTCGGCCAGCAACAGCGCGTGGCGGCTGCCCGCGCTTTGATCGGCAGCCCCAGCCTGGTGATTGCCGACGAGCCGACCTCCGCGCTCGACGCAGATGCGCGCGACCGGTTCATCAATCTGCTCTCCGAAGAGGTGGCTCGTTCTGGCGCCAGTCTCCTGTTTGTCAGCCACGATGCTTCGCTCGCCAGCCTGTTCACCCGGGCTGCTGACCTGACTGAAATGAACCGCGCCGGGGTAAAGGCATGACCGCTCTCTTCTCGCTGGCATGGCGCAGCCTGCTGAACCGCAAAGGCTCGGTCATCCTCACCATCGTTGCGGTGGCGCTTTCCGTCGCCCTGTTTCTTGGTGTTGAAAAAGCACGCAGCGGCGCGCGCGAAGGGTTCGAAAACACGATTTCCGGAACTGACCTGATCATCGGCGCGCCGACGGGCACGGTGAACCTGCTGCTCTATTCCGTGTTCCGCATGGGCTCTGCAACAGCAGAGGTTTCCTGGCCCACTTATCGTCAGATTGCGGAGCGCCCGGACATAGCCTGGGCTGTTCCGATCGCGCTGGGTGACAGCCATCGCGGCTACCGCGTGATGGGCACGACGACCGAATATTTCGACCGCTATAAGTATGGCGGTGGTCAGCCCCTTCAGCTGGCAGAGGGCGCGGTGTTTGACGACCTTTTCGATGCTGTCATCGGCGCGGATGTCGCCCGCGAGCTTGGGTATCAAATCGACACGCCTCTGGTGCTCAATCACGGCCTTGGCGCGGCAGACCTCGGCTCTGGTCACGAGAACCGCCCCTTCCGCGTGTCCGGCATCTTGAAGCCGACCGGCACACCGGTGGATCGCACAATCCATGTGTCGCTCGAAGCGATCACTGCCATCCATGTCGGCTGGGAGACGGGCGCCAAGAACCCGCTCGCCGATTCGATCCCAACAGAGATGATCCGCTCGTTCGACCTCACGCCTAAAACGGTAACCGCCATCTTCGTGGGCCTTGAGCGGAAGGGGACGATCCTGACGACGCGCCGTCAGATCAATACCAACAAAACCGAGCCCCTGATGGCGATCATTCCGGGAGAGGCTTTGCACGAGCTTTGGGGTGTCACCGCCATCGCCGAGCGCGCCCTGCTGGCGGTTTCGGCTTTTGTGATCGCTGTTGGACTGGTGTCCATCCTGACCTCCATTCTGACCAGCCTGAATGAGCGTCGCCGTGAAATGTCCATTCTGCGTGCGACGGGCGCCCGGCCTGGCCACATCTTCTTGCTGCTGGTTCTGGAGGCGGGCCTGATCGGTTTCCTTGGCGCGGTGATCGGTATCTTCATCATGCACGCGCTGTTTGCCGTGGTAAGTCCACTCCTTCAGGCGCGGTATGGCGTGTCCTTCGGCGGTGGCGGCCCTGGCCTGCTGGATCTCTATGTTCTGGGCGCGGTGACAAGCGCTTCTCTGATCATCGGTGCGGTTCCGGCCGTGGCGGCAATGCGGCGATCACTGGCAGATGGCCTCAGCGTCCGATTGTAACAGCATTGTGCTCTTGGCGCGCGCCGCTCAGTCAGCCTAAATTGGCGCCATGAAAACGACATCCCTTCCGGGCTTCGCCCTCGCCAGCCTCGCATTTGGTCTTGCCGCTGCTTGCGGCGGGGCCACCACCGTCGGAACAGCCGAAGCTGCCCCGGCCAAACCCGCCAAGGAATCGGCCACCGAGACGAAGGCGGAAGGCCCGAAAGTGGGCGACAAGATCGGCCAGAGTGCCGCTGAGCGCGCTGCCGCCCGCGCCGAAGCTGCAAAGAAGCGCGCGGAAGAGCAGGCCCGCAAGGATGCTGAGCTGGCCGCCCGCGGCGTCACCCGGATCGGTTGGGAAGACCTGATGCCGGAAGGGGAGGAAGAACGCCTCGCCCAAATGTATCAGGCGCAGATGGCGATGCTTTATTCAGGCAGCGGCATTGCCGAAGGATCGGCCGCCGATACCGCCGTCCAGATCGGCACTTTCAACACAGTGAAGGAACTCAACGGCAAGAAGATCCGTATTCCGGGCTACACAGTGCCGTTCGAATACGGCGCGGATGCCCAGATCAAGGAGTTTCTCCTCGTGCCGTACTTCGGTGCTTGTATCCACGCGCCTCCGCCTCCGCCGAACCAGACAGTGTTCGTCATGTCGGACAAGCCGATCAAGATGCAGGACCTCGCCCAGGCCGTCTGGATCGAAGGCACCATCCACACCCAGACGCAGGAAAGCGAACTGGCGGATGCGGCCTATACGATCACCCTCACGGGGATCGAGGAATACACTTACTGACATCAGCATTGTCGCGTTTTCAGATCAGGCTCAATCCGAACCCGGATTGGGCCTGATGCGTGTTTGCGTCTGACAATCTCAAGCTGGGGCACCGCTTGGATACTGCACTTGCACCAAAAGACTGGCGCCAAAAGCAAGAAGGGCGACCCGACAGGCCGCCCTCCGCACTCTACGCGGTACTCTACTATCCACAAAGTAGCAGCAGACTGCTTAATACTTTGCGAACCCGGTGCCGCAGTTCCTACTGGTTCTTGGCCAGCAGGTTGCGGATCTCTTCGAGCAGCACTTCCTGGCGCGGCGGAGCCGGCGGCGGTGCAGCTTCTTCTTTCTTCTTGAGTGTGTTCATTCCCTTGATGATCATGAACATCACGAAGGCGACGATGATGAATGAGATCACCGCTGAGATGAAAGCGCCAAGCTCTATGATGGCGGCTTCCTTAACGACTTCGCCTGCTGCGCCGACTTCAGCCGGAACGACTGTGAACTTCAGAGAGGAAAGATCGATGCCACCCATGATGGGCGCGAGGACCGGCAGGAAAACGCCTTGAATGAAGGCAGTTACAACGGTGGCGAATGCGCCGCCCATCACAAAGCCGACAGCCATGTCGATGAGGTTGCCCTTCATCGCAAATTCTTTGAATTCCTTGAGCATTTTACCCCTTTCCCATGGAACCAAGCCCAAACCTAAGTTGGGCTGAACGTCGCGGGGTTTGCCTGCAGCGTCAAGAAGCTGCATCAGCGGCGCGAAGACCTCGGCACCATTATCGCGCTTCGGGGTCGCTGCCGCCATTCACGCGGGCGCGCAGTTCCTTGCCTGCCTTGAAGAAGGGGACGGCCTTGGCCGGAACCTTGACCGGTTCGCCGGTGCGGGGATTGCGTCCTTTACGAGCGTCCCGCTTGCGCACGGAAAAAGCGCCAAAGCCGCGCAGTTCCACCCGGTCACCCCGGGCGAGCGCTTCGCCGATTTCGCCGAGAATAACGTTCACCACCTTTTCTACGTCTTCATGACGCAGGTGCGTGTTCTCCTCAGCGAGCTTCTCTATGAGTTGGGACTTAAGCATTGCGTTGATATTAAATGCATTTGCGGCGGGAGCGCTAGGCCCCCGCCGCAAACATTTCGGGAAATTTAGGTTGCCGGTCAGCTTTGCGGCAGACCGGCTCCCAAATTAGGCCAGAGAGTCAGCCTGATCCTTCCAGCCATCGCGCTCGAAGCGGCCCTGGATGGCCAGTTCTTCTTCCAGACCGGCGATTTGCTCGTCGGACAGGGCAGCGATTTGCCAGAAGTGATAGATACCAGCTTCGTTGAGCTTCTTCTCGAAAGCCGGGCCGAGACCTTTCAGCTTCTTCAGGTCGTCAGCTTCGCCTTGCGGACCGGACAGACGGCCCTGGGCGTCGAGCGCGGAGGAGTCGCCGGCCGATTTCGTCTTGCCTTTGGAAGAGGCAAGCGCGGCGCCGAGGATGTCGCCCAGCGATGCACCGGCGTCAGCCGAACCGTATTGTGCAACGGCTTCAGCTTCTTCGGCGATCTCAAGAGCTTTGATCGAGAGCGAAACGCGGCGCGTTGCGCGGTCGATCGTGAGGATTTTCGCGTCGACCTTGTCGCCAACAGCGAAACGCTCAGGGCGCTGGTCTGCGCGGTCACGCGACAGGTCGGAGCGGCGGATGAAGGCCTTCATCGGCGGGGCGCCGAATTCGACTTCGATGCCGCCCGAAGTGACCTCGGTGACGGTGCAGGTGACGGTGCCGCCACGCTTCAGGCCGCCGCCGGTGTCGCTGGTAGCAGACTCGATCGGGTCGCCCGACAGTTGCTTGATGCCCAGCGAAATGCGCTCTTTCTCGACATCAACGTCGAGAACTTTCGCGCGAACGCGGTCGCCTTTCTGGAAGGCTTCAATCGCTTGATCACCCGATTTGTCCCAGGCGATGTCGTTGATGTGCACCATGCCGTCGAGGTCCGGGCCGAGGCCAACGAACAGACCGAACTCGGTGATGCCGCGCACTTCGCCCTCGATTTCCGAGCCAACCGGGTTGGCAGCAAGGAAGGCGTTCCACGGATTGTCCATGGTTTGCTTGAGGCCGAGCGAGATGCGGCGCTTTTCGCTGTCGACGTCCAGCACTTCCACTTCGACTTCCTGAGAGGTCGAGAGGATCTTGCCGGGGTGGACGTTCTTCTTGGTCCAGCTCATTTCGGAGACGTGGATCAGGCCTTCCACACCGTCTTCCAGCTCCACGAAGGCGCCGTAGTCGGTGATGTTGGTGACGGTGCCCGTCAGGCGTGCGCCAACCGGGTAGCGGGACGAGATGTTGTCCCACGGATCGGTGCCGAGCTGCTTCATGCCGAGCGAGATACGCTGGGTCTCGGGGTTGATCTTGATGATCTGAACTTCGACTTCCTGACCGACTTCGACCACCTGCGAGGGGTGGTTGATGCGCTTGTAGGACATGTCGGTGACGTGCAGCAGGCCGTCGATACCGCCGAGGTCGACGAAGGCGCCGTAATCGGTGATGTTCTTGACGATACCCTTGCGGACGTCGCCTTCAGCCATGTCGGAGACGATTTCCGCACGCTGTTCGGCGCGGCTCTCTTCGAGGATTGCGCGGCGCGAGACAACGATGTTGCCGCGAACGCGGTCGAGCTTGAGGATTGCGAACGGCTGGACTTCGCCCATGAGCGGGCCGACATCGCGCACGGGGCGAATGTCCACCTGGGAGCCCGGAAGGAAGGCGTTGACGCCGCCGAGGTCGACGGTGAAACCACCTTTGACGCGGCCGGAGATGGCGCCTTTGACAGGCTCGCCTTTCGAGAAGCTCTTCTCGAGCTTGATCCAGCGCTCTTCGCGGCGGGCTTTGTCGCGCGAGAGGACAGCTTCGCCGAGGGCGTTCTCGATGCGGTCGAGATAAACGTCGACCAGGTCGCCCGGAGCGGGCTGCTTCTCTTCGAGAAGGAATTCTTTTGCCGGGATGCGGCCTTCGGTTTTCAGGCCGATGTCGACGACGACGGCGTCATTGTCGATGCGCAGGACGGTTGCCGGGATAACCTGGCCTTCCTGCATCGCCGAAGCTGCCGGCGAAGATTCGAACATCGCGGCAAAATCGTCAGTGGTGGGGTTCATTTGATTGGTCATAGGGTCTCCGGTGAGGGACGAATGGCTCAAAGGCAGGGCCGGCACTATTGCCGCCTGCTAACACTCGACCCGTCGCGTGGGCTTATAAGATTTGAAGCGGGTTCCGCCTGTTTGGATTGAGGTTGTCCCGTTTCAGAGAGCCCCTCAGGCAGTCTTTCCCTTGGCGAGAGCAGCCTCCACGGCAGCCATCGCCCTTTCCACAGCCGCGTCTATAGTGAGATCAGTGGTATCGATCAAGATGGCATCGGCGGCGATTGTTGCAGGCGCATCGGCCCGCCCCTGATCACGTGCATCCCGGATTTTCAACTGCTCGATCACCTGGTCCAGCGTGACGGTCTCGCCATTGCCGACCAGTTCCTTCCAGCGTCGCTCGCCCCGCTGGCGGACATCGGCGTCGACCCAGAGCTTCACATCGGCGTCCGGGGCGATCACCGTGCCAATGTCGCGCCCGTCAAGCAGGGCGCCCCCGGCGCGGGTGGCGAAGGCGCGCTGCAATTCAAACAGGGCCTGACGCACCGACGGGATCGCCGCCACAACGCTGGCGGCTTTGCCTGCTTCGGCCGAGCGCAGCTCGTGTTCCACAAAGTCGGCTAGGTCCAGCATCCGGGCTAGGTCGGCCAGGGCGCCGGCCTCATCGAGCGGTACGCCCTTCTTCAGCGCGGCGACCGCAACGGCGCGGTAAAGCCGTCCGGTGTCCATATGAGGCAGGCCAAAATGCCCGGCCAGGCGCCGCGCGATAGTGCCCTTGCCGGAAGCTGTCGTGCCGTCGATTGCAATGATCATGGGGGCGGGGAGTGGGCTAGCCGCCCTCGCAAGTCAAGTTAGGCGCTGGCAGGCTCTGTCACGAAGCCCTTCCATGACTTCATATAGCTCACGAAAGCAGGCCCCAGACCTTCGGCAACCAGATGCTGCTCGGGAACGGGCAGGGCGATCGGCTTGAACGCAGCGTCCGCTTTGACCTTCTCCGGGAAATCGTGATGGAGGATCGCGCCGCGGCCGATGGCCACGAAGTCCAGACCCGTCTCCATGGCGCGCTGGCAGCTTTCGCCGGTCGTCAGCTTGCCTGCGGCCCCCAGCCGGCAATTGCCGCGCGGCAGGCCGGTAAACCATTCGACCAGGGGGCGGCCCTTGAAGCTCGGATCTTCCGGTTCCTTGAAGGTGTCCCACAGCGACATGTCGAGATAGTCGATATCGCCGCTGGTCATAAGCTCGCTGGCGAGACGCCGGATCTCGCCGATATCCATGCCGAACCGCTCCGGCGAGAGGCGTACGCCGACAGAGAAGTTCCGGCCACACTCGGCCCGGACGCCCTTGATGATGTCCCAGAGAAGCCGCGTGCGGTTTTCATAGGTGCCGCCATAGGGATCTTCGCGCCGGTTTATTTCCGCGCTGATGAACTGGCAGAGAAGATAGCCATGGGCGCCGTGCAGCTCGACGCCATGAAAGCCCGCCTGCTCGCAGCGCTTGGCGGCGGCAATGAAATCGTCTCCGGCCTGTTTGACTTCATCCAGCGACATCGCCCGCGCGCCGGTCTCGGAGTCTGACGAGGGGCACAGCGGGGCCTCGCCCCCGATCAGCTCGCGCGGGGTGCGCATGCCGGCATGATGCAGCTGCACGACAGAATGCGTTCCGTTTGCGTTGAGCGCATCTGCAAGCCGCGTCAGGCCGGGCAGGTGTTTGTCATCGAACACGCCGAGTTGGCCCGGAAACCCTTGTCCCATCGCCTGCACATGCGCCGCGCAGGTCATGGTCAGGCCAAAGCCGCCTTCGGCGCGTTTCACCAGCCAGTGAAACTCGTCATCGCTCAGCGTGCCATCGGCATGGCTCTGCATATTGGTCAGCGGCGCCAGCATGAAGCGGTTCTTCAGCGCCGGGCCACGGGTGAGGGGGAGGGGATCAAACAGAGTTGTCATCGGCTGACATTGGCCAGCCTGCGGCATTCGTCAATTTTGCCCTCGGGGCAGGTCTCAGCCGCGAATATCCGCGCCGAGCATCTGCATATGGCTGAGGAACTCCGGATAGCTGGTGTCGATCATCGAGATATCGTCAACGCTGACGGCGTTCTGAGCCGCTGTTCCCATCACCAGTGCGCTCATAGCAATGCGGTGGTCGTGGCGGGTCTCGACGACGCCGCCGCCCGGAGGCGGGCCGCCGCAGCCCTGAACGGTGAAGCCGTCTTCGGTTTCTTCCACCTCCACACCATTGACGCGCAGCATGGCGACAACTGCGCCGATACGGTCGCTTTCCTTGACGCGGAGTTCTTCCGCGCCGGTGACGCGGGTTTCGCCGGTGGCGAAGGCGGCGAGCACGGCGAGGATCGGGAATTCGTCGATCATCGAGGCAACGAGACGTTCGGGCACGGCGATGCCCTGGAGATTGCCGTAGCCTGCGTGCAGGTCGATCAGGCGTTCGCCCGCCGCTTCGCCGCGCTCTTCTGCGCCGAGGCCTGCGCCCATCAGATCGGCGACATCGTAGAAGCCGGAGCGTGTCGGGTTCGACATCACGTTCTCGACCGTCACATCGCCTTGCGGGGAGAGGAGGCCAGCCGCAACGAGGAAGGCTGCCGAGGACGGATCGCCCGGAATGGCCGCTTCCAGACCGTACAATCGCTGGCCGCCTTTCAGCGCGATTTCATGCGCGCCGCCCGGCTCCATTTTGAAGCCAAGCTTGGCGCCAAACCCCTGCAACATCCGTTCGGTATGGTCGCGCGTCGGCTTTGCTTCGACGACAATGGTTTCGCCTTCGGCATTCAGGCCCGCCAGAAGCACTGCGGATTTCACCTGGGCGCTCGCTTGAGGCGGGGCGTAGCGGATGGCCTGCAGGTTTTTTGATCCCGTCAGGGTGAAGGGCAGCTTGCCGTCTGGGCCGGCAGTGTCCTTCAGGCCCATCAGGCGCAGCGGACTCAACACACGGTTCATCGGGCGGGAGCAGAGCGAGGCGTCGCCTGTCAAGGCAACGGTGAGGTCATATCCAGCCATCACACCCATCAGCAGGCGCGACCCGGTGCCGGAATTGCCGAAATCGAGAACATTGGCCGGCGAGGAAAGGCCTTTTGCCCCAACGCCGGTCACGTCCCAGGCGCCAGGGCCGGTGCGTGTTACTGTGGCACCCATGGCTTCCATTGCCTGTCCGGTGCGCAGAACGTCGTCGCCCTCAAGCAGGCCTGTGAAGCGGCTTTCGCCCTCCGCGAGGCCGCCAAAAATCAGGGCGCGGTGGCTGCAGGATTTATCTCCGGGCGCGCGAATGACGCCGGCGAGACGTTTGACCGGGTGGCTGGTCCATACCATTAGGGAAAGGCCTCATGCTTAAGGCAGGTTGCAAGATGTAAATTGGGGCTTTGACAGCGCGGGGCGTTCATGGCAAGCGCCCCGCCAACTTCCAACCGGCTTTTATGCCCCAAGAGGAGCGCGCCAGCCCCATGTCCAAGGACAAGCTCGGAACCAAACAGGTCTGTCCGTCCTGTGAGTCGCGATTCTACGACCTCAACAAACGACCGGCTGTCTGCCCCAAATGCGGCGCCGAATTCGATCCTGAAGATGAGGTCATCCGCACCACCATCACCAAAGTGAAGGCCAAGGCGGCCCGCGCTGCAGTGAAAGCGGCAGATGAGGACGAAGAGGACAACGAGGAGGAGGAAGACACCGCCATCCGCGATGATGACGATGAAGACGCCTCCGACGCCGACGATGGCGACGATGATGAAGACGACGCCAAGGAACTCGGCGACGACGATGACGATGTGATTCTCGAAGGCGGCGACGAGGAAGACGAAGAGGGCAAAGTGCCTTCGGGCTTCTCCGAGGACGGCGTTGACGAAGACGATGAGGACGAAATCCTCATTGCTGACGACGAAGAAGACGACTTCGAAATCGATGACGAAGACGAGGGCGATGATGACCTCGAAATCGATGGTGAAGAAGACGACGAACGGTGAAAAAGGGGCTTGAAAGCGGAAGAGCGCTCGTCTAGTGCATCCGCTTCCCGGTCCGGGGCCATAGCTCAGTTGGGAGAGCGCTTGCATGGCATGCAAGAGGTCAGGGGTTCGACTCCCCTTGGCTCCACCAGGACCCCTCCTTTTCCAGACACGGAAATGTGAGGAACACCAGCCGCCCCCAGGGGCGGCTTTTTCGTATCAAACAGTGTCATTTTGAGTACGTTTGAGGACGGCGCGTGTCAGAATTGGTCAATTCGCGGTCATTTCCGGTCCAAACCGGTCCCTCAATGCCCTGGTAACGATCCTTAAGGGCTTGCCCTTATCATGCCGCATCAAGGTGCTTGAACCGGCCACAATGCAGGCCCACTTTTCCTGCATGGCAAGGTGGCCAGCGAGCTCCCTGCCAGCGACCCCCGACGGGGCGCGGAAAGGAGTGGACTGATGACGACCGACTTCAACAAGACGAACCCGTTCGAAACCGATTCTTTCGTCTATATCCGCCATATGGATGCAGGCGAGGTGACAGGTCTCCTGCCGCCGGACGCGCTTGCTGACATAGACGACCTCGAAGACCTCTTCATCGTGTCGTCCCATGACGGGGAGCGACTGGCGATCGTCGAGGGGCGCGACGCGGCCTTTGCCGCCTGCCACGCCAACGATCTGCGTCCGCTCAGCGTCCACTGAGGCGGGGCACATAAGGGGCGCCGGCCCGGAAGGGCCTATACCGACCCTTTGCCATTCCCGGCCCTTGCTTTTCCCCGGATTGAAGTTGACACTTGCGTCATAACAATTCCGGGGAGGGATACAGATGATTATTCGCCTGAGCGCCATCGCGGGCGCCGCGACCCTGTTGGCATTGGCTGGCTGTTCACCAAAATCCACCGAGCCCCCGGCGCCTGGCATTGCCGGTCTGCCTGCCCCCATTTCGGCGGAGGGCGATTTCGGCGCGACGCTGCAGGCGGCGTTGATCGCGGCGCAGCCGGGCGAGACGATCATGCTGCCGGAAGGTACCTTCCAGCTGTCCGATGGCCTGTCGCTGGATGTCAGCGGCGTAACGCTGCGCGGGGCAGGGCAGGAGAAGACGGTGCTGGACTTCACCGGCCAGGAAGGCGCGGGCGAGGGCCTGCTGGTGACCTCCGACGATGTGACGCTGATGGATTTCGGCGTGCGCAACACCAAGGGCGACGGCATCAAATCGAAAGGCGCAGACCGGATCATCTACCGTTACCTGACGGTTGAGTGGACCGGCGGGCCGAGCGAGACCAATGGCGCTTACGGGATCTATCCGGTCGAGTCTGAAGATGTGCTGGTGGAGAATGTGACCGTGCGCGGCGCATCCGATGCGGGCGTTTATGTCGGCCAGTCGAAGAACATCATCGTGCGCAATTCGGTGGCTGAATTCAACGTGGCCGGGATCGAGATCGAAAATTCGATGAATGCGGACGTTTATGGAAACGTGGCGCGCGACAATACCGGCGGCATTCTCGTGTTCGACCTGCCCGACCTTCCGGTGACGGGGGGCAATTCCACGCGCATTTTCGATAACGAGATCATCCAGAACAACACACCGAACTTTGCGCCCGCCGGGAATATCGTGGCGAGCGTGCCCTCAGGCACCGGCGTGATCGTGATGGCGAACCGCAATGTGCATGTGTTCGACAACAACTTTGCCGACAACCGCTCCGCGCATGTGCTGCTGATGTCCTATTCGCTGCCGATCACGGATGAAACCTATAATCCGCTGCCGCGCGATATCGTGCTGAAGGGCAACACGTATGGCGCGGGCGGCAATGATCCGCAGGGCGACCTGGCACCGCTGGCCGCCGCGCTGGGTGGGCAATTGCCACCGGTCGTCTGGGACGGGGTGACCGCCTGGGGCGAGGGCGAGGCACAGACCCTCAACATTGCCGTGAACGAAGCGCCTGAAGTCGGCTTCATCAGTCTGGGCATTGGCCGCTACCCGATTGACCCGGCTGCGATTGCGCCTTCGCCGGAGCGGCCTGTGGCCGAAGCGGCGGCAGAGCCGGCCGCTGTTGTGCTGGCCCATTCCGATCGCTGAGCGCGGATTGACGATGGTGCGAACCGGCCTTCTCGCGGCGCTTTTCCTGCTGGCGGCCTGCTCGGCAGGCAAGGCGCCGGCAGGGCCGGATGACGGGGTGATCCTGGCCGCGGCGCCGGCTGAGAAGCTGTCGGACTACGGATTGTTTGTGGACATGGCGTCTGCCAGCCCTGCCACGGGTGTGATGGCGTATGACCTGATCAATCCGCTATTCTCCGACCATGCGGCCAAGCATCGCTTTGTGTATGTGCCGGGCGGGGAGCCGGCGACCTATCACGAAGACGACGTGTTCAGCTTTCCGGTGGGAACTGTTCTTGTTAAGACGTTTGCCTTTGCGCCCGACATGCGCGCGTCTGAAGAGGGGCAATGGCGGGTGGAGACGCGATTGCTGATCCACAAGGCCGATGGCTGGGCGGCCTATCCCTATGTGTGGAATGACGACCAGACAGAGGCGGTCTACACCCCGGCGGGCAAGCGGCTGGACATCGAGACGATCAGCCCGCAGGGCGAAGCGCTGAGCCTGCGTTACGCCGTGCCCAACCAGAACCAGTGCAAGACCTGCCATCAGGCGGGCAAGGCGATTGAGCCGATCGGGCCGAAGGCACGCCACCTGGCGCATGATGGCCAGCTGACCCGCTGGGCCGAGGCGGGCATTCTCAGCGGGCTTGCCGACGAGGTGACGGGCGATCCGTTTGCGTTCGATCCGTCCGCCCCGCTGGACCTGCGCGCCCGCGCCTGGCTGGACGTGAACTGCGCCCATTGCCACAAGGCAGACGGCTCGGCCTCCAATTCCGGCCTGTGGCTCGCCTCGACCGAGGAGAGCGCGACGCGTATCGGTGTGCTGAAACATCCCGTTGCCGCCGGACGCGGATCGGGCGGGCTGAAGCAGGTGATCGTGCCGGGGGACCCGGACGCCTCGATCCTCCTCCTCCGGATGGCCTCCACCGAGCCCGGCATTGCAATGCCCGAACTCGGCCGCAGCGTGAACGACCCTGAAGCCCTCGCCTTGATCCGGGAGTGGATTGCGGCGATGGAAGCCGAATGACCGTTCGAATTCTCGTCGATGCCGACGCTTGTCCCGTGAAGGACGAAATCTACAAGGTGGCCCTTCGCCATCAGGTGCCTGCTGTGCTGGTGGCCAATTCCTATCTGCGCATTCCAGAGCACGCGCTGATCTCCCGCAAGATCGTCAGCGATGGGTTTGACGCCGCCGATGACTGGATTGCCGAGCAGGCCGGGCCGGGGGCGATCGTGATCACGGCAGATATTCCGCTGGCCGACCGGGGCCTGAAGGCCGGGGCGCGGGTGCTCTCGCCTGCCGGCAAGCCGTTTACGGACGACTCCATCGGCACGGCGATGGCGACAAGGTCGATCATGGCCGACCGGCGCGTGGGCGTCGCCGGGATCGGGGCAGGCGGGCCGGCGCCCTTCAGCAAGGAAGACCGCTCTCGGTTCCTCTCGGCGCTGGACGCTGCGATCATCGCGGCAAAGCGCGAAGCGGGCTGAAAAGCGGCTTTGACTTGCGCTTAATGGCGTCCGTGCTAAGGCGCGATACATGAACCAGATCACCCTCCATAAGGGCGACCTTCCCAAAGGTCTGAGCCTTGGCCCCGTGATCGCCGTCGATACCGAGGCGATGGGCCTGAACCCGATGCGGGACAATCTCACCCTCGTGCAGATTTCGTCCGGCGATGGCACCGCGCATCTCGTGCAGCTCAACCGGGACTATGACTGCCCGAACCTGAAGGCGCTGCTGACCGATCCGAAGGTGCTGAAGATCTTCCATTTCGCCCGGTTTGACGTGGTGATGATGAAGCGCTGGATGGGCATCACCTGCGCGCCGATCTGGTGCACCAAGATCGCCTCGCGCCTCGCACGCACCTATACCGACCGCCACGGCCTGAAGGATGTGGCGCGCGAAGTGGCCGGGGTGGACATGTCCAAGGCGCAGCAAAGCTCCGACTGGGGGCAGGACAAGCTGACCGACGCACAGATCCAGTATGCGGCCAGTGACGTGCTCTACCTGCACCAGATCAAGGCGGGCCTTGAAGCCATGCTGGTGCGCGAGGGGCGGATGGAGCTGGCGCAGGCCTGCTTCGCCTTCCTGCCGACGCGGGCCGATCTGGACCTTGCCGGATGGGACGAAGAAGACATCTTCTCACATAGTTAATCCTGCCGGTGCGCTTTGCGTGTGATCTGCTGCTTTCGCGGCGTGGGTATCGTGTTTAAGACTGCTGCCTGACTTTAGTTCAGCCGGATCCTCCCGCCTCCATGGAAGCCACCCGCCATAATGACCCTATCTCGCTCTGGGCGCCGCGCCGTCAGCTGACGCTGGCGCAGGCCCGGCGCCGGTCTGAGCGGGTCAGATACCTGCGCTACGGGTTTGTGGCGGCTGCGGCGGCGGCCATCGGGCTGTTTACCGGATATATCGTGCGCAGCGCCATCTCGCAGGAGGCAGCGCCGCCGCCGGTGGATGACAGCCAGGCTGTAACGATGATCAACCCCCGCTTCACCGGGCGCGATGCTGCCGGTGAGATCTTCACGATCACTGCCGAGGCTGCCCAGCGCCGGCGCGCGCGGGATGGGGCAGTGGATCTCGTCAGCCCTGTGCTGCGCGATTCCAAGGGCACTGAAGTGAAGGCGCCATCAGGCTATTACGACCGCAATACGGGCATCCTGGAGCTTTATGAGGATGTGCGGATCTCGGACGCGGCAGGATATATGTTCAATTCTCAGGGCGCCCGGCTGCATGTATCCGAGGACCGCGTGGAGGGCCTCTCGCCGCTGGAAGGCAGGGGGCCTCTTGGCGATATCAAGGCGGACTCGTATGAAATCCTTGATGGCGGCGACCGCATCGTCTTCAAAGGCAATGTCCAGACGGTGATCTACCCCAGCAAGGCCGACAATTCGGCAGGAACGCGTGAAGGTGATGAAAATGGCACTCCTTAAGGCAGCCGGCGCAGGGCTTGTTCTCAGCCTCCTGATGGGCGTTCCGGCCCATGCGCAGATTTCGTCCGAAGGCGGGCCGATCTATATCAATTCGGAACGTACCGAGAGCCTGGAACGGGAGCGTAAGGTGCTGCTGGTCGGCAATGTCGACATCCGGCAGGGCACGGCGCGCCTGCGGGCCGATACGGTGACTATCCTGTTCTCCGGCCAGCCGGCGGAAGGGCAGACCACCAGCGGCGTGGCGGGCAATTTCGGCCAGATCGAGCGCATCCTCGCTGAGGGCGGCGTCTATTACGTGACGCCCGAACTCAAGGCGAAGGGCGACAAGGGCGTCTATGAGCTGGCAACCGATACGATCACCATGACGGGCAATGTGGCCCTGATGCGCGACAAGGACGTGGCCGAGGGCCAGATCCTGCGGATGGAGATCGCCAACCGGCGCACGACGCTGGAGGGTGGCGGCGGGCGGACCCGCGCCGTGATCGATCCGAGCAGCGCCTCGAATGGCAATCGGTGAATTTTGAAGGAATCCTGAAGCCGATCTTAAGCATGACGGGATAGGGTGACTGAGGGCGGCGATAACCGCCCCGCAAAAGGGAATGACCAGATCATGAGCGAACCGGCCGAAGGCCTTGTCGTCAACAACCTCGCCAAAGCCTTTGGCAAGCGTCAGGTTGTGCGCGACGTTTCGCTGTCCCTTGCGCGGGGAGAAGTCGTCGGCCTGCTTGGACCCAACGGGGCCGGCAAGACCACCTGCTTCTACATGATCATGGGGCTGATCGGGGCCGATTCCGGTTCCATTTCCATCGATGGCGAGGATGTGACCCGCCTTCCGATGTATCAGCGCGCCCGTCTGGGCGTGGGGTATCTCCCGCAGGAAGCCTCGATCTTCCGGGGAATGACAGTAGAAGAGAATGTGCTCGCCGTGGCGGAACTGGTCGAACCTGACCGGGCGGCGCGGATGGCACAGGTCGATGGCCTGCTCAGCGAGCTGCATGTCGAACATCTGCGCAACCAGCCAGCCACCTCCCTTTCGGGCGGTGAACGGCGGCGCGTAGAGATCGCCCGTGCCCTCGCGTCGCGTCCGAGCTTCATGCTACTGGACGAACCGTTCACCGGCATCGACCCGCTGGCCATCTCCGACATTTCCGAACTTGTCCGCTATCTGAAGCAGCGCGGCCTGGGTGTTCTGATCACAGATCACCAGGTGCGCGAGACGCTGCAGATCGTCGACCGGGCCTATGTCATGTATGATGGCGAAGTTCTGTTCACTGGCACACCAGAGGATGTGCTGAAGAATGAGGATGTGCGCCGGGTCTATCTGGGTGAACAGTTCGCCGCTTGATCTCAGGGGGCGCGGCCGATGGCCATGAAACAATCACTCGACATGCGCCAGGGCCAGTCCCTGGTGATGACGCCGCAGCTGCAGCAGGCCATCAAGCTGCTCCAGTTGTCGAACCAGGAACTTGCCGAATTCATCGAGACCGAGCTTGAGCGCAATCCGCTGCTCGTGAAGGTCGAGGATGAGGGCGGGGCAGGGCCTGCCGAAACAAGCGAAACCACGAACCGCGAAACGCTGCGGCTGGACGAGACCTCCGGGCTCGGAGAAGCGCGCGAGCAGCTGGACGCGCCGGGCGAAGATGTGTTCGAGCCAGGCACGGGATCGGATTCCGGCCTGTCTGCCGAAGGGAGCGGCCCGTCTGCGAGCACCGACTGGTCGAGCGTTTCCTCCGGGAGCAGCGGGGAAGACTTCGACTACGCCGCCAATGTTTCCAGCGATGTGACTTTGCAGGAGCACCTGCATTCGCAGCTGAGTTTTGCCGGCCTTTCGCCAGCTGATCGGCTGATTGCGGCGCGCCTGATCGATGAGACAGATGAGAGTGGCTATCTGCGTGCGCCGCTGGAAGACGTGGCCAAGGCGCTGGGCGCCGATATTGCCAATGTCGAGGCAGTGCTGACGGTTTGCCAGGGGTTTGACCCGACGGGCGTGATGGCGCGCTCCATTCCCGAATGCCTTGCGCTGCAGCTGAAAGACCGGGGTCGGTTTGACCCCGCCATGCAGGCAATGCTGGACAACCTGCATCTTGTCGCCAAGCACGACATGAAGGCGCTGATGGATGTATGCGGCGTCGACAAGGCCGACATGCAGGACATGCTGCTGGAGCTGCGCCAACTCTCGCCGAAGCCGGGCGCAGGCTTTTCCAGCGATACCACTGTGGCCGTGGCGCCGGATGTTTATGTCCGTGAACTGCCCAATGGCATGTTTGCCGTGGAGCTGAATTCCGACAACCTGCCGCGCGTGCTGATGGACAAGGCATATTATGCCGAGGTGACGGCCCTGCCGATGCGCGAGAAGGAAAAGGAATTCATTTCCGAATGCGCCGCGTCCGCAAGCTGGCTGGTCAAATCGCTCGACCAGCGCGCCCGCACGATCCTGAAAGTTGCCAGCGAGATCGTCCGCCAGCAGGACGGCTTCTTCGCGCATGGCGTGGCGCATCTGCGGCCACTGAACCTGAAACAGGTGGCCGACGCGATCGAGATGCACGAGTCGACCGTCAGCCGGGTGACGACCAACAAATACATGGCCACCCCGCGCGGCCTGTTCGAGTTCAAATACTTCTTCTCTGCCGCCATCCCGGCAACCGGGGGCGGGGAGGCGCATTCGGCCGAAGCCGTGCGCCACCGGATCAAGATGCTGATCGACGAGGAGTCCCCTGAGGACGTGCTGTCTGACGATCAGATCGTCGAGATCCTGACCGGCTTTGGCATCGACATCGCCCGCCGCACGGTGGCGAAGTATCGCGAGAGCCTCAACATCCCCTCCAGCGTCCAGCGCCGCCGGATGGGCAAGGCGAGCTAAGCGCCCTTACCCGTTCTGGCCGGTTCTGGAAGTGTTCCCTTAATCCGCCGCCGCTAGTCTGACGGGGATGGGAGAGCCTTCTATGACTGCAAAAGCTGCCGGCGGCCTGCTGCCCGAGAATATTGCCCTGCATCCGCGCGGCGCTGTGCCCTTCGTGGTGACGGTGTTCCTCTCGGCAGCGCTGGTTTTCCTCGTCCAGCCGATGTTTGCGCGCATGGCGACGCCGCTGCTGGGGGGCTCTCCGAATGTGTGGAACGTGTCGCTTGTCTGTTTCCAGGCCGCGCTCCTGGCAGGCTATGCCTATGCCCACCTCCTGACGCATCTCGTCAAATCGGTCCGCACGCAGGTGATTGTGCATGGCGCCTTTTTGCTTCTGGCGGCGCTGGTATTGCCCTTTGAGCTGAGCAGCGTGTTCGGGCCGCCAGATCCGTCACGCCCGGCGCTTTGGCTGATTGGCGTGTTTGCCGTGTCGATTGCGCCGCCTTTTGCGATCATCTCCGCCACCGCGCCGCTGATCCAGGCTTGGTATGCGCGCACAGGCCGGGCCGACGCGCATGATCCTTATCATCTGTATGCGGCCAGCAATGCCGGCTCCCTGTTGGGGCTGGCGGCCTATCCACTGGTTCTGGAACCGCTGGCGCCGCTGGCCGGGCAGGCGATGGCCTGGTCGGTAGGCTATGGCATTCTCCTGTTGTTGCTGGTCGGCTGCGGCCTGATTGCCATGCAGGGGAAGGGGGGCGCCATGGAAGGGCCGGCGCCAGAGCGCACGGCCGCCGCAGCGAAAACCGGCGCCGCGCTGTGGCGCCAGCGCGCCTGGTGGGTGGTGTTGGCGTTTGTGCCCTCAAGCCTGCTGGTGGGGGTGACGACGCATATCGCCACGGATGTGGCCAGTGCGCCGTTCCTTTGGGCGCCGCCGCTGATGCTGTATATCGCGAGCTTTATCGTGGTCTTCTCCAAGGCGCCGCTCATTCGTCTGGACCACGCCATTGCGCTGCTGCCAGTCATCGCGGGCCTTGCGCTCTTTGTGCTGACAAAGCTTTCTGGCGTACCGACATTGCTGAGCTTTGGGGTGCACCTTGCGTGCTTGTTCATCGCGGCGATTGCCTGCCATGGCCTGCTGGCGGCCGACCGCCCGGAGACGGGGCGGCTGACGGAGTTCTACCTGCTGATGTCGCTGGGCGGCGTTCTGGGCGGGGCGTTCAATGCGTTGCTTGTGCCAGTGATATTCACCAGCGTTGCCGAATACCCGCTGATGCTGATTGCGGCGATCCTGCTGGTGCCGCAACGCCACTGGATGGGGCCGGTGCATACGGTGGTGATCGCGGGCGTGGCGGTCGGCCTCGCCCTGATCGCGTTCTATGTTTATGAGGCCCCTTCGCTGTCGGCGCGGGCGCCGCGCTCGTTTTTCGTGTTGCTGACGATCGGGCTGGTGCTGCTTTATCTTGTTCGCCGCTCGCGCTTGTGCGGCGCGGTGGCGGCCGCCTCCATCTGGATGATCGGCGTGGCGGGCAGCCCGACGGTCGGTGCGTATGCGGAGCGAGGGTTCTTCGGGGTCGTCAAGGTGGACGATCAGGGGACCTATCGCACCATGGTGCATGGCACGACGCTGCACGGCGCGCAGGCGCTGGACGAAGACGCATTGCGGCCCGCGACTTATTATGCGCCGGAGACGCCGATCGGCCAGATCTTTGCGGCGCATACGCGCGCCGGGCGCGTTGGCGCGGTCGGGCTGGGGGTTGGCTCTGTGGCCTGCTATGCCTGGCCGGGGCAGCATTACACCTTTTATGAAATCGACCCGATTGTCGCCCGGTTGGCGCGCGACCCTGAGTGGTTCACCTTTCTTTCCGAATGTGCGCCGGATGCTGACATTGTTTTGGGGGATGGCCGCCTGACGCTGGCGGAGGAACCGGAAGACGCGTTCGACATCCTGCTGATTGATGCGTTCTCGTCGGACTCGGTGCCGGCCCACCTGCTGACGCGGGAAGCGGTGGCGCTCTATCTCTCGCGTATCAAGGAAGACGGCGTTGTGTTGCTGCATGTATCCAACCGCTACATGGCGCTGGAAGCCGTTGTGGCGCGGGTGGCCAGCGATCTTGGCGTGCCGGGGCGGATGCAGTTCCATACGATCCCTGAGCGCGGGCACCGGGCTTCTTCCAGTGCTGTCGTCGTGTTAGCGCGCAATGAGCTGGCGCTCGCCTCGCTGGACGCGGGCGGCAACTGGTCCGTGCTCGAAGGCGATGGTGGCCGTGCGTGGACGGACGACTATTCCAACATCCCCGGCGCGATCTGGGACCGCATGGTGAAAAAGATGCGTTAGGCTTCGGCTTCGCCGGCGAGCTTCTGCTTCAGGCGCTCGCTGGCGCGCACCTTCACGCTTTCCGAACGCAGCTGGCCGCAGGCGGCGAGGATGTCGCGTCCGCGCGGCGTGCGGATGGGCGAGGCATAGCCGGCGCGATTGAGCACTTCGGCAAAGCCTTCGATCGTTTCCCAGTCGGAGCATTCATACGGGCTGCCCGGCCAGGGGTTGAACGGGATGAGGTTGATCTTCGAGGGGATGCCCTTGAGCAGCTTCACGAGATCGCGCGCTTCGGCCAGCGTGTCGTTGACGCCCTTCAGCATGACATATTCGAAGGTGACGCGCTTGGAGTTTCCGAGGTCGGGATAGGCGCGGATGGCTTCAAACAGCGTCTGCAGATCGTATTTCTTGTTCAGCGGCACGAGCTCGTTGCGCAGGGCGTCATTCGTCGCGTGCAGCGAGATGGCGAGCATGGCGCCGGTGCGCTGGCCAAGCTCGGGGATCTTCGGGGCGACGCCGGCGGTGGACACCGTGATGCGGCGGCGGCCGATGGAGATGCCATCGCCATCGGAGATGGTGTCGATCGCCTCGGCGACATTGTCGAGATTGTAGAGCGGCTCGCCCATGCCCATGAAGACGATGTTCGTCAGGAGACGATCTTCATTCGAGGAGGGCCATTCGGCAAGCGCATCGCGGGCGATGATGACCTGCTGGACGATTTCCTGGGCGGTGAGATTGCGCACCAGCGCCTGCGTGCCGGTGTGGCAGAAGGTGCAGTTCAGCGTGCAGCCGACCTGGGAGGAGACGCAAAGCGCGCCCGCCTTGCCGACATCGGGGATATAGACGCTCTCGCCCTCAATGCCGGGAGCGTAGCGGGTGAGCCATTTCTGAGTGCCGTCGCGGCTGACCTGATGGTCGGCGACTTCCGGGCGGTCGAGCTCGAATTTCTCTTCCAGCTGGGCGCGCAGATCCTTGGCGATGTCGGTCATGCCGGCAAAATCGGTGACCCCGAAATGGTGAATCCAGCGGCGCAGCTGGCGCGCACGCATGGAGGCCGCCTTCGGCTCCAGGCCAAGGGCTTCCATTTCTGCCTTGAGGGCGGGAACCGAAAGGCCTGTCAGGCGTTTCTTGCCGGGCAGAGAGTTATTTCGGCGGCTGAGGTCGAGGGTCACGGTCATGCGCGGGCCTATAGCACGAGGCGCCAGACAAGGAAAACGGCGCAAACATGGACAGACTTTAACGCGCCAGAGTGCGAAAATCCCTTCATTTTAGAGGGGAAACAAAAAATCAGACGTCTGGTTGGCTCCCGTTCAGGTACGGCGTGCGACAGGCGGCAACATACTTCAGGCAAAGGGAGTCCTCCTCATGAAGAAGTCTATCCTCCTCGCAGCAGCTCTGGCGCTTCCGCTGGTGCATGCATGTGAAACCGGTCCCAGCCAGCGCGTCTGGACCACAACTGCAGCCGGCGCCATCCTTGGCGCAGGCGCCGGCATGATGGCTGGCGGCGACGACAAGCGGAACGCGGCCATCGGCGCAGCGGTCGGCGCAGTCGCCGGCGCAGGCGTTGGTGTCTACATGGACAAGCAGGAAGAAAAACTGCGTCAGCAGACTGCCGGTACGGGCATCGAGATCGAGCGTCAGGGTGACCAGCTCGCCCTCACCATGCCGTCGGGCATCACGTTCCGCCAAGGCAGCGCCGAGATCGATCCGTCCTTCTTCCAGGCGCTGAACAGTGTTGCGACCACGCTGGTCGAGTATCCCTCGACGGCTGTGGACATCCGTGGTCATGCCTCGTCCGAGGGGGACCGCGCGTTCAACCAGCGCCTGTCGCAACAGCGCGCAGACGCGGTCCGCAACTACCTGGCCAACCAGGGCGTTCAGGCTGTCCGCATGAGCTCGATCGGCATGGGCATTGATTATCCGGTGGCTGACAACTCGACCGAAGCCGGCCGTGTGCAGAACCGCCGTGTCGAAATCATCCTGACGCCGGTTACGCAGTAATCACTGCAGGTTCAGGAAACTGAGCAAATCGGGCGGCGGTCACTTTCCAGTGGCCGCCGCCTTTGCATTCGGGTCTAGCGGCAGGCTGCTTCGGCCTTCTCGATGGCATCGGAGGAGCCGCTGAGCGAGAAGCGGTAGGTGACGTTCGTGCCGCGGGCGGACCGGGCCGTCACGGTGAGGCTGGAGCCCTTGCGCAGCGCGTCGACGATGCGCGGATCATCGGCATCATCCGCGAAGGCTTCGCTGCCGGCTGCAAACATCTGCCAGGAGGAGCGGCCTACAGCTGTCTTGGGCGCCTTGCTGGTGCTGAGATCATAGGTGACGCGCAGGCTGGGCTGGTTCCGGGCCTGGCCGGATTTCCAGCTGGTGACGTAATACCAGACATCGCCATGCTTTACTGAAGAGGGGGCCTTCGAAGAGGCCTGAGTGACAGCATAGCAGACCAGGTCGCCGCCTTTTTCCTCGGTGAAGACCGACCATTCCTTGAACTTGCCCAAGGCCTTGGGTTCGGCAGCGGCGGAGCCCGCAAGCAATGCGGCCGAGATCACAAGCGTGAGAGGGCGAAGCAGTGTCGTTATTTTATGTTGCATGTTAAATAAAATACTCACACAGTACCTCCAGCGTTCCTGAATCCATACACTGGGGGGCGCTCCAAGCAAAACACCCTACACGAGCGTATCAGGGGAAATTCCAAGCGCCATGGTTGCTTTACGGTTTACGAAGGCAGACAATGACAGGCCGGCTTCCCGAAAGGCCAAGCGCTTGTTTGACCATACAGTCCGCACTGCGGATCCCGAATTGAGGGATCACCATGCCGATTGCATGGCGCAGATTGCAGACCGGCGCAGCCGGGGCGCCTTTGCAGATCTGTTCAGCTATTACGCGCCGCGCGTGAAATCCTTCATGCTGCGCCTTGGCGCGGGCGATGGGGAAGCCGAAGAATTGGCGCAGGAGGTGATGATCACCGTCTGGCAGAAGGCGGGGCTCTATGACCGGGCGCAGGCCTCGGTTTCGACATGGATCTTCAGGATCGCCCGCAATCGCCGGATCGACGCGCAGCGCCGCCAGCGCCGGCCGGAGCTTTCCCCCGACGACCCGGTGTTGTTGCCACCGGAAATCCAGACCCCGGACGAAATGATCGTTCGCGGCCAACTGGATGAGGTGGTACGCGAGCGGCTGGCCGGTCTGCCGCAGGACCAGCTGATCCTCGTGCAGGCAGCCTTCTATGACGGCCTCTCCCATTCAGAGATCGCGCGAGCGTTCAACCTGCCGCTCGGGACGGTAAAGTCTCGCATCCGCCTGGCTTTCAGCCGCCTCAAAGGAGAGCTGGAGGGGGGGGTATGACCCGCGTGCTGCAATCTCCGGCTGTGTTTGCTTGACGATGAGCCAAAGCGAACAATCTTTGCTCCAAGGATATGGGAACATCTGACACAAATGCCTTCTGCTTCGCCCAACACGTTCAGTGACCTCTACAGCGCCTATGCGGCCGGATGCCTCGATCCGGCCTTTGCCATGATGCTGGAGACCCAAAGCGCCGTGCGTTCGGATGTACGCCGGTCTGTGGTCGTCAGTGAAATGGTTTCCGGCAGCTTTCTTGATGCCGCGCCCGAAGCGGCGATGAGCGAAGGCGCACTGGAGCGGGCGCTGGCGATGGTGGACGCGCTGGAAATGCCGGCCGCTGCGCAGCGGGATGCCGGGCGCGCCGCCGGGGCAGCCCTCCGTGAACTGCTGGAATTGCCTGAGCCTGTGCGCGGCGCCGCGCTGGACGCTGCCGGGCGCGATGGCTGGCAGATGCTGGGGCTGGGCCTCAAACGCCTGAAGCTGGATGTGAGCGAGGCGATGGAAGTGGAGCTTTACCGCATCGCGCCGGGCGCGCGCATTCCGCGCCATTCCCATTCGGGCGCTGAGCTGACGATGGTGCTGTCGGGCGGCTTTACCGATGAGCGCGGCAATTATGGGCCGGGCGACATTTCGATGAACGGGCCGAGCGACACCCACCAGCCGGTGGCGGACGATGATGGCGTTTGCTATGCGCTGGCGATCCGCGATGGCGGGCTGCGCTTTACCGGCCTGATGGGCGCGATCCAGAAACTGCTTGGCGCGCGCTGAGCGCTCAATCTGCCGATTTGCGAGAACCTGTTTGAGATGGCAGCTTTCGGCGGCGCTGGCCTTCCGGGCCGCCCGGCATGATCGGGCGCGGGCCATAGCGGCCCATCGACAGGTGACGGTCGTACATTACCAGCGCGCCAGCAAGGCTGACATTGATGCAGAACTTGGTGGGGATCTTCACGACATGAACACAGCGCGCGAGCGCTTCGGGAGACAGGTTGCCCTTTTCGGGGCCGAGAATATAGGCTGCCTGCGGAGGATGCCGGAATTCCGGCAGCTCTACCGCGTCATCGGTCAGCTCGATCCCGACAAGCTGGCAGCCTCTGGGAAGCTGCATGTCATCCAGCGTGTCCCACTGATAATAAGGGATCTGGCTGGCGGACTTTGACGTGTCCGCGATGTTGGCGGTCTTCAGGCTGCGCGCAGCATCGATGGAGAAGACGAAGCTTGCACCGAAGGCGTGGGCCGTGCGCGTCAGGGCGCCGAGGTTCATGGGTTTTGAAATCCGCTCTGAACCGATGGCGAAATAACCGCGCATCTCAGAACACCCCCAGCCAGAACTTTCCGGCAGCGACGATGGCAAGGAGGACGACCGGGCCGCCCAGCGAGACGCGGCGGGCGAGTTTCATATGGGCGAGGGGATTGGGATATTCCGCCTCCAGATATTTGCGCGCGTCGGTATCGGCTTCGCCCCGACCCAGCGACAGGATGGCGGCGCGGTATTCAAGATCGTTCGGCCCGCCGCCGAACTTTGCAGCCAGCGCCCGGCGCAAAACGACCGAGATCATCATGCGCATCTGGGCGGCCAGCGCGAGGGCGAAGACGGCAATCACCGCCAGGGTCCAGAAAATAACGGTCACAGGAAAGTTGCCACTTCAAATCGGCCGCGCCAGTCGGCGAGGCCGCGTTTCAGTCCGCTGGAATTGAACCCAGCTGCGAGATCGCCATTGGCGGAGACGCCGATCATGCCGCCATTGCCGCCGAGGCGTTTGACATCGTCCAGCGCGCCCTTGAGGGCAGGGCCGAGCGTATCGCCGCCATAGCGGATGCGGGCGGAGACATCGGCGGCAGCATTGGCGCGCAGGAAGTATTCGCCAAGGCCGGTACAGGAAATGGCGCAGCGTTCGTCTGCCCAGGTGCCCGCGCCGATAACGGGCGTATCGCCGATGCGGCCGGGCGTCTTGGAGAGGACGCCGCCGGTGGACGTGGCGGCGGCAAGGTCGCCATAGATGTCGAGCGCGACGGCGCCGACTGTGCCCATCTGGACGCTGCCATCCTGGACGGTGTCTTCATCGACTGAGCCGTAATAGCTCGCCGGATCGGTGACGCGGGAAAGCCCGGCGGCGCCGGCGATGGCAGCGGCGCCCTTGCCGACGATCAGGACGTTGGGCGTCTTTTCCATGACGAGGCGGGCAGCACGGATCGGGCTTTCAAAGCCCTGCAGCGCGCCGACGGCGCCGGCGTTCCGCGTGCGCCCGTCCATGATGGCGGCGTCGAGTTCCCACTCCCCGGCGGTGTTGGGGCTGGCGCCCTTGCCGGCGACGTAAAGGCCGGAGGCTTCCAGGTCGATCACCATGGCTTCGACGACATCAAGCGCGGCTTCACCGCCTGCGAGCGCCTCGGCGCCGCGTTTCAGCAGGGCGGAGAGGTGCGCTTCTTCGGGTGCATAGTCGCGGCCAGGGATCGGTCCGGCGCCGCCATGGATGGCGAGAGCCCAGATTTTCGACATCGCGCAGTTCCTTTCCCCTAGCGTCAGGCTTGGCGCCTGCCTGCCGCATCGCTACCGTCTGAAGGTCGAAACAACAAGCTCGGAAGGGAGAGGCATATGAAAGCCGTTCTGTCGAAAGAAGTGGGCGGACCAGAGACGCTGGTGATCGAGGAGGCCCCCGTGCCAACCCCCGGCAAGGGGCAGGTTCTGGTGCAGGTAAAGGCCTGCGGCGTGAATTATCCCGACGTGCTGATCATTCAGGACCTCTACCAGTTCAAACCGCCGCGCCCGTTTTCGCCAGGTGGCGAGATTGCCGGGATCGTGGCCTCGGTGGGCGAGGGCGTTGCGCATGTGAAGGTGGGCGACCGCGTGCTGGCCTCGACCGGCAATGGCGGCATGGCCGAATATGCGCTGGCCGCCGCCCATGCCGTGATGCCGATCCCCGAAGGCATGCCATTCGAGGAGGCTGCTGCCTTCCTGATGACCTATGGCACCTCCTATTACGCCATCAAGGACCGGGGCGACCCGAAGCCGGGCGAGAAGCTGCTCGTGCTGGGCGCTGCGGGCGGCGTAGGCATTGCGGCGGTGGAACTGGGCAAGGCGATGGGCCTGGAAGTGATCGCGGCCTGCTCCAGCCAGGAGAAGGTGGATTTCTGCCTCTCGAAAGGCGCCGACAAGGGCCTTGTCTATGCGCGCGAACTTGACCGCGATGGGCAGAAGAAATTCTCCGACGACATCAAGACTGTTTCCGGCGGCGGCGTGGACATCATCTATGACGCGGTGGGCGGCAATTATGCCGAGCCCGCTGTGCGCGCGATGAACTGGGAAGGCCGCTTCCTGGTGATCGGCTTCCCGGCAGGCATCCCCAAACTGCCGCTGAACCTGACGCTTCTGAAAAGCTGCGATGTGCGCGGCGTGTTCTGGGGCGCGGCGGTTGCCCGCGATCCCAAGGCGCATGCGCAGAACGTCAAGGAACTGTTCGACCTCTACAAGGCAGGCAAGATCCGCCCGCATGTTTCCAACACCTATCCGATGGAGCAGGCCGCCGATGCGATCCGTGAACTGCAGGACCGCAAGGCGCAAGGCAAGGTCGTGGTGACGATGTAATCGCCAGCGCCTTTGCCCGGCGCAGCCCTTGGGCTGCCCGGCAAAATGCGTCTCCCCGGTAATCCGGGGACGGCAGAAAAAGCTAAGACGTGTCGGGGCGGGCTGCCAAAGCCTGCCCCGATTGCGTTTGGGGCATCGGCGCGATGCCCGCTACAGGCACGGGCACAGATACGAATACGGACGCGGCGTCTTCATCGCAGAACGCATCAGACAGGCAGGCGCGCGTCAGGCCGCAGGCATAGTCATACCCGGCGGGCGCATAAGAGGCCGGCGCAGCAAAGCTCAGCGTGGAGTCTGTCGGCAGACGGCGCAGGCGCACCCGGCCAAACTTCGAAATGGTGATCCAGTAAGGCACGCCGCGGCCATAGTGCTGCCGCACCCAATCGCGCAGGGCGATCAGCTGCACATAGATCAGCGGCCAGAGCAGGCGCTGAAGCAGGCTGAGGCCCGGCAGCGGGGAGGAAAAGGCGTAGTCCATAGGCGGAGGATGGAGCATGGGCAGCCCTGCCGGACAGGCGGGGCGGGATCTGTCGCGTGTATGGGGATTAGGTGTTGGATAGGGCGCGGGGTTTCCTCGGCGTTGGGCCGCTGAGAGACCAGGTTCGTCTTCCCGGAAAGCGCGAATGCGCTTGTCCGGGACCCAGTGAGGGATTGTTTTGGGGCTTTCTGGGTCCCGGATATTTGCTGTGCAAATTCCGGGATGACGGGGCGCGGGCGCGTGACTGCGCGGGCGAGCGGAAGGCCCGTTGGAGCTTTTTCCGGAAAACTCCAAAAAAACTCCAACGGGACTCCAAGCGTGCGACAAAAGAAAAACCCCGCCGGAGCGATCCGGCGGGGTTTTGTCTTTGGGCGGAGGGCCGCTGATTACTTGCGGTCGTCGACTTCTTCGAAGTCGGCATCGACCACATCGTCATTGCCCGACGCGGCAGGCTCTTCGCCTTCGCTTTCGCCCGCGCCCTGAGCGGCGTAGATGGCTTCGCCGAGTTTCATTGCAGCGCTCATCAGCGCCTGATGCTTGGCGGCGATGTCGGCGGCGTTGTCGGTTTCCACCGCCGCGCGCAGGTCGGTGATGGCTGTCTCAATGTCGCCTTTGACCGCATCAGAGACTTTCGAGCCATGCTCTTCAAGCTGCTTTTCGGTCTGATGGATCAGGGCTTCGCCATGGTTTTTCGCTTCGACCAGTTCGCGGCGCGCCTTGTCGGCGCCGGCATTGGCTTCGGCATCGGCCACCATCTTCTTGATGTCGGCTTCGGAGAGACCGCCATCTGCCTGGATGGTGATCTGCTGCTCCTTGCCGGTTGCCTTGTCCTTGGCCGAAACCGAGACGATGCCGTTGGCGTCGATGTCGAACGTAACTTCGATCTGCGGCAGGCCGCGGGGGGCAGGGGCAATGCCTTCGAGGTTGAACTGGCCGAGCTGTTTGTTGTCGCTCGCCATTTCGCGCTCGCCCTGGGCGACCTTGATGGTCACGGCAGGCTGGTTGTCCTCAGCCGTCGAGAAGACCTGGGATTTCTTCGTCGGGATCGTGGTGTTGCGCTCGATGAGGCGTGTGAAGACGCCGCCAAGCGTTTCGATGCCGAGCGACAGCGGGGTCACGTCGAGAAGGACAACATCCTTCACGTCGCCCTGCAGGACGCCGCCCTGGATCGCGGCGCCGATGGCGACCACTTCATCCGGGTTCACACCTTTGTGCGGCTCGCGGCCGAAGAATTTCTTCACCGCTTCCTGCACGGCCGGCATACGCGTCATACCGCCGACAAGGACGACTTCGTCGATCTCGGACGGGGACTTGCCAGCGTCTTTGAGGGCTTTCTGGCACGGCTCGATGGTGCGCTTGACGAGGTCTTCGACAAGGCTTTCGAACTTGGCGCGGGTCAGCTTGATGTTGAGGTGTTTCGGACCCGTGGCGTCTGCCGTGATGAAGGGCAGGTTCACTTCATACTGGGTGGCCGAAGACAGCTCTTTCTTTGCCTTCTCGGCTTCTTCCTTCAGACGCTGCAGGGCGAGCTTGTCCGTTTTCAGGTCAATGCCCTGCTCTTTCTTGAATTCGGCTGCGAGGAAGTCGACGACGCGCAGGTCGAAGTCTTCACCGCCGAGGAAGGTGTCGCCATTGGTGGAGAGCACTTCGAACACACCGTCGCCGATTTCGAGGAGCGAGACGTCGAACGTGCCGCCGCCAAGGTCGTAGACGGCGATCGTCTTGTTGCCGCCTTTGTCGAGACCGTAGGCGAGGGCTGCTGCGGTCGGCTCGTTGATGATGCGCAGCACTTCGAGGCCGGCGATGCGGCCAGCGTCTTTGGTAGCCTGGCGCTGGGCGTCGTTGAAGTAGGCCGGAACGGTGATGACGGCCTGGGTGACCTTGGAGCCGAGATAGGCTTCAGCGGTCTCTTTCATCTTCGTCAGGATGAAGGCCGAGATTTCCTGGGGCGCGTAATCCTTGTCGCGGCCTTTGACCCAGGCGTCGCCCGTGGGGCCCTTCACGATGGCGAAGGGGGACAGTTCCTTGTCCTTCTGTGCGGTCGGATCGTCAAAGGTGCGGCCAATCAGGCGCTTGATGGCGTAGAAGGTGAAGTCCGGGTTGGTCACGGCCTGACGGCGTGCGGGCTGGCCGATGAGGCGTTCGCCGCCATCGGTGAAGGCGACCACGGAGGGGGTGGTGCGGGCGCCTTCTGCGTTTTCGATGACCTTTGCCTGGCCGCCTTCCATGACGGCGACGCACGAGTTGGTGGTGCCAAGGTCGATGCCGATGATTTTGCTCATGTGTTACTCTCTCTTTCGTCAGCCGCCACTGGCTTCATTTGGGTTCGGTCTGCTCAGCAGCCCCGTGCCGCCAATGGCTCTTCAAGGTTTGATTTTCGAGCAGCGAGTTGGGCGTTTAAATCCGCTCGCTTCTTTCGCCTCGATATGGGGAACTGTAGGTCAGGCTCAAGAGGGCGTGACAGAAATGGCCATAGGCGGGCTCTATGACGCGCACAACCCGTATCAATTTGAAAATGGTTCTCAAAATGGCCATATAGAGGGCCTGACAACAAGGTTTGCGCTCATGCCCCGGCCCGCCCTCAAGACACTGACTTACAGCGCGATGCACTTCTGCGTCGCCATAAGTGTCGCCTTTGTGCTGACCGGCAGCTGGAAGGCCGCGCTGGCGATCGGCATGATCGAGCCGCTGATCCAGACGGTGGCCTATGCGCTGCATGAGCGGGTGTGGGAACGGCTGGGAATGGCGCGGGCGCCTGCAGCGGCGGAGCCTGCGCAGACCGCCTGACCTGTCGCAAACGCATGAGAAAAGCCCGGATTTTATCTGGTCAGCCCTGGAACGCTGGGGCATGGTCCGGCCCAGATAATCGGGGAGGATTTCATGCGTTTCCAGGCTTTTGCTGCAGCCTCAGTGCTCATTCTGGCGGGGTGTTCTGCCGGCGCGCCGCCGACAGAGGAGGCCGGTGCAGTTGAGGTGGCCGCCGCGGCGAACGCTGCAGGTGAAGGCATGACGGCGGCAGCAACGGCGCCGCGGCTGGAACAGCTCTGGGTGCAGGAAGGCTTCGAGCAGCCCGAAGGCGCCGCGATTGGTCCGGAAGGAAACTATTTCATTTCCAATGTGGCGGGCGAAAGCTCTGCCAGGGATGGCAACGGGTACATCTCAAAACTCGCGCCCGATGGCGCGGTGCTGATGCTGCGCTGGGCCGAAGGGCTGGACGCGCCCAAGGGCATGACCGTGCTGGGCGATACGCTTTACGTCGCTGACCTCGACCGCGTGGTGATGTTCGACGTGCATGACGGGACGGAGCGCGGCGCTGTCAGCGTCGAGGGTGCCAAATTTCTCAACGACATGACGGTCTGGAACGGCGATGTGCTGGTTTCCGATTCCGGCACGGCCTCGATCCACGAGATTACTCCGGATGGCGCTGAGCTGCTGGGTGCTTCTGCCGATTGGGACCGCATCAACGGCCTGCTGGGGGATGGGGACCGGCTGCTGATCGCAACGATGACCGCAGGAAACCTGATCGACCTGCGCAGCGCCGATTCCGAAGACATTATCGCGAGTGGCATGATCAATGCCGATGGCATCGGCCTGGTGCCTGGCGGCGGGTATCTGGTCTCCAGCTGGCCGGGGCAGATCCATTATGTCAGCGAAGAGGGGCAGGTAACGACGCTGCTCGACACCGAGGCGGAAGGCGTTCTGCAGAACGACCTCTCCGTGTTCGGCGATGTGGTGATCGTGCCGAACATGCTGCCGGGAACAGTTACGGCGTGGCGGGTGGCGCGGGACTAAGCCCGCACTGTCATCGCATCAGTTCGCCGGGCCGGTGCTGACGGCGACCATGGCGGCGCGCAGGGTGCGTTCGCCAATGCGCCAGCCGGGCTGGAATAGCTGGGCGATGGTGCCGGAGGGTTGGGGCGAGGGGATCTGCGCCACGGCCTGATGCACGTTCGGATCGAAGGCGGCGCCGGGATCAGCGGCAATCGGCGCAACGCCGTGACGGCCAAGCACGGTGTGCAGTTCCTTCGCCGTCATTTCGATACCCCCGAGCAGGTTCTTGCCAGCGTCTGTGAGGCTTTCGCGTTCGCTTTCGGGCAGGGCTTCGAGGGCGCGGGCGAGGTTGTCGGCCACGCTGAGCAGGTCACCTGCAAACTTCTCGATCGCGTAGACGCGCGCTTCGCTGACCTGCCGGTCGGCGCGCTTGCGGGTGTTGTCCAGATCGGCCAGCAGGCGGAGGATCTGGCCATTCATTTCCGCCTTTTCCGCTTCCAGCTTCAGGATCGTTTCTTCCGGCGCTACAGACGCGTCTGTTTCCGGCGTCTGGGCGGCGTCGATTTCAGCGGTTTCGCCCGGTTTGTTTTCGTCGCTCATCATTTCCCATCCTTTCCGCGCCGGGAGGAGAGGATTTCCCCCACCACCTTGGCGGTATAATCAACCATCGGGATCACCCGGGCGTAGTTCAGCCGCGTTGGGCCAATCACGCCGAGGGCGCCGATCACCTGTTTCGTGCCGCCCATATAGGGTGCCACAATGACACTTGAACCAGAGAGCGGGAAAAGCCTGTTCTCCGACCCGATGAACAGGCGAATGCCGCCCGCTTCGCGCGTTGTATCGAGAATATCAAGCAGGCTTTGCTGGCGTTCCAGCTCGTTGAACAATTGCCGCACCCGGTCGAGGTCGTTGGCGGCCTTGGCGTCTTCCAGCAGGTTGGCGCGTCCGCGCACGATCAGGCTGCGGCCCCGGCCGGGGGCTTCGCCACCCCATTCGGCAAGGCCGGCCTCGACCAGCGAGGCGGTGGCCGCATCCAGCTGGGCGCGGCGTTCCTGCAATTCGGCGCGCACTTCGCTGGACGCTTCGGCCAGCGTGCGGCCCTTGAGCCGCGTGGAGAGATAGTTGCCCGCTTCGATCAGCGAGGTGGCGGGCAGGCCTTCGGGCACTCGGATGACGCGGTTTTCCACGTCGCCGTCATCGGTCACCAGGATGCAGAGCGCGTCGCCTCCGGCCAGAGGCACGAATTCGACATGGCGCACGGCCGCGTCGCGGGTGGGCGAGGCAACAAGGCCTGCGCCGCCGGCGAGGCCGGAGAGAATGTCGGAGGCTTCGCCCAGAACTGCTTCGAGATCGGTTCCAGCCGAGCTGAGCCGATCATCGATCAGTTTCTTGTCGTCGCGTGAGGGGTCGCCATACTCAAGGAAGCCATCGACGAAGAGACGCAGGCCCCGGTGGGTGGGGGCGCGGCCCGCTGAGATGTGCGGGGCGTCCAGAAGGCCCAGTTCTGTCAGGTCGGCCATGACATTGCGAATGGAGGCCGGGGAGAGGGAAATGCCGCTTTTCGACAACGTGCGCGAGCCGACAGGCTCGCCTGTCGCCAGATAGCCCTCGACGATCTCCCGGAATATGTCCCGCGAGCGCTGGTCGAGGCGCTGCATCAAGCTCTGAATGTCCGACTTCTCCGCCATGTCTCTGGATTAAGGGCGGAATTTGCGCCGTTCAATAGGGCGAGACCTTTCGGCCCCGCCCTTGGAGATTTTGGGGGTGGGCCGCGTCAGATCGTGAGCCCTGTGCCGGCGTCCCGGTCGCTGGCGCCGCGCCAGGCGAAGTAGGAGTAGACCACCGATGCAAGGGCGACGCTGATCACCAGGACGCTGAGCTGCAGGGCCAGCCAGATGCCGCTGAAGACAAAAGCGCCGAGGAGGCCCAAACCGCCTGCCAGCATGAAGAGGGGGCCCGCAAACCGGTGGGTCTTCTCCCAGGCGGTGTCGGACGACAGCGTCCAGGGCGTGCGGATGCCGAACATGAAGCTGGGCCGTGTCTTGGGTAGGTAATTCCCGATCACAATGAACAGCGCGGCGCAGGCGGCAATGATCAGGCGGACGGCCATGCTGGACGGTTCGGCGTCCGCGCCGGATTTCAGCATGCTGACCGAGATGCCGCCCTGCACCAAAACGAGCACGAAAAGGGTGGCGATCCAGGTGGCCAGGTAGGCGCGGCGGCCGGTTTCGATGTTCTGCTTGCGCGGGTCAATCAATGGTACCAGCGCCAGGATCAGGCTGATGAACAGGATCGAGCCGGGCAAGATGGCGAGATAGATCCACGCTTCCGATTTGGCAGCGAACTGATCTGCGCGCCCATCCGGGCCCCAATGGACGGGAACTTCGCCGACTGCGGGCAGGGCGTTCCATGTGTAGAGCGCGGCCCCTGCTGTCAGCAGGAAGGCGATGGCCGATGCGATCAGGCCTGTGCGGATAAAGGGTTTCATTCGGCTGCCTCCTTGATGTCGTCGTCGCCATTGTCCCGGCCGAGAAGGCCGAGCAGGGCGGATGCTGCATCTTCCAGAACGCTGGTGTTCACCCGGTAGAGGATCTGGTTGCCCTGACGCTCTGCTGTGATGAGGTCTGCCTCTTTAAGGACCGCGAGATGCCGGCTCATGGTGGGCCAGCTTGCCTCAAACTCGGCGGCGAGATCCCCGGCAAGGCGCGGGCCTTTGCGGAGCATCGCAAGGATCTGCCGCCGCGCCGGGTGCGCAAGAGCTTTGAAGACGTTGTTTTCCACAGCCGCTAATTAGCAAAATTGCTAATTAGCGGCAATATCTATTTTCGGTTTTTGCTAAATGGCTATTTTGAAGGGCTAGTTCAGCCCTTCAATCTGGCCTTCAGCGTTGAGGTGGATGTGTTCGGCGGCTGGGTGGCGGGGCAGGCCGGGCATGGTCATGATGTCGCCGCAGATGGCGACAACGAAGCCGGCCCCCGCCGCCAGGCGCACTTCGCGCAGGCGCACGACATGGCCCTCCGGCGCGCCAAGCAGGGCAGGGTCTGTCGAGAAGCTATACTGCGTCTTGGCCATGCAGACGGGCAGATGGCCAAAGCCGGCCTTTTCCCAGGCGGCGAGCTGGTTCTTTACGGCGCGCGTGGCCTCTACACGGTCTGCCCGGTAGATGGACTTTGCCACTGTCTCGATCTTTTCCAGCAGAGAGAGATTGTCCGGGTAGAGAGGTTTGAAGGCGGCCGTGCCCTGTTCGATCAGCTGGACAACGCCGCGGGCGAGATCCTCAGTGCCCTCGCCGCCCTCTGCCCAATGCGTGCAGAGAGAGACCGGAACGGCGAGCTTTTCGCAATATGCCTGAAGGGCGTGGACTTCGCCTTCTGTATCCGTGTTGAAGCGGTTGATGCCCACGATGACGGGCAGGCCATAGCTGCGCAGATTCTCGATATGGCGAGCAAGGTTAGCAAGGCCCTTTTCGAGCGCCTCATAGCTGACCTTGCCGAGTTCGTCCTTGGCCAGGCCGCCATGCATCTTCAGGGCACGGATCGTGGCAACCAGGACGACGGCATCGGGCGCAAGGCCCGCCTGGCGGCATTTGATGTCCAGGAATTTCTCTGCGCCAAGGTCTGCGCCGAAGCCGGCTTCGGTGACGACATAATCCGACATTTTCAGCGCCGAGGCCGTGGCGATGACGGAGTTGCAGCCATGAGCGATGTTGGCGAAAGGGCCGCCATGCACGAGGCAGGGGTTGTTTTCCAGCGTCTGGACAAGGTTTGGCAGCATCGCGTCGCGCAGGAGGGCCATCATGGCGCCGGTGGCTTTGATGTCAGCAGCGGTGACGGCAACCTTTTCGCGCGTATAGCCGACGATGATGCGGGAGAGGCGGGCTTCCAGATCCTCAGCATCGGCGGCGAGGCAGAGGATGGCCATGACCTCGGAGGCGACGGTGATGTCGAAGCCGGTTTCCGACGGAGATCCATTACCGGGGCCGCCGAGGCCGGAGACGATATTCCTCAGGCTACGGTCGTTCATGTCCATGACGCGGCGCCAGCTGGTGCGCACGGTTTCGAGCCGGGGCTCGCCGCCCCAATGGATGTGATTGTCCACCATGGCGGAGAGGAGATTGTGGGCCGAAGTGATGGCGTGGAAATCGCCCGTGAAATGCAGGTTGATGTCTTCCATCGGCACGATCTGGGCGAGGCCGCCGCCGGTGGCGCCGCCCTTCATGCCGAAGCAGGGACCAAGGGAGGGTTCGCGCAGGCAGAGCAGGGTCTTTGCGCCGATCCGGTTCATCGCATCGGCCAGGCCGATGGAGGTGGTGGTTTTGCCTTCGCCCGCCGGGGTAGGGTTGATCGCGGTGACGAGGATCAGCTTGCCATTTGGCCGGGCTGCCTGACGGGCAAGGAAAGTCGCCGACAGCTTGGCCTTGTCATGGCCATAGGGAATGATGTCTTCGGCGCCCGCGCCGATCCGTTCGGCAATCTTCTGGATCGGGAGTTTCTTCGCCGCGCGGGCAATCTCGATATCGCTGGCCATACGTGTCGTTTCTCCCCTTGGCAGCACCGGTGTAGACAGCCAGCGCAAAACCCGCAAATCAGGCCCTCAGCTAGAAGGATTCCCGAAGATGCCAAATCTTGTTCGCCCCTCGGGCCGCGCTTTTGACGAGCTGCGCCCGCTTTCAATGGAAACCGGTGTGACGCGCTATGCCGAAGGCTCCTGCCTGGTCAAGTTCGGCCACACCCATGTGCTGTGCACCGCCAGCTGGGAGAAGGGCGTGCCTGGCTGGATGAAGGGCAAGGGCGAGGGCTGGGTGACAGGGGAGTACGGCATGCTGCCGCGCGCCACCCATACGCGTGGCCGCCGGGAAGCGGCCGCCGGCAAGCAATCTGGCCGCACGCAGGAAATCCAGCGCCTGATCGGGCGCTCCATGCGCTCGGTGGTGAACCTGGCGGCGTTGGGCGAAAACACGCTCACCATCGACTGCGATGTGCTGCAGGCCGATGGCGGCACGCGCACCGCGTCGATCACTGGCGGTTTCGTCGCCCTGGCGCTCGCCTGCCGTTATCTGCAGACCGAAGGCGTCATCAAGGCCGATCCGATCATGAAACAGGCGGCGGCTATTTCCGTCGGTCTCTTCCAGAACGCGCCGGTGCTGGACGTTGACTATCCTGAGGATTCGTCGGGCGAAGCCGACATGAATGTCGTGATGAGCTCCGATGGCGGCTTCATCGAAGTGCAGGGCACGGGCGAAGCCCGCCCGATCGCGCGTGATGAGCTGAGCGAGATGATGCGCCTGGCCGAGAAAGGCTGCACGGAGCTGTTCGCCGCGCAGCGGGCTGCGCTGGGGCTTTGAAGGCTATTCAGCCGCGACCTTGCGTTCGTCTTCTTCGCCTTCGGTGTCGAAGACGAGCAGGTCGCCCGGCTGGCATTTGAGTTCGCGGCAGAGCGCTTCCAGCGTGGAGAAGCGGATCGCCTTGGCCTTGCCGGTCTTGAGGATCGACAGGTTGGCAAGGGTTACCCCGACACGTTCGGAAAGCTCTGTCAGCGACATGCGCCTTTCCAGCAGAACTCGGTCGAGGGTCACGCGAATGGTCATGTCCGGATGGCTCCTCAAATCGTCATCTTCTCTTCGTCGCGCAGGCGCGTGCCTTCCCGGAAGACTTGGGAAAGGATGAACAGCGCCGCCACGGAAATCCACAGTATTAGCTGCGTCGACAGTTTGGGTGGGGCATCGCCAACGAGGCTGGGCAGGGCCCGCACAACAAGAAGCGTCGCGATGCGAATAAGTTCCATCACGGCAATGGCAATGCCGATGCGCGACAGGCGGCCGGCATTTTCCGGCACGAAGGGGTCGCCCTCAACCAGCGTCAGCAGGATGCGCCGCATCTGGATGCAAATGAAGATCACGCCAGGCACAATCACGCAAAGCAGACCGAGCGCGATCACGAAGCTGCCAGGGGAAACGCCTTCTGCCAGCGCTTCAATCCCGGGCAGGGACGCAGCGCCATTCGAGAGGCTGGCGATGAGGCCAAGCGAGAGAACAGGGATGCCGATGATGCCGAACGCGCCAGCAATCCACATCGCGACAGTGACCAGCACTGTCATCGCTTCTGCCATGGAATTCCGGCCTGTCTTTGTCATACTCGGCCTTTTCACCCTGCTTGGTTGATGGTTTATGAAGCGGAACTTTGCCAGCGCGCTGTCCCGTTATTACCGAATAACGATATATAACTTTGCACACAAAGCAAGATTGGAGCCACATACCTGTGACGAATGCGTCAGCCATGCCCCGCCTTGAGCCCGGTAAACTCGTGGCAGCTACACACAACAGAGGCAAGGTCTCTGAACTCAAGGATCTCTTCGAACCCCACGGTTTCGAGGTTATTTCAGCCCTCGAGCTCGGTCTGGATGAACCTGATGAAACCGAAGATAGCTTTTCGGGCAACGCACTGCTGAAAGCGCGCGCTGCAGCGCGTGCTACAGGCGCGCCGGCGCTGTCCGATGATTCGGGCCTGTCGGTGACGGCTCTTGGGGGTCAGCCTGGCATCTATTCGGCGCGTTGGGCTGGAGAGCCGCGTGACTTCTACAAGGCAATGGAGCGGGTCGAAGCGGAACTGAAATCCTCAGGCTCGACCGACCGGTCTGCGAAATTTGTCTGCGCCCTGGCAGTCGTCTGGCCGGATGGTACAGAGGCTGTCTATGAAGGCGAAGTCCATGGCGAGCTGGTCTGGCCGCCGCGCGGCGAGAAAGGGTTTGGTTATGACCCGGTTTTCGTCGCCGATGGTGAAACGCTCACCTTCGGGGAGATGGACCCAGCGCGCAAACATGGCATGAGCCACCGGGCTAGGGCGGTTGAAAAACTGCGCGCGGCGCTGCTGCCATGACCCAGGTTTTTGCGCCGTTCGGCCCGCATTTCGGTTTTGGCCTGTATGTGCACTGGCCCTATTGCACGCGGGTTTGCCCGTATTGCGATTTCAACGTCTATGCCGCGAAGGATCGGGTGACCGAGCCGCTGGTCTCCGCCATCGCTGACGATATTCGCGCACATCGCCGCAAGCTGCCCCAGCACGGCACGTTGGACACTGTTTATTTCGGCGGCGGTACGCCGGCGCTGCTGCGGCCTGAACAGGTGGCGGAAATCCTCAAAGCTGCGTCTGAAACTTTCGGGATCAGCGAAGGGGCCGAAATAACACTGGAAGCAAATCCCAACGATGTTCTGAGGGCGGATATTGCCGGCCTGCGGAGCGCGGGCGTAACGCGACTGTCGGTGGGTGTCCAATCTTTGCGGGACGCCGCGCTGGCCTTCCTCGGCCGCGACCATGACGCCGATGCGGGCGCCGAGGCCGTGCGTCGCGCGATGCGTGTTTTCGATTCGGTCTCGATGGATCTGATCTATGCCCGACCGGGCCAGTCCCCGGCGAACTGGGAAGCGGAGCTGGCCGATGCATTGGCGCTCGGAGCGCCGCACCTGTCGCTCTACGAGCTGACATTTGAGCCCGCGACAGCTTTTGGAAAGGCTGCGGCGCGTGGCGATATCACTCCGATGCCAGACGATTCGCAGGCTGATCTTTACGAGCTAACGCAACAGATGACATCCCGCGCCGGACTCCCCGCCTATGAGGTTTCCAATCATGCGGTTTCTCCCGCCCATCAATCGCGGCACAATCTCGTCTATTGGCGGGGCGGGGACTGGATCGGGGTTGGGCCCGGCGCGCATGGACGGCTCACAGTTTCGGGCAACCGTTACGCAACCGAAGCCGAGCGCCGGCCGGAAGCCTATATTGCCGGCGTGCAGATGCTGCAGGAAGGCTGGGCCGATGCGGGCAAGCTGGAGCCAGTCGAGGTTGCGCGCGAAATCCTGGCGATGGGTCTGCGTGCCGCCGAGGGTGTGGATCTGCGCCGGGTGGAGCTGGTTTCAGGCAAGTCCATATCGCGCGACAAGATCGGCGTCTTTGCCGAGCAGGGTTGGGTGAAGATGCAGGGATCGGAGCTCTCGCTTACCGAGAGCGGCCGATTGCTGGCGGACGCTTTGACGGCGCAGCTCGCCCCCTGAGGCTCTTCAGGCGCGCGGGTGAGCGGCGGCATGGGCCTCGCGCAAGCGCGACGCGTCAATGCCGGTATAGACCTGCGTAGTGGACAGGGAGGCATGACCCAGCAGCGTCTGGATCGCGCGCAGGTCGGCCCCGTTTGCCAGCAGGTGCGTCGCGAAGGCGTGGCGCAGGGCGTGGGGTGTCGCGGTGTCCGGCAGGCCGAGATAGCCGCGCATTTTCTGCATCAGCCCCTGAATGAGGCGCGGATTGAGCGCGCCGCCCTTGGCGCCCCGGAAGAGCGGTTGATCCCGCGTGAGCGCCCAGGGGCAAATTTCCGCATACGAATTGATGGCGTCGCGCACCGCCGGGATCAGCGGCACGAGGCGCACCTTGCCGCCCTTGCCCTTGATGCGCAGACGGTCGGGCGCGGGCTGGTCTGCGCCGGTCAGGCTGAGCGCTTCGGAGATACGCAGGCCTGCGCCATAGAGCAGGGAGAGGACGGCCGCGTCTCGCGCGTTGATCCAGGGCTCCTGATCGGGCTCGTTTTCGGCTTCGGAAATCAGGTCGCGCGCCGCATCGATGGAGACGGGCCGGGGCAGGCGCTGGGGCCGGCGGGGGCCTTGAAGGTAGCCGACCTCGGCATTGTTGATGCCATGGGCGCGGTCAGCCCAACGATAAAGCGCCTTGATCGAGGACAAAACGCGCGCGACGGAAGCGTCCGACAGGCCTTCCCGGCGGCGCTCGGCGAGATAGGCGCGGATGTCGCGCGCGCGCACATCGCCCAGAATCTTTAGCGACGGCTCGCCGCCCATATGCACGCGCAGGAAGGCAAGAAAAAACGAGAGGTCGCTGCCATACGCTTCCACCGTTTTGGCCGCCATGCGGCGCTCACGAGTCAGGTGGTCAAGGAAAGCGGGCAGAACGTCCATAGGCTGCAGGGTGCCACGGCGCCGTTAAGGATGGCTGAAAGGATCAGGCCGCGCGGGCGGCGACAGCCTCAAGCGCATCTATCATGCGCGGCCAGCCTGCCATGGCGCCGCCATAATAATGCGGCTGGCCTTTCCGGAAGCCGCTTTGTTCCATGCGCAGGCGGGTGCCGGTCGGCGTTGGCGCGAGGGTCCAGATGACGGTGCTGCGCAGGCCGGTCGCGTCGTCGCCAGCATTCCAGCTATAGGCGAGCGTGCGGCCTGGCTCGACGGTCAGAACTTCGCAATCAACGGTGCCCCAGTCGGCGCGCAACTGGAACCGGTGGCCGGTGATGGGTGCAAACTCGTTCTTCATCAGCCAATCCTCGATCAGGTGGGGCGTTGTCAGCGCGCGCCAGATTTTTTCGGGCGGGTGGGCAATATCGCGTTCGATGACGATGGAGCGTGTTTGAGTCATTTCTTCTTTCCGGAGGCGTTCAAATCTGCGGCAGCCCGGATGAGCGCGGTGAAGGCTTTGGCGTTCAGATTGTCGTCCTTGTAGAGATCAATGGCGCGGCGCGCATTTCCTTCCAGGCTGGCATTGAAGAGGCCCTGCGGATCTGGCAGCGCCGCGCCCTTGGCGAAGGTCAGTTTGACCTTGTCCTTGTAAGTCTCGCCTGTGCAGAGGAGGCCGCCCTTTTCCCAGACTGGCACACCACGCCATTTCCATGCTTCGGTGACGCCCGGCAGGGCAGCATGGATCAGACGGCGGGCCTCGGCGAGCTTTTCCCCGCGCCAGTCTGCCAATTCGGCAATCCGTGCGTCAATCCGTTCGGAGGCTGTGGCCTCATCGTTGTTGTTCTTTGAGTTCGGCATCTAGAGCTTTTCTCCGGGCAGGCGGCTCGCCTGTCTGACCCAATCTGTGAACTGATCTTCGTCAAGTTCGTCTTCATATATGTCCAGATAGCGCACTTCGGGGTGTTTGGAGGTGCCCTTCGGGACGGGGACGAGCGATGTGCCGCGGAAGAAGGTGACTTTGATGTATTTGGTGAAGCAATGATAGCTGAGAAACCAACTGTCTTTCTCCAGTCCGTAGAAGGGCGAATTCCATTTCACCGCCTTCTCAACACCGGGCACGGCCCGTTCGATTAGCGCGTCCAGCCGGTCGCCGGTCTCGCTTTTCCAGCACGGCATGGCGGCGATATAGGCCTTGACTGGGGCGTCGCCATATCCCTTCGGAATCTGGGGGTTGCCGCCTGACAACAGCTTTGGTGATGCCTTTTCCGAGGATGACGACGGTTTGCCTGGCATGTTCACGCCTTTCTTCTGGCTGACCACCGCGCCGTATGGGGCAACGCGAAGAGGTATAGCCCGGAGAGTATCAGCAGCAGAAGCGGCAGCAGGGGTGTGAAGAATGCCCATTCGGGTGGTTCATGGCCGAGGCCCTGACTCAGGAGCAGGCCAGAGATAAGCAGTACAAAGAAAATTGATACCCAGCGGTGACCCTGACGGACAAATCTGCTCCAGTTCATTGGTCCATCCTGTTCAAGAGATCTTCGAGACTGTCGAGGCGGCGCTCCCAGAAGGCGCGCATTTCCTGGGTCCAGTCGATCAGCGGTATCAGCGCTGTGATCTCGGCATGGTAACGAGTTTCGCGGCCTTCCTGGTGGCCAGAGACAAGGCCGGCCTGCCTTAGAATGCCGAGATGCTTCGAAACTGCGGGCTGGGAAATGCCCGCCTCCGCTGTCAGCGCATGAACCGATTGATCGCCCTGCCGGCAGAGGCGTTCGAACAGCGCCCTGCGGGTTGGGTCTGACAAGGCCCGGAAGATGTCGCTGTGTTCCATCACGGGAAACCCATAACCGGATGGATATGGGTTGTCAATGATTTATAACTGATTGGTTATGGTTCGGTGCCTTCCCAGTCGATCACCCAATCGATCTCATCTTCCTCGAAGACGGTGTCTTCCGAAACCGTTTGTCCCTGGACGGAGTGTCCAAGCTCGTGAATGCGATGGCGGTCGCCGCAGACAAGATGGTGCCAGGCGGGAAGGGGTTTGCCCTCGTCGATGAGGCGATAAGCACAGGTGCGCGGCAGCCAGTCGACCTGCTCAACCACCACTGGGGTAAGCTGCACGCAGTCCGGCACGTGTGTCTTGCGGTTTGCGTAATCCGAACACTGGCAGGTGGCGCCATCGAACAATTTGCAGTGAAGGCGGGTGTAGGCAAGCGCGCCGGTCTCTTCGTCCTCGAGCTTTACGATACAGCATTTGCCGCAGCCATCGCAGAGGCTTTCCCACTCTTCGGGGGTCATCTCTTCGAGTGTCTTGGTTTCCCAGAAGGGCTTCTTTTTCATCGCGCTTTCAGGCCTTCAGCGAGGCCCATTCGGGGGTCTTGTCGATCAGGGCGCTAGCGTACCAGCAGGAGGAGAGTACACGCTCGCCGCTCGCTTTGATGTCGTCGATTGCGCGGGCAACGAGGCGTTTGCCAAGGCCGCGCCCACCGATCGCGTCCGGAACGATCGTGTGGGTGATTTTGCGGATGCCGGGGCTTGGGCGTTCATAGGTGAGGTAGGCTTCGACGCCCTCGACGATCAGACTGTAGCGCTGACGGGTGGCGTCGTGGGTAATTTCGGAACTCATGAAAAAATATCCGTTTTGTGCGAGCTGAGCTGTTTACGGATCCAGCCCGGCAACAGGAAGAAGGCAATGCCAGTGAGCCACACGGGCGTAAGCACCAGTCCGGCGCCAATGACTGTGCCGATGTTGTAGGCGGTGCTGGCTGTGCTGTTGGCCGCGATAGCGCCAAGGGCGGCGGCTGCCGTGACCAGCAGTCCGCCAAGTATCCAGAGAATGCCGACAATTCTCAAAAGGATGCCCATTGGTCTGTCTCCTGTGTGCCGCGATCAGGCGAGCACGTCTTGCCATTCGGGATGTTTGGCGATTTGCGCCTTGGCGAAGGGGCAGAGCGGGATGATCTTGATGCCGGCTGCGCGTGCCTCTTCCACTGCCTGCTTGACCATTGCCTGGCCGGCGCCCTTGCCGCGCAGGGCATCTGGAACGCCGGTATGGTCGATGATGAGGCGGCTGGTGCCCGCCTTGGAGTAGGTCATTTCGGCCGTCTGGCCATCAATGGTCACAAGGTAGCGTCCGCCCGTCGGACCATCCTCGCGCTTCACTTTCAGATCGCTCATGACTGGCTTCCTCTTGGCAGTGGTTCCTGAAAGTGGGGCAGGCGCGGCAAAAGCGCAATGCCCGGCCCGGTTCCCATTTCTGTGGCGGCAGGCTAGGGCAGGCACATGACACGGCTGCTGACCCATCCTGAGATCGAGTGGCGGGAGGATGGCACTCCCGTCGCGAAGGCTTTTGGGGATGTTTATTTCTCCGTCGAGGATGGGCTTTCGGAGACGCGGACAGTTTTCCTCAAGGGCTGCGGACTGCCGGAAGCCTGGGCCGGGCGGCGCCAGTTCACGGTGGCGGAAACAGGTTTCGGGACGGGGCTGAACTTTCTGGCGTTGTGGCAGATGTGGCGCAGCCACCGCCCAGGCCCGGCGGCGCGGCTCAGTTTTGTCAGCTTTGAAGCTTTCCCTTTGAGGGCTGAAGATGCGGCCCGGGCGTTTGAAGCCTGGCCGGAACTTCGTCCGTTCTCGGATCAGCTTCTCGCGCGCTGGCCGGGGCCGGTCCGGGGTGTGCGCCATATTGCATTCGATGAAGACGGGATCGAGCTGATCCTGCATCTGGGCGATATTGCTGAGACGTTGCCCGCCTCCCGCTTTGCGGCGGACGCCTGGTTTCTGGATGGTTTCAGCCCGGCGAAGAATACCGGGATGTGGGCGGGCGACATCTTTCCGCTGATCGCGGCGCGGTCTGCGCCGGGTGCGCGGGCCGCAACGTTTACGGTCGCCGGTGATGTGCGCCGGGGGCTGGCTGCGGCTGGTTTCGATGTGCGCAAAGCAGAAGGGCATGGCCGGAAGCGGCAGCGACTGGAAGCTGTGTTGCCGGGTGAGGGGCAGCAGGCGGGTGCTACTTCACGGGTTGCCATACTCGGCGCCGGCATAGCAGGGGCGACGATTGCGGCGCGGCTTGCGCGCGCGGGCATTGAAGCCGTCGTGTTTGATCCGGCGCCAGGGGTGGCCAGTGGCGCAAGTGGCAATCCACTCGCCCTGATGATGCCGCGACTGGATGTTGGGGAAACGGCGGAAGCAAAGCTGTTGATTGATGCTTATCTCGCTGCGCGGGAATTCTATGCCGGCATGCCAGGCGCCGAGATGACAGATGTTCGCCAGGCGCCGCGCAATGAAGCGGAGGTGAAGCGGTTTGCAAAACTGCTTGCTGATCCGCCGCTACCCTTGGAAGACCTCGAGGCGATTTCCGGCGGCGGACTTTTGCACAAGCGGGCGCTGATCCTCCGCCCAAGGCAGATTGTTGAGGGCTTGCTACAAGGCGCGAACCTTCGCCTTGGTTCGGGTGTGACGGTCGATCTGGCGCAAAGGCGGGTGAATGGCGAAGCTTTTGACGCAATCGTGCTTTCGGGCGGGATGGCGATCCGGAACCTGCTTCCCGGAGTTGAGCTGACTGGCCGGCAGGGGCAGGTGGAGCACCTGACGGGCGCGGTGACTGCGCCGCCCTCGGCGATGGCGTCGGGCACCTATGCGATTGCTTTGGGAGAGGAGCGCCTGTGGGGCGCAACGTTTGAGCCCGCAGGCCCTGAAGATTCCAGCGAAGTTTCGGATGCTGCCCGAGCAGAAAATCTGAAAGGGCTTGAAATGCTGAACCCCTGGTGGGTGCATGAAGCCCGACGTGGAGAAGCAGTGTCGCGTGCATCTGTGAGGGCGACGACGCCGGACCGCCTGCCGCTGATCGGACAGGCGCCGGATGCCGGCGCAATTGAAAATCTGTGGGATGGAAAATCAGAACGGGACGTCTGGCCGGCCCTGCCGAATGTGTATGTCGCTGGCGGTTATGGAAGCCGGGGCTTTACCTGGGCGCCCTGGGCCGCTGGCGCCATATTGGCGGAGCTGTTGGGGGCTCCGTTGCCGGCCGATCTGCCATCCTTGCGGGCTGTTGATCCCGCGCGGCAGATCCTCCGGCGACTGAGGAAGGGACGGTAGGCGCCTCAGGGCGCCTGCACGAAGAAGACGCGGAGCCCGCCATTCTCATGGCGTTCGAGGCTCATGGAGACTCCAGCGACTTCCATCGAGACATTGCCAGCAATGGTGCTGAAGATTGCGGTGACTGCCAAGACCATGACGGCAAGTCCGCCGAGTAGCCAATTGTTGTTCACGAGATGCCCCTGTTTCATCTGTCCGGTCCTTTGAGCGGAGTTTGGTGTTGGTGGGCGGTTGCCCGGTCAGTTGCCTTTTTCGAGGTCGCGGAATTCCTGGCGCAGGCGCCATTCGTCGGAAGTGACGGCTCGTTCCAGATTCTTCAGGCGCTCGTCGAGGTCCATGAAGGTGTATTTGATGGTGCCGAAAGTCGCGCGTGGGCGATCCTGAACACCGCGCCAGAAGGCGTCCTCATCGGCGCTCATTGTTCCAAAGCCCAAAGGGGTCCGGGGGGTAATCATCCATACGACCATATAAGTCACAATGGCGATCGGTCCGAGGCCGAAGAGCGTTGCCAGAACCAGCAGCACACGGACGAGGATGGGTTCCCAGCCGAAGCGTTCGGCGAGGCCGCCGCAAATGCCGGCGATGACGCTGTCCTGGCGCGAACGGTAGAAACGCTTGGGGTTTGGGGAATGGTAGGGGTCGTAAGAACTGCGGGACATGGGGGTAGTGTCCTTATTCGTCAAATGTGGAGCGGTGCGGGCGGGGCGGGCGGCGGTGTGCCTCCGCATCGCGCGCTTCGAGGAGGGATTCGAGGGTCTCTATGCGGCGCTCCATGGCTTTCGCGGAGCGCCAGAGATCCTCCAGCATCCGCTCATCGTCCGGCTGCAGCGTCTTCTGGCGGCGCCAGAGCGTGATGTAGTGAAACACCATGCCTGGCAGCACCACGAAGAGCGACAAGATTGCGATGAGCGGAATAAGCGCGTCGGACATGATTACTCCTTGCCGGAAGCGATGGCCGCTGCGGCGCGCTCTTCACGCGCTTGTGCAATCAGGCCTGGCGTGCAGATCACGGCGAGGAAGCCCAGCAGGCAGATCAGCGAGAATACCATGGATCAGCCCTCCGACTTCTTCGTGGCCGGCTTCGCCTTGCGGGCTTTCAGCGCGGCAAGTTCCTGCTCGATGGCATCGTTCTGCTCAAGCTCTGCGAATTCCTGCTCCAGGCTCGGCTCGCGGCCGCGGATGGCGTCAGCATAAGCTTCCATCTCGTCGACCTTGCGCTCGAGGTTTGCGTAGCGGGCAATCGCTTCGTCTGCGCGGCCATCATACATTTGCGTCCGCATGCGGATGCGTTGTTCGGCGGCTTCGCGGCGCATGACGAGGGCGCGATGCTTGGCTTTGGCTTCGTCGAGCTTGGCTTGGAGTTTTGTCAGGTCGTCCTGACGGCGCTCGAAGGCTTCTTCAGCGACGGTCATCGCGTGCTTGCGGCGTTCGATTTCCGTGTCCGCCTTTTGCTTGGCGATCAGGGCGCCGCGGGCAAGATCCTCGCGGCCCTTGTCTATGGCCAGCTCTGCCTTGGCGGCCCAGTCGTCACGGCTGGTGGTGAAATGGACGATTTCGCGCTCCATCTCTTTTTTGTCAGCCATGGCGCGGGCGGCAGCCGTGCGCACTTCAACCAGCGTGTCTTCCATTTCCTGGATGATCAGGCGGGCAATTTTTTCTGGGTTTTCAGCGCTGTCCAGCATCGCGTTGATGTTGGAGTTGATGATGTCGCCGAGACGGGAGAAGAGACCCATGGGGTTTGTCCTTTCGTAACTGGAGATCAGAAGAAGAAGCCGCCGAGGAAGACGCCCACGGCGAAGAACATCCACGTCTCCGCCCGGCGCGTCTTGAGCCAGCGGCCAAAGCGGCCAGCGTCCGTGCGGGGGCTGTAGTGATCGTCCTGGTAGCTCATTTTCTGTTTCGTCCTTGGTTCAGTTGGTTGGCAACGCCCGTCGCCCTGATGGCAACTAGATTTCAAGACCCGTGCCAGTTCGAAATTAATTTCATACCACCTTGTAAAATAACAATAAAAAAGTTTTTCCAGGCGATTCGTTAAGGAGTTGCAGGCTAATACAGCCAAAAGATTGATGGATTTGGCCAATCAAATTGGCTAAAAATGCTTCATGGAACAGAGGGCAACTCAACTGATTGGGGAATCTGCGGCCTGGCTCAGCGCGCTGGAGCAGGCGAGCCGGCTCGCGCCGCTCGACCGTTCGGTGCTGGTGATCGGGGAGCGGGGGACGGGTAAGGAGCTGGTGGGCGAGCGGCTGCACTTCCTGTCAAAGCGGTGGGAAGGCCCGTTCGTGAAGGTCAATTGCGCGGCCCTCTCCGAAACCCTTCTGGATTCAGAATTGTTCGGCCATGAGCGCGGCGCCTTCACCGGGGCGACCGAGATGCGCCGGGGCCGGTTCGAGCTGGCCGACGGGGGCACGATCTTTCTCGACGAGATCGCAACCGCGTCCCAGCAGGTGCAGGAAAAGCTGCTGCGGGTCGTAGAATACGGGGAATTTCAAAGGGTTGGCGGCTCCAAAGTGCTGACCACCAATGTTCGCATCGTGGCGGCAACGAATGGCGATCTGCCGTCGATGGCGGACGCCGGGGCGTTCCGGTGGGACTTGCTGGACCGGCTGTCCTTCGATGTGATCACGCTGCCGCCGCTCCGCGCCCGGCATGGCGACAAGACCCTGCTGGCGCAGTTCTTTGCGCGGCGTATGGCCGTTGAAATGGCTCAGGATTTTCCCGGATTTGCGCCTTCGGCGCTGGAGGCGATCGAAGCCTATCACTGGCCGGGCAATGTCCGCGAGCTGCGCAATTTCGCCGAAAGGCTCGCCCATCGCGCGCTGCTGTCTGCGCCCTATGAACCGGTCCGGTTCGAGCCGGCGGCGCTTGATCCGTTCGCCTCTCCCTGGCGCCCGAAAAGTGGCCTGAAAGGGGGCGCAAAAAACTCCAACCATTCCTCCAACGAGCCGGGCAAAAACTCCAACGGCGCATCCATTCCGGTGGCCCTATCTGCGCCGCCGGAGCCGCCTGCGCTTGAGCCGGCCGACCGGCCCGCCGGCCCGGCCCGGACGTTCGAGGAAGCGATCCGGCTGACCGAGATGCAAATGATCGACGACGCGCTGGCGCGCGCCGCCGGCCATCAGGGCCGGGCGGCCGAAGCCCTTGGCCTCACCTACCACCAGCTCCGCGGCCTCCTCAAAAAGCATGGCTATTCGAAGAGGGCGGAGGAGGCGTAGGGCGACCGCCTAAAGGGCGAAGCTGGCGTGGCCTTCGGCATTGATCTGCCAGGCTGGGTTCCAGGTGCCCATCACATGCCCGTTCATCTGATAGAGGAGGATCTTCTCACTCTCGAAGGCCGGCTGCCGGCCAAAGCCTTCGGCATAAAAGCGGCGTGAACGGAAAATATCGGCAATGCCGAGTGTGATAACGGAAATCTGAAGTTGCATGGTGTGACCTTTCGCAGGCGCCGGCGCGGATTTGCGGCGGCGTGACAAGGTCGTGACAAGGTTACGGGACACAAGGATCACCAGAAGTGACGGTCAGGACCCGCGTTCGCGGGGGCCGGGCTAACCCGCCACAGCCTCTCCTTTTCTGACCCGGCAATGCTAATCAATCGCCCGGTCGCAATCAACCGAATTTGGCCCGCTTGCCGGGAACCGACTCCGCCCTTCCGGATTACTGCGTATGGCCGGGCGCGGGGCCATTAACACATTAGGTTTCAGACACATCGGACAACTTCGATCGGATTAGAGTCGCCACTGGAAGGTTCCTGAGGCATACTTATCTCAAAGAAGGGGTCCTAAAGGCTAACCGCAAAGGAGACGTCCATGCAGATTCAGATCACCGGCAAGCATATGGTACTGGGTGAGGCGCTGAGAGGGCGGATCGAGACGGGTCTCGAAGCCGCCGTATCGAAGTATTTCAGCCGCACGGGAGACGCGAACGTTTTTGTATCCCAGCAGGGTCCGTTCGTCGAAGTCGACTGTAATGTCCATTTGCCGTCCGGGATCATTCTCCAGTCGACTGGCAAGGCGGACGACCCCTATGCCGCGCTGGAGGCAAGTCTCGACAAGATGGAAAAACGGGTGCGCCGCTATAAGCGCCGCCTGAAGGACCATCATACCAATGGCCAGCCCGTCCTGCCGGCAGAGTTTGCCGCAGAAACCCTTATCCGGGCCACAGATGACGAGGAAGCAGACGATTCTGTTGATACGGGCGTGGAGGTCGGCGACGCTCCCCTTACGGTTGCCGAAACCCAGGTCCAGATCCGGACGATGTCCGTTTCCGAGGCGGTGATGCAGCTGGAATTGCAGGATGTTCCGGCACTGATGTTCAGAAACGCTAGCCATGATGGCCTGAATATGGTCTACCGCCGCCCCGATGGGCATATTGGCTGGGTTGACCCTGCCAATACCCCCCGGAATTAATGCGACGCGCTACGGAAAGTAGTTTGATGGCCACCGATTTGAGTGCTCTGCTGCAAGGTGGAGTCATTATCCCCTACCATGAGGCAACCAGCCGGAAGCAAGCCATTCATGTGCTTTGCGAGGCCCTCAGCGAGGCGACCCGGATTGGTGCGCGCACGATTGAGGATGCTGTCATGGAGCGGGAACGGCTCGGCTCAACCGGCGTCGGGGAGGGGGTTGCGATCCCGCATGCCCGCCTCGCCGGTCTGAGTGCGCCGGTTGGCGGCTTCCTGCGCCTGGCTCATGGCGTAGACTTCGAAGCCATCGATGACCGCCCCTGCGATCTCATCTTCATGCTGCTGGCGCCAGATGGCGCCGGGGCGGACCACCTGCGGGCCCTGGCCCAGGTCAGCCGTTTCTTCCGCCAGACCGCCGTGCGCGAAGGCCTGCGGAAGGCGCGCAATGAAGACGAAATTCGTGCGCTGATCTGCAAGGACCCGGTTGTCGGCGGCTAAGCCCCCGATACGGAGCTTCCGGATACAGAAAACCCCGCCTCGGCCGAGGCGGGGTTTTTTGTTTGGCCAAAGAGCCGACTGCCCTCTCCCGCATGGCGGAAGAGGGCGCGCCAGATCAGCCTTCTGCCGGCGAGGGCTCGGCGAAGCCGCGATTGCGCAGCAGTGGCTCAATGCCGGGGTCAGAACCGCGGAAGTTGCGGTAGAGCTCATCGGTCTCGCGCAGGCCGCCGGATTCGAAGACCCATTGTTTCAGCTTCGCAGCGACTTCCGGATTGAAGATGTCGCCGGTCTGCTTGAAGGCGTCGAAGCCGTCTGCATCGAGGATCTCCGCCCACAGATAGGCGTAGTAGCCGGCTGCATAGCCGCCCGCAAAGATGTGGGAGAAATAGGTCGAGCGATAACGCGGCTCGATGATCTCCGGAATGCCGTACTTTTCGAGGACGGATTTTTCGAAGGCGCGCGCATCGGTGATCTTCGCGGCTTCTTCAGAGGAGAGCATGTGCCAGTGCAGGTCGATCAGGGAGGCGGCGATGTATTCGGTCGTCTTGAAGCCCTGATTGAAGGTTGAGGCCTTGTTCATCTTGTCGACAAGATCCTGCGGCAGCGGCGCGCCGGTTTCGTAATGCTTGGCATACATTGCCAGCACCTGCGGCTCGGTTACCCAGTGTTCCATGATCTGCGAGGGCAGCTCAACATAGTCCGGGCCGCCATAGACGCCGGAGAAGCTGGCGTAGCGGATCTGCGTCAGCAGGCCGTGCAGACCGTGGCCGAACTCGTGGAAGAGGGTTTCCACTTCGGTCGGCGAGAGCAGGGCCGGCTGGCCGGCGGCCGGCGTGACCAGGTTCATGTTGTTGGTGATGATCGGGCGGATGCGCTCGCCATCAACATCGGACGCCGACTGATAGGTGCTCATCCAGGCGCCGCCGCGCTTCGTTTCGCGGGCGAAGTTGTCGATCATCAGAAGACCAAGATGCTCGCCGGTGGCGTTGTCGGTCACTTCATAGGATTTCACGACCGGGTTCCAGCCATCGACCGGAACTTCCTTGAAGGAGATGTTGAAGAGGCGGGAAGCCACTTCGAATGCACCTTCCGTGGACGCACCAAGTTCGAAATAGGGGCGCAGCTGGTTTTCATCGAAAGCGTAGCGGTCGGCACGGACTTTTTCAGAGTAGAACCACCAGTCATGTCCGAGGATCTCGTGACCGGCGATCTTTTCCATGTCTGCCTGCTCTTCAGCGGCGCGTTCCAGGGCAGGCTTAAGAACCTTTTCCAGGAATTCGACGGCAGCTTCCGGCGTGTGGGCCATGCGCTGCTCAAGCACATAATGCGCATGGCTCTTATAGCCCATCAGTTCGGCGCGCTTGGCCCGAAGCTGGGCGAGCTTGATGGCGAGCGGGCCGTTGTCATACTCGCCGGAAGAGGCAACCAGGCGGTAGCCGTCGAAGAGTTGCGAGCGCAGATCGCGGTCTTCCGCGCTGGACATGAAGCCTTCGAAGAAGGAGCGGCTGATGCCGACGCGCCATTTGTCTTCACCGTCCACCTTGATGGCGTTCTTGAAGTCGTCCGACAGGCCGCCGAGGCGGGCCGCATCGTTGATTTCCAGTTTGAAGGCGTTGGTGGCGTTGAGCAGGTTCTGTCCGTACTCGGTCGTCAGGCCGGAGATTTCAGCGTTGAGCTTGGCGACTTCCGCCTGAACATCCGGCGAGAGGTTTGCACCAGCACGGACGAAGTTGCGGTGGGTCAACTCCAGCAGGCGTGCGTCCTGCTCGTCGAGGCCGAGGCGGTCTTTCTGGTCGTAGACAGCCTGCACGCGGGCGAAGAGTTTCGGGTTGAAGGTGATCGCATCCTGCTCACGGGTGAGCATCGGATAGATTTCGCCTTCCAGGGCGTTCAGCGCGTCATTGGTGTCGGTATTGGTGATATTGCCGAACACGCGGACTGCCTTGTCGAGCGACTTGCCCGAAGCCTCCATCGCCAGGATGGTGTTCTCGAAGGTCGGCTCTTCAGGATTGTTGACGATGGCGTCGATCTCGGCGCGCATCTCGAGGATGCCCTTCTTGACCGCCGGCATGTAGTGCTCGTTCTTGATCTCGGCGAAGGGCGGAACGCCATACTCGCCGGTCCATTCGGCGCGGAAGGGGTTTCCTTCGAGCTCTGCATCGGAAACGGTGATTTCGGGCAGTTCGATCTGGCTGGTGACTTCCGATTCAGGCTTGGCCGCTTCCGGAGCGCCGCAGGCGGCTGTGGCGGCAAGAACAAGAGCGGCGGCGCCGCCCTTCAGGGCTTCGGTCATTTTCATCATGCTTCCTCTGGCAACGAAGATTGCAGAGGGTTTAGACAGCTGAGGCGGAGATTTCCAGAGAAACGGGCAGGAAGGGGCGATTTCGTGCGAGAATTGCCCCGAATGCCGGAAATTTCCGTTCAGCGGGGCAGGCGGGAGACCACCTGGTGGTATTCTGCAAGCGTTTCCTCGAAGACCTGGGCGACCGGTTTGACCTCCTTGATCCGCCCGGCGACCTGACCTGTAAGGGCGATGCCGGCCTCCAGGTCTCCCTTGAAGTAGACCGCCTGCGTGCCGGCGAATTCGCCGAAGATGTTGGGGCTGCCTTCTTTCTCGAGGCGCGTGGTGCGTTCGGTACGCAGGGCGCGCAGGGCCGGGCCGGGGCCTTGCCGGTTAAGGAACACGGTGTCGGTCGCGTCGGCGCCCACGATGGCGTCTTTCCAGTTCGGATGGACCGGGCTTTCGGCGGAAGAGAGAATGCGCGTGCCCATCAGCACGCCTTCAGCGCCGAGGGCGAAGGCGGCTGCCATGCTGCGTCCATCCGTGATGCCGCCGGCAGCGACGACGGGCACATCGACCGCTTCGCAGACCTGCGGGATCAGGACCATCGAGGCGACATCCTTGGCATTCTTGAAGCCGCCGCCTTCGCCGCCCTCCACGATCAACCCGTCGACACCTGCCTCAATGGCGCGCAGCGCGCCGGACAGGGAAGGGACCACATGGAAGACCGTTAGCCCGGCTTCTTTCAGGGTTGCGGTGTATTTCATCGGGTCGCCCGCCGAAGTGGTGACGAATTTGATGCCCTGATCGATGATGAAGGGGATGATATCCGGATCGCGCACGAAGGCCTGGGCGACGTTCACGCCGAAGGGCTTGTCCGTCAGGGTTTTCATTTTCCGGATTTCGTCTCGGATCGCGTCCAGCTCGCCCGAAGACGTTTCGATGATGCCCATGCCGCCGGCATTGGAAACAGCCGAAGAGAGCTGCGAGCGGGCGATCCAGCCCATGGCCGCCTGGATGATTGGCTTCTCGATGCCGAGCATTTCAGTGATGCGGGTCTTGATGGGCGGGGCGGGCATGGCGGTTTCCTCCGGTCGGTGTCTTGTTATCGCGGGAAAGATAGGGGCTGCTGACGCAGCGGGAGGCAAGGGCCGCTGCGCGTCCGGTCAGCTGCCGCGCGGATGGGCGGTGCCGTGGAGGGCGGCAAAGTGCCGGGCGATCAGGCGGGCGGAGGGCAGGTAGGCATGGCCGCCGGCTTCGGAATAGGGAATGCCGGGCGCGCGCGGGCTGGCGGCGGCCAGCACGAGGGTCGGCGCATTGTGATTGCCAGGGCCAAGTAGATCCACGATGGGCGCGCGCGGATGGTCGATGCCGACATATTCAATGTCGAGCGCCTCTTTCAATGCAGGATACCAGGCGAGCACGCCCCAGATCTCAGCGCATTCGGGGCAGAACTCCCGCCGCCCATTGGCTTCGAAACCGGGCGGCAGGATGAAAAGCGTGTCTCGGGTCATCGGCGGAAACTCCTCGTTTCCGCGAGCCCTAGCGGGTTTCCTAGCGTCTGGCGACGGCCATGTCCCGAAGGACGTGGATTTCCATCTCCTTGATTTCCTGCAGCTTGGCGAGGATGGCGCGCACGCCGACCACGGCGAGCGGTTTGCCGTTCTCATCCGTCACGATGACGTGGCGAATGCGGTGGTGGCCCATCATGCCGAGTGCGTTGGAGAGGCTTGTGTCTGGCGTGACGGTGACCACGGGGCGGGTCATCCAGTCTTCGGCGCGCGCTTTGCCAAGTGATCCGTGTCCAGCATTTATGGCGCGCACGATATCGTGATCCGTCAGGATACCGACGAGTTGGCCGGAGGGACCGGTGACGGCAACGGCGTTGGACGCGGCGCCGATAAGAAGATGAACGGCAGTGGTCAGCAGGTCGTCGGGTTTGCAGGAAAGCAGCGCGGTTTCACCGCTGCTCAACAGGGACTGGATGGACATAGGCAGAGTGCCTCCTTCAGGTGCAGGTTCGCATGGGCCGTGACTGGCCGCAGGCGTGGCTGGCGAAGGAGATGTGAGGATCGCAGTAAACGGCTTGGCCGCCCATATGGGCCCCGCGCCGACCTGTCCTGTGCGGTCCTGCGCGCCTTGGCTTTCACCTTGCGCGCTCACCATTTCTGGCGCTCATCTCCGCGGAGGGAGGCTGGCGTCCCGACGGCTGTGCCGGGGGATCTGCGCGGGCCTTTCCGCTACCCTCAAAGCTGCCACCAGTGGGACGTGCTGGCAAGGGGGATCAGCTGCCGAGGAGGCCGGAGACACCCTGGCCTGCCTGGACCATCAGCCAGACCAGAATGCCAAGATAGATCAGCGTAGCAACAATCAGCAGATAGGAAACGATGACGACGAGCCCGTCGCGCTGGGTCATGCCGATGGACATCAGAAGGATGGCAAAGGCGGGCAGCGTGTTGGAAAATGGGATCAGGCCGAACGGCGCCATCAGCAGGATCGCCGCGAAGATCAGGGCCGCGCCATTGATCCGCGAAGGGATGCCAGCCGCAGTCAGGCCCTTGAAGCGGGGACGTATGAACCGTTCGATCCGCCCGACAAGGCCGAGGCCGCGCGACAGGGTCTGTTTGATCTTTTCGGCATCAAGCTCCTTCCGCATCAGCCGCTTCGGCAACCAGGGGAGGCGGTTGGCCGTGATGCCAGCCGCGATCAGGATGATGGCGGGGCCGAAGATGGAGCTGAGCCCCGGAATCGAGATTGGCAGCAGGAACGGGATCGCCAGCATCGCGCACAGGAACAATAAACCCTGCTCACCAATCAGATCGAACAGATGGCGCAGCGTGATCTTCGGCGTGTCGATTTCCGCCAGCGTCTGCCGGAGGGTTTCGCTCAACGAGCCGGATGTGTCTTCAAAGTCTGTGATCACGAAAAAACTGAACGCCTGCGCGGTGACTTGGTTCCAACGCTCGGGGGTGTGGCGGGGCGCTGGGGCGGATTTATGGCCTTGCGGGGAAGGGGGCGGCAGATAGGGTGCAGGGCAAAGAATTCAGGAGGAAACATGAGCGCGGCCTATGACATTACCCAGGACAAATGGGAACGCTTCACATTCGAGCGGAAGGGCCGCGTGCTGACGGCGTATATCACGTCCGACCATCCGGTGAATGGCGTGGACGAGCAGATGCATACCGAGCTGGCACTGGTGTTCAATTGCCTGCAGCGGGACGCAGAAAGCGACCTTATCATTCTTTCGGCCAAGGGGCGCGCCTTTTGCGCGGGTGGGGATTTTGACTGGTTCGAGGAGCAGATTGCCCATCCCGAACGTTTCCGCGCCATCGGCTGGGACGCAAAGCAGATCGTCGTGACGCTGCTGCAGATGGAAAAGCCGATCCTCTGCCGGATGAATGGCGCTGCCGCCGGGCTCGGCGCGACGATTGCGCTGCTGTGCGATGTGATCATTGCCGACGAAACGGCAAAGATCGGCGACCCGCATGTGAAGGTGGGCCTGGTGGCCGGGGATGGCGGCGCGGTGATCTGGCCGCAGCTGATCGGCTTTGCCAAGGCGAAGGAACTGCTGATGACGGGCGACCTGCTGAGCGCGCCGGAAGCCAAGGCGCTCGGCCTGATCAATTATGCCGTGCCTGCCGCCGAACTCGACGCAAAGGTGGACGAAATCGCCGGCAAGATCATGGCCAACCCGAAATGGGCCGTGCGGTGGACGAAGACCGCCGCGAACATTCCGCTGCGCGCGCTGGCCGCGCAGATGATGGATGCCAGCATCGGCTGGGAAAGCGTTTCCAACTATCTGGGCGACCGGAAAGAAGCCGTGGCCGCCTTCAAGGAGCGCCGCCCGCCGAAGCTGACGGGGGAGTGAGACGCGCTTTGCCGAAAGGGCTGACCGTTTGACGCCGCCGCCAAGGCGTACTAAATCCCCCTCCGTGGTGATTTGGCCGGCCGGCTTGCAGCCACGTTAAACAAGTCGCTAAAGGGCCGAGAAGCAGGAACACCCCGCCCTTCGGGCCTGCCTTCCCCCCTTTTTCGGCATTGTTTATTGGACCTGAAGCGGGCCGAAGAGGACGTTTGAGCCATGCCGATCCGTATTCCAGATACGCTGCCCGCGCGCGAAACCCTGTTGAAAGAGGGCGTTGCGGTGATGCGCGAGTCTGACGCTGTGCGTCAGGACATCCGCCCGCTGCAGATCGGCCTTCTGAACCTGATGCCCAACAAGATCCGCACGGAAACGCAGATTGCGCGCCTTCTGGGCGCCTCGCCGCTGCAGATCGAGCTGACGCTGGTGCGCGTGGGCGGACACACGCCGAAGAATACTTCGCAGGAACACCTGATCAGCTTCTACCAGACCTGGGAAGAGCTCCGGGAGCGGAAGTTTGACGGCTTTATCGTGACTGGCGCGCCGGTCGAAACGCTGCCCTTTGAAGAGGTAACCTATTGGGAAGAGCTGGCGCAGATATTCGACTGGACGAAGACGCATGTCCATTCCCCGCTCTATATCTGCTGGGGCGCGATGGCGGCGGCCTGGCATTTCCATGGCCTGCCGAAATATGAGCTGGAGGCCAAGGCCTTCGGCGTGTTCCGGCACCGCAACCTTGATCCGGCCTCGCCTTATCTCTCCGGCTTTTCCGATGATTTCTCCATTCCCGTTTCCCGCTGGACCGAGGTGCGCCGCCCCGATGTGCTGGAGCGGCCTGCGCTCCGCCTGCTGATCGACAGCGATGCAACTGGCCCCTGCCTGCTGGAGCATAAGGAGAGCCGCAGCCTCTTCATGTTCAACCATGTTGAATATGATTCCTTCTCCCTGAAGGAAGAGTTTGACCGCGACCGCAGCCAGGGCAAACAGATCCAGGTGCCGTTCGGCTATTATCCCGAGGACGATCCGAACCGTCAGCCGCTTAACCGCTGGCGCAGCCATGCCCATCTGCTGTTTGGCAACTGGATCAACCAGACTTACCAATCCACCCCGTTCAGCCTTGACGAAATCGGCGGATAGAAGAGAACTGCGGCATGACCAGTTTTGCCGCAGAGCCCGATCACGTTACTGAAATCCGCCGACAGCTTTCCCGCTGGGTGGCGGAGAAGATGCCGCGCGAGAAGCGCCGGCAATGGGACCGGGAGGCGACCTGGGACCGCGCGCTGTTCCGCGAGATTGCGGAGATGGGCCTCATAGGCCTGACTATTCCGGAAGAATATGGTGGGCAGGGCGAGGATATTTACGCCGCCGCCGCTGTCATCGAAGAGCTGTGCCAGGGCGGGCCGTCGATGGCCGGACCTTTTATTCACGCGGCCTTTTATGGTGGGCTCAACATCTCCGAGAACGGATCGAAAGCGCAGAAGGAAGAGTTGCTACCAAAGCTCGCGCGCGGGGAGCTCTTCCTCGCCTATGGCCTGTCCGAGCCGAATGTGGGCGGGGATTTGCCGAGTGTTGAAACGCGCGTGGAACGCCAGGGCGGCGAGATTGTCATCAAGGGTGCCAAGCGCTGGTGCACGGGCGCAGATTGGGCGGACTATATCTACTGCCTCTGCCGATCGGGCGAGCCGGGCGCGCGTCATGGAAACCTCACTTTCGTCCTTGTGCCCACAAAGGCGGAAGGCGTCACCATGGCGCCGATCGAGCATGCCAATCTGCGCTACACCCATTCGATGGATGTGTTCCTCGATGATGTGCGCCTGCCGGAAAGCGCCATCGTCGGCGGGCCGGAGAAATGGAACAAGGGCTGGGAGGCGCTCGCCGGCCGCGCGCTGGACGTGGAGAAGATCGAGATTACGGCGGTCGCCTTCGGCCTTGCCCGCGCGGCACTGGAAGAGGCCTGGCGCTATGCCGGGGAGCGCGAGCAGTTTGGCAAGCGCATTGGCCAACATCAGGCGATTGCCCATAAGCTTGTGAACGCGCGCACCAAGCTCGCCGCCTGCCGCCACATGCTGTATCACGCCGCCTGGCTGGCGGGCACGGGCCAGCCCTGCTCAGCAGAGACGGCGATGGCAAAGCTATATGTGGCCGATACGGGCGTGGAGATCGGCCTTGCCTGCCAGCAGGTGATCGGCGCCTATGGCCTGTCGGATGCCTATGACATCGAGCGCAATCTGCGAGATCTTCTGGGCATGCCGATCGTGGGCGGATCATCCGACATGCAGAAGAACAACCTCGCGCGGATGTGGCGGCTCTGATGGACACTGTCGCCGCGCCGGAACTTTCCTATGCGGCGTATTTCCACGACCCGCTGAAGCGGGCGCTGGTGCGCGCGGTGGAGCGGGCGACAGGGCAGCCGAAACTGGCGCGCCTTTATGAGCGCTACCGCGCCGGGGAGCTGGGCGAGACGGGGTTTTTCGATGCGGCGATCCGGCTGCTGGATCTGACCGTGCTGTTTGATAGCGCGCGGCTGGCCGATCTGCCGGCAGAGGGGCCGCTGGTGATCGTGGCGAACCATCCTTTCGGCGTGCTCGATGGGCTCGTCATCAGCTGGCTGGTGGGCCAGCGGCGGCGTGACTTTCGGGTGCTGACGAATTCGGTGCTTGATGCGGTGCCTGAGGCGAGGCCGTTTCTTTTGCCGGTAGACTTTGCGGCCACGCGGGAGGCGGTGTCGGCCAACATTGCCATGCGCAAGGCGGCGCTGGCGCATGTGAAGGCGGGCGGCTGTGTGATCGTGTTTCCGGCGGGCGGGGTCTCCACCACGCCGGGGCCGTTCGATCCGCTGGCGGTGGATGACGACTGGAAACCGTTTGCGGCCAAGCTTATCACGCATGGCCGAGCGGCAGTGACCCCCATCTTCTTTGAGGGGCAGAACTCCCGCCTCTTCCAGATCGCTTCGCATCTGTCGCTGGAGCTGCGGCTGGCGCTGGTGTTCCGGGAGGTGCGGCGCCGGATGGGTAGGCCTTTAAGGGTCGGGATTGGTGAAACTTTGAGCCCGGCGATGCTGGAAGCGGCCGGAAAACGGCACGATCTGATGGCGTATCTGCGGGGGCGAACCTATGGGCTTGCGCCGGAGGGGCGCGCTTTGCGATACCACGAAGCGACGCGGCGTTTCATGGCGAGGAAGCCGAGAATATTCCGCTGACTCAATGGGAGGGACTATGAGCGATTCATTCGGAGATGCTGCGGGGGCCGCGATGGAGCATGCGGCAGCCGATGCGGCCGCCGGACTTGCCGGGCCGAAAGGTGGCAGCAGTCCCGATACCCATTGCCGAAATTGCGGGGCCGAACTGGCAGGCGAGTTTTGTCAGCATTGCGGGCAAAGCGCCAAAAGCATGCGGCGGCCTTTCTGGTCGCTGATCGGCGAGGGGGTGGAAACGCTGTTTTCGGTTGATGGCCGCATCGCGCGCACATTGCCCGCCCTGCTGATCCGTCCGGGGCGGATGACCAAGGCTTATCTTGATGGCCAGCGGGCGCGGTTCATTCCGCCCTTCCGCCTGTATGTTCTGGCGTCGCTGATTTTCTTCGTCGTGCTGCCGCTGGTGACCGGGCAGGGGTTCAATATCGTGCCGGATGGCGCGCAGAATTTCGGGGAAGCGCGCGCGGAAATCGAAAGAGCCTATGCTGCAGGCGAGATGACGGATGAAGAGTACCGTGGTGCGCTGGATGGCATCAATGAGGTCGAGGCACTCTGGCAGAGCGGGCCGGATGCCTTCATTCCCGATCCGCCCGCCAAGCCGGGCGAAGAGCCTGCCTCTCAGACGGGTGAAGGCGAATGGGTAGGCTTTATGCCGAAAGAAGCACTGGACTCAGTTCGCCAGGCTGGCAACGAGGGCGACGCTGAAGCCGCCCGCTTCGCAGAGGTGATGGACAATCCCGGACGCCTGGCTGAGAAAACCCAAGAATGGATTCCGCGCCTGATGTTCGTCATGCTGCCGGTCTACGCTTGTCTTCTGGCACTCGTGTATCTCTGGCGGCGTAGGTTCTTCTTCTTTGATCACTTCATCGTGTCGCTGCATTTCCATTCAGCGCTCTTCTTTGCGATGACGATCGGCGTGATCCTGTCCTTCCTCATCGGGGGAGGCTGGGTGACGCTGGCCCTGCTGGTTTATTCCAACTGGTATCTCTACCGGCTCAACCGTGTAGTTTACGAGCGGGGGGTATTTAGCTCGATCCTGCGGGTCATCACGCTCGACGGCATTTATTTCTGTATCCTGATTACGGCGCTTACGACGGCTGTGGTGCTTGGGGCGCTGTCGATATGATCAAGCCGGAAAAGCTGCGCATGGAAGCGCTGCGGTTGCCCCGCACGATTGAGCGACCGCACTTTGACTGGACGAGTTTTCGGGTGGACGCGCCGAAGGGAAAGATCTTTTGCACCCTGCCGCCGCATCATGAATTTTCGAACGTTTTCCTCACCGTCGATGAGCAGCAGATGCTGTGCGAAGCAGAGCCTGAGATATTCTTCCCTGTTCCCAACAAATGGGGAGAGAAGGGTGCCACATCGATCCGCCTGGTGAAATGTGATCTGACAACACTGCGCTCTGCGCTTACCCTTTCCTGGCATCATGCGGCGCCGGAAAAGCTGCGTGTGCTACTCGAACAATAGGCCACTCGATTTGTAAGGCTTGCCAGAGACCGTCGGTTTGGCCGATGGTTCCCCAAAACAAGTAATAATATGGGGAAGGAAGTCTGTGTCAGTTTCAGCAGTGAACAGGATTCGGGTTGCAGCCGCCGCGTTCGGCATCAGCTTGACCGCATCATGCAGCGGGCCAACTTCGCCGCAGCCAGATGGCACCGGCACGCTGGTTCTGGTTGACGCCGACATCGTCACAATGGACGACGCGATCCCAGCGGCCGAAGCGGTTGCCATTCGCGACGGACGTATTCTGGCGGTTGGGCCGCGTGAGGAAGTGCTCCTGCAGGCAGGCAAGGGCGCAGAACTGCGCAGCCTTGGAGGCGCGGCCCTGCTGCCTGGTTTCATCGATACACATGGCCACTTTGCCATGATGGCGCAGGCTGCGGCGATGGCCAATCTTCAGCCGCCGCCAGCAGGCCCTGTGCGCGATATGACGGAGCTGCAGCAGGTGTTGCGCGACTGGGCCGACGCCCATCCCGAAGCCCCCTGGATCACAGGGTGGGGATATGACGATTCTCTGCTTGCGGAGCAACGCCATCCCGTTCGCGGTGACCTTGACGCGGTGTCTTCGGAAAAGCCGATCCTGCTGATGCACACCTCTGCGCATCTTGCCTCCTGCAACACACCCTGCCTTGCCGCACTGGGAATTACCCCGGAGACTCAAGACCCGCCCGGCGGCGTGATCCGGCGCGAAGCGGATGGGAAAACGCCGAGCGGTGTTCTGGAAGAGGCGGCGCTTTACTTCGTGTTCCAGAAGATGCCACAGCCTGTCGAGAGCCAACGCCTGTCGGGCATTGCTGAGGTACAGAAACTCTACGCGTCTTACGGAATCACCACGGTGCAGGAAGGCGCGGCGCGACCCCAGCAGATAGAAGACTTACGTAAAGTGGCCGCCGCCGGCGACCTTTATCTCGATGTCGTCGCCTACCAGCATTTTTCGAACGGCGCTTCGATTGGCGAGGATTTTACGACGTCGAAAAGCTATGACGGTCATTTCCGGGTTGGTGGGATCAAGCTGGTGCTGGACGGGTCGCCGCAAGGAAAAACAGCCTGGTTTACCCGTCCCTATGTCGTGCCGCCGCCTGGGCAGGGGAGCGATTATTCCGGATATGCCATTTATTCCGACGAGAGCGTGGCGTCGCTGATTGACCAGGCATTCGCGCGGGGGATCCAGGTGATCGCGCATGCCAATGGCGACCGCGCTATTGACCAGTTTCTGGACATCGCAGTGCCGGCGATTGCCGATTATGCGGAGGTAGATCTGCGGCCGGTTATTATTCATGCCCAGACCGCGAGGCAGGACCAGTTGGAGGAAGTGGCGGCAGCCCGTATAATTCCTTCCTTCTTTGCCGCTCATCCCTTCTTCTGGGGCGATTGGCACCGGGATTCGGTGATGGGGCCTGACCGGGCATCCTTCATCAGCCCTATGGCGGCTGCGGCCGATCTTGGAATTCCGTATACGATCCATAATGATGCGCCCGTTGTGCCGCCGGACATGATCCGACTGCTCTGGGTGGCGGAAAACCGGGAGACCCGTTCTGGCGCCGTGCTGGGGCCTGATCAGCGCGCAACCCCGCGCGACGCGCTCAAGGCGATTACCGCGAATGCGGCCTATCAATATTTTGAAGAGGGACAGAAAGGATCGATCTCGCCCGGCAAGCTTGCCGATCTTGTGATCCTGTCGGCCAATCCGCTGAGCGTGGACCCTGCTTCACTGAGAGACGTCCGGGTCGTCGAAACCTTCAAGGACGGGATCAGTATTTACCGCGCTGGCGAGGGGGGCGAATGATCATGCCGCGAGAGGTGGTCCCGATGGAGAGACTGGTGCCCCTTCTGCCGGAGCTCGCCGCCCGGGCCGCGGAGATGGAGGTGGCGCGGCGACTGCCGGCGGATCTGGCGGCCAAGCTGGCGGCAACCGGCGTCTTCCGGATGGTGACACCCAGATCCCTGGGGGGGCTTGAATGCTCCCCGCGAGAGATTGTCGAGGTGACTGAAGCGGCCTCGGCCGCCAATGCAAGCGCGGGTTGGTGCGTGATGATCGCTGCAACGACGGCGCTCAATGCGGCCTATATGTCCGCGGAAAACGCGCGCGACGTATATGCCGATCCAATGACGATCACCGGCGGCGTGTTTGCCCCGATGGGGCGCGCTGTGGTCGAGGGGGATCACTACCGCGTCTCAGGCCGTTGGCAGTGGGGGTCGGGTTCGGCCAACTGCACCTGGCTGTGCGGCGGATGCACGATCTGGGAAAATGGCGAGATGAAGCGCCTGCCTTCCGGCGCGCCCGACGCCCGGATGATGGTGTTCCCGGCAAGCGAGGCGATCTTGCATGACACCTGGCATGTGATGGGCCTGAAGGGGACGGGCTCCGGCGATATCGAGGTGAAGGACATTCTGGTCCCCAAAGGCCGGTCGGTTTCCCTCGTGGCGGACATACCACGGGAAAGCGGGGCGCTTTACAAATTTCCGGCGTTTGGCTTGCTTGCGCTCGGCGTCTCCGCTGTCGCCATGGGGAACGCGCGTGGCAGCCTTGAAGCATTTGCGGACCTGGCGGGCGCCAAGAAAAGCCAGGGTTCAGCCAAAACGCTCAGTGAGCGGCATATCATTCAGGCGGAGTATGCCCGCTGTATGGCGGATTGGCGCGCGGCCCGGGCTTATCTTTTCGCCGAGATTGACCGTGTCTGGCAGATTGCCCTTAGCGACGGCGAAATACCGATAGAGGCGCGGGCGGACCTGCGCCTCGCCTGCACGCACATGACGAGGACAGGCGCGGATATTTGCCGGACGCTCTACGATCTGGGCGGCGGCGCTGCCTTGTTTGAGGCGAGCGACCTGCAGCGCCGGTTTCGCGATGCCCACGCCATCACCCAGCATATCGTCACTGCGCCTGCAACGCTGGAGCTGACGGGCCGCGTCCTGCTGGGCCTGCCAACGGACGGCGGTATGGTGTGACGCTTCTGGCGAAAGGCGCCGGAATGTGGCATGCTCGCCGTCAAGTGCCGGGAAGATACGGGAGGATCTGCCGATGCACAGTAAGCGTATAAATCAAAAGCGATGGCTTCCGGCTGTCGGGCGACTGGTCTGCATTCTGATCGTCTTCTGTGGCTTGCCGACATTTGTCTTCGCATCTGTCGGTCAGAACCCGATTCCGCTGCAACGCAGCGAGGCAGGCTATTTTACGGCGCGAGTCAGCGTGAATGATGCTCCGGCAATTGACGCAATCATCGATACTGCAGCTACGGCGGCAATGATCCATCAATCCGTCGCTGACGAGGCGGGCATCGGGACGCCGGTCGCGACTGCAGGGCTGGTGCCGGTATTCGGCCTGCTCGGAGAGCGGGAGTTTCCGTTGATCGAAATTGGCCATGTCAGTGTCGGCACCGTCCGGCTGAACAAGCTGGCCGCGGCCTACAATGATCGGGAGCAGATGCCGGGCGCGCCGCTCGTCATTCCGGCGGCAGCTTTCGGCAGTGATGTGCTGGATTTTGATTTTCCCAGCGCGCGCTTCTCAGCCTATGATGGGCGCCCCGAGGGTGACCATGGAAATTCCGGGCGCGGAAACCTGATCGTTGAGAATGGCCTGTTCTTTACTGAGGTGCGGGTGAATGGCGTCCGGGGAAGGGCGCTGATCGACACCGGGTCGCCATTCACCTTCATCAATTCCGAAATGGCAAAGGCGTCCGGGGCAAAGCCTGAAGATGAGCTGACCCAGCAATTGATTGGCGCCACTGGTGGCCGGCTGGAAGTGTCGATATCTTCGGTAAAGCGGCTCTCCGTAGCAAAGTTCAGCGTCAGCAAATTGAACATGATTGTTGTCGATCCGCCCCTGTTCGAGGATCTCGGTCTTGCAGGCGAGCCCGCAATGCTGATTGGGTTGGACCTTCTGTCGATGTTCCGTGTGCAGATTGATATTCGGCGCAGATATATCATCCTGACGCCAGAGTCGAGCCGCCGCAATGTCGGGATCAATCTCAACGCGCGCGACACCCGCATTCCGCAATGATGTCGCAGGCCTTGCGTTTGGCGCCCGCATTCTGAATGGTTCTGTAACTGGCGGCGCGGGGGCACCACATGGCGCAGAACTATCATATCGGCATAGCCGGGGCCGGGATTGGCGGGCTGGCGGCAGCCATCCTGCTGGCGCGCGCCGGGCACAGGGTCACCCTGTTTGACCAGTTTGACGTGGCCGGGCCCGTCGGCTCTGGCCTGATGCTGCAGGAAACGGGGCTTGCCGTGCTCGGCACCCTTGGCCTGAGGGAGGATGTTGAAGCGCTCGGCTCACCCATTGCGCGCCTGTGGGGCATTTCAGTGGACACGGGCCGGTCGGTGCTGGACGTGCGCTATGCGGCGCTGCGGGCGAGCCTCTCCGGCCTTGGCATTCAGCGCTCGGTGCTGTTCGGCGTGCTCTACGCCGCCGCCAATGCGTCCGGCGCGCGGCTTGTGACGGGCACGCGAATTACGACGGCCAATCCTGAAAGCGGTATGCTGGTTGATGCTGCGGGCGGTGCGCATGGGCCATACGGCCTCGTGGTCGACGCGCTTGGCGTGCGCTCGCCGCTCTCCTCGGCGCCGCGAAAAGAGCTGGCCTATGGCGCACTGTGGGCCACGCTGCCCTGGCCGGAGGAAAGCAACTTTGACCGATTGGCGCTGGAGCAGCGCTATGAGGCGGCCCGGAAGATGGCCGGTGTCATGCCGTCTGGAAGGCTGGCGCCCGACGCGCCGGAAAGCCTCACCTATTTCTGGTCCATCCGGGCAGATCAGTATGAGGGCTTCCGCGCCGCGCCGCTCAATCACTGGAAAGATGCGGCCCGCCGCCTCTGGCCGGAGACGCAGCTGCTGCTCGATCAGATTACGGATCAAGACCAGCTCACCTTCGCCCGTTATCGCCACCGCACGCATTGGCCGGTCACCGAGGGCCGCCTTGTCCATATGGGCGACGCCTGGCACGCCGCCAGCCCCCAGCTTGGCCAGGGGGCCAATATGGCTCTGCTGGATGCCTACGGTTTGCTCATTGCGCTGACGGGCGCAGAGGATGTCAGCGCGGCGCTCGCCCGTTTCCGGCGCCTGCGGGCGCGGCATATCCGGCTCTACCAGCTGATGACCTGGGCCTTCACGCCGGTTTACCAGTCGGACGACGCCGTCATGCCCTGGCTGCGCGACCGGCTCGCGGCGCCATTGCTCCGTCTCTGGCCCGCGCCGCCGCTCCTGGCTGGGCTGGTCGCTGGCGGCTTCGGCGCGCCGCTTAATTCGCTGGGGCTGAAACCCTATCGCTGACAGCTCGGGCAATAGAATGTGGAGCGTCCGGACTGGACGATCCTTCGGATTTCCGTGCCGCAGCGTTTGCAGGGCGCGCCCTCGCGGTCGTAAACGTCAAAACGGTGCTGGAAATAGCCGAGCGCGCCATCGGTCGCCGCAAAGTCGGAAATTGACGAGCCGCCCGCCTCGATTGCCTCGGCAATCACGCTGTTGATCGCGGGCGCCAGCCGCGCCGCCCGCTGGCCGGGAATCGATTTCGACAGCCGCTTAGGCGAAATCCCCGCCCGGAACAGCGCCTCGCAGACATAGATATTGCCCAGCCCCGCAATCACTTTCTGGTCCAGCAATGCTGCCTTGATCGGAGCGGCCTTTCCGGCGAGTGCTTCATCGAGATAAGCAGGGGAGAAGCGGTTCGAGAGGGGCTCGGGCCCCATCGCCGTTAACCTTGGATAAGCCATGAATTCTGCGGTTGGCCAGAGTTCCATAAAGCCGAACCGGCGGGGATCGTTATAAGTCACCGTCTCGCCGCCCTCCATGTGGAAGATGACATGGTCATGCGCGGCAAGGCCGGCGGGGGCGTAATGGAACTCTCCCGGCATCTGGCCGGAAATGGTGAACCGCCCCGTCATGCCCAGGTGCATCACCAGCACTTCGCCGGTGGAAAGGTAGGCCGCCAAGAATTTCGCCTGCCGCGCGAGCCGCTCGATCCGCGCGCCGGACAGCCGCTCTACGAACCGGTCGGGCAGGGGAAATCGCAGGTCTGCCCGCCGCTGTTCGGCACGCAGGATCACCCGGCCCTCCATCACGGGGGCCAGTCCGCGGCGAACTGTCTCGACTTCAGGTAATTCAGGCATCGTTATCGCATATACGCTAAGGCAAACGCGGTTAAGATAGGCGCCCATGACAGATCAGGACAGCAAAGAACGCATCGTCTCCTTCGGCTTCGAAGATGTGACGGAATCCGAGAAGGTTGCCCGGGTGAAGGGGGTCTTCCGCTCGGTTGCGTCCCGCTATGACGTGATGAATGACCTGATGAGCGCGGGCGTGCACCGCCTCTGGAAGCATGACGCAATGAACCGGCTGAACCCGCAGCCCGGCGAGCGGCATCTCGATGTAGCCGGGGGCACGGGCGAGCTTGCGCGCGCCTTCCTCGATCTTGCCGACAAGGCAGGCCGCCGCCGCGGCGATCCGCGCGAAGCCACCGCCATCGTGTCGGATATCAACGACGCCATGCTCGAAGCGGGCAAGGCGCGCTCTGACAATGCCAAATGGGGCGACCGCCTCAACTGGGTGTGCGCCGATGGGCAGAACCTGCCCTGGGCCGACAAGACCTTTGACGCGGTGACCGTTTCTTTCGGCATCCGGAACTTTGCAGACCGCGTGGCGGGCCTGCGGGAATTCCGCCGCGTGCTGAAGACTGGCGGGCGCCTGGCCGTGCTCGAATTCAGCCACATGACAGTGCCCGCATTGCAGCAGGCATATGACGCCTACAGCTTCTCGGTCATTCCGCGCATGGGCGAACTCGTCGCCGGGGACCGCGAAAGCTATCAGTATCTGATCGAATCCATCCGCAAATTCCCCGATCAACAAACCTTCCGGTCAGAGATCGAGGGCGCTGGCTTCAGCCAGGTGTCTGTCACGAACTATTCGGGCGGCATTGCGGCCCTGCACTTTGGCTGGGCCGTCTGATGCTGCCGGGGTCAGTCGCCATCAATCTTGATGCCGTCATCGCTGACGGAAATCTCAAGGCTGGCCTTGTCTTTGGCGCCGCCACCCTCGGTGAAGTAATAGATGCCGAACGCAGCCGCGCCCGCAACGATGGCGCCGATAATGAAGTAAAGCAGTCCGTTGCCGGAAGAACCGGTCGAGTTGGCCATAACAGCCTCCCTGAAAGTGTTTCTGTGCGGTATCAACGCGCCAGCATCGTTTCTGGTTCCGCAGGCCGGGTGGGCGCGCCGTGCTGAAAGCGTTTTCCGACTATCGCCGCCTGATGCGCGCGGGCACCGCGCTTGCCCGTCACGACGTGATCCTGCCGGGGGAATACCAATCGCGCCTGCCATTGCCGGCCCGCATTGCGGGCGGCTTTCTCCGGGTGTTCGGCGGCGGCGCCAAGGGCCGCCCTGGCGAACGTCTGGCCCACGCGCTGGAACGGCTTGGCCCCGCCTACATCAAGCTTGGCCAGTTCCTGGCAACGCGCCCGGACGTGTTCGGCTCGGAAGTCGCCGGCGACCTCTCCCGCCTCAAGGACAAGCTGCCGCCTTTTTCAATGAAGCAGGCCCGCGCCGCGCTCGTTGCCGAGTTTGGTCCGGCTGAAGCAGCCCGGCTCTTCCCGGACCTGGCGGAGCCTGTGGCGGCCGCGTCCCTTGCGCAGGTGCACCGGATGAAGCTGGCGGACGGCGACCGCGCGGTGAAGATCCTGCGGCCCGGCATCGAGCGCCAGCTGGAGCTTGAGCTGTCTGCCATGCGCCGCGCCGCGCGCACGATCGAGGGCGTCTCTTCCGAAAGCCGCCGCCTCAAGCCGGTCGCGTTCACCGAAACGATCGCCAGCGCCATGCTGCGGGAGACCGACCTTCGCCTTGAAGCGGGCGGGGCGGACGAGATGCGTGAGATCTACGCAAAAACCGGTTTCTTCCGTGTGCCGAAGGTGGACTGGGAGCGGACCGGCAAGCGCGTACTCACCGCCGAATGGATCGAGGGCACGCCGCTGACCACCGCCGGCGTTCTGGACCAGCCGGGCCTCGACCGGAAAAAGCTCGCCAATGACATCACGCAAGGCTTCCTCGCCAGCGCGATCAATTACGGCGTTTTCCATGCCGACATGCACGAAGGCAACGCCATCCTCACGCCGGATGGCCAGATCGCCCTGGTCGATTTCGGCATCATCGGGCGGATCGGCATTGTCGAGCGTCGCTTCCTCGCTGAAATCCTCTGGGGTTTCCTGAAGCGCGATTATCACCGTATTGCCGAGGTGCATTTCGAAGCGGGCTATGTGCCCCCGCACCAGTCTGTCGGGGATTTTGCCCAGGCGCTGCGCTCGATCGGTGAGCCGCTGTTTGGCCGGCCCGCTGAGGAAGTTTCGATGGGCCGCGTCCTGCTGCAGCTATTCGACTACACGCACACCTTCGGCATGGCCCTGCGGCCAGAGCTGGTGTTGCTGCAGAAAACCATGGTGCAGGTCGAGGGCGTCGCGCGTGCTATCGACCCCAGCCACAATATCTGGAACGCGTCCGAGCCGGTAATCGGGGACTGGATGCGCCGGAATTTCGGCCCCGAAGGCGCCGCGCGCCTTGTCGCCGAGAATGTCCGTGAAGTGACAAACCGCCTGAAGCGCCTGCCCGAGGTTATGGACCGGTTCGAGAAAAGCCTCGATGCGGAGCCCGCGCCGCCGCCTGCAAAAGAGCGTTTTGCGCCCTGGTGGGGCTGGTTCGGGCTGGTCGTAGCCCTCGCCGGTATCGCCGCCTGGGTTGTTCTGGAAGTCAACTGACCCTCTTGCCGGTGTTCTTGGCCAACGGCATGTTGCGCGCAACACCGGAGGATCAGATGTCACATTCAGGCGGCTGTCAGTGCGGAAAATATCGCTATGAAATGGATGTGCTGAAAAGCGGCCATGTCTGCCACTGCCGCATGTGTCAGCGGGCGACCGGCGGCCTCTTCGCGGCGCTGGTCGGCGCCCCGAAGGACCAGTTCCGCTGGGTTGGCGAGGCGCCGCCCGTGTTCTGGAGTTCCAATCTGGCGGCCCGCGCCTTCTGTCCCGATTGCGGCACACCGCTCGGCTTTCTCTATGATTGGGAAGGGGCAGCGCAATACGTCACCATCGGCAGCCTCGATCATCCCGAAGAGGTTGTTCTGGAAACCCAATTCGGCGTTGAGTCGAAGCTTCCATTCGTGGAGTTCTGCGAAAACCTTCCCAAGAAAGCCACCGGGGAAGGGCAATCGGCAGAAGGCCTGGCCTTCCTCGCGCAACTGAAACCAAGACAGGCCTGAGATCAGGCGAATTTCTCGCGGGTGTGGCGCGTCCTTCCCTGTGAGGTTCCCGTCAGGGGCGTAAGCGCTTCGCAGCCTTAAGACTTCGGTTACCTTTCAGGCTCCGCCGCCAGAAGGGAGCCGGACCGATGAAATACGCCGCTATTCTTGCTGTTGGCCTTTTCCTGGCCACGCCTGCGCAGGCAGAAACGCTCGCCGGGGGTAATTGCGACAGCCCCGTCCTCTTGAGTTCGGGCGCCAGTTCCCGCGATACCCTGATCGTCATCCAGGGAAGCTGCGCGTCATCGGAACGCCGAAGCCAGGTGATCCACACTTTCGGCGATGATGGCTCGGCCTCGACCACGGTCGTCATCCGGCGCACCGGTAAGGCCAGTTCGCCTGCCCGCGTGATCAAGGTGGAAAACCGTGATGGCTTCAGCAAAGGCACGGCAGCCAAACTGATCCGCGTCGGCGAATGATCCGTCCAAACCTTGCCGGAAGGTTGAGGTCATCCTCGCATTCGAGGGGTTTTGATGGGGCCGCATCAAGGTTTTTACGCTAGAAACAGGGCAGGTCAGACCCGATATAGCGGCTAAATGAGTTCCAAACGCATCCTCCTCATCATTGGCGGTGGCATTGCCGCCTATAAGAGCCTTGAGCTGATCCGCGAGCTTGGCCGCCGCGGGATCGCTTCGCGTGTCATCGTCACGAAGGCGGGCACGGAGTTCGTAACGCCGCTCTCGGTCGCCGCCCTGTCTGGCGACAAGGTCTATACCGAGTTGTTCAACCTGACGGACGAAACCGAGATGGGCCATATCGAGCTTTCCCGCTCGGCCGATCTGCTCGTCGTCTGCCCGGCAACGGCGGACCTGATGGCGAAGGCCGTGCATGGCCATGCCAATGATCTCGCCTCCACGACTCTTCTGGCGACGGACAAGCCAGTGCTGATGGTGCCCGCGATGAATGTGCGCATGTGGGGTCATGCCGCTACGCAGCGCAATGTCGCCCAGCTCCGCGCCGATGGTGTCACCGTGATGGAGCCGGATGAAGGCCCGATGGCCTGCGGCGAGTTTGGCCCCGGCCGCCTGCCGGAAGTCTCCCGCATCGTCGCGGAAATCCAAGCGATGCTTCGTCCGCCTGCAGATAAGAAACGCCTCGCGGGTGTCCATGCGCTCGTCACCGCCGGGCCGACGCGCGAACCGCTCGACCCCGTGCGCTACCTTTCAAACCACTCCTCTGGCAAGCAGGGCTATTCCATCGCCATTGCGCTCGCCGCCGAAGGTGCCCGCGTCACGCTTGTCTCTGGTCCTGTCTCGTTGCCCGCCCCGGAAGGGGTTGACCTCGTAAAGGTCGAAACGGCGCGCGATATGCTCAAGGCTTGCGAGGACGCGCTTCCCGCAGATGTCTTCGTCTCCGTCGCCGCGGTCGCGGACTGGCGCCCCGTCAAGACGGCCACCCAGAAGCTGAAGCTGAAAGGGAAGGGCGCCGCGCCCGCCATCGAGCTGGCCGAGAATCCGGACATTCTCCGCACGCTTAGCAACAAGAAGAAAAAGCGCCCCGGCCTCGTCATAGGCTTCGCCGCCGAGACTGAAGAGGTCGAGCGCCACGCGAATGAAAAGCTCGCCCGCAAGGGGTGCGACTGGATCGTTGCGAATGATGTGTCCGGCGATGTCATGGGCGGCCTCGAAAACGAGATCGCCCTGATCACCCGCGATGGCGCAGAACGCTGGCCCCGCATGCCCAAGGAACAGGTCGCCGCCCGCCTCGCCGCGCGCATCGCCGATCAAATCTCGGGGCGTGACGACCCGCAGAAGCTCGCCGCCGAATAGGCCGCTTGACTCCTCGCCAGAGTCTCCCCACGCCTCGGCCCATGACCGATGTGACCGTTCAAGTTCTGCCGCTGGCCCATTTCGAAGGGCTCGATCTTCCCGCTTATGAAACGGCAGGCTCTGCCGGTATGGACGTGCGCGCCGCCGTGCCGGTCCGCGAGCCGGTTGTGCTGGCGCCCGGCCAGCGCGCGATGGTGCCCACCGGTCTCTCCGTGGCGATCCCCGAAGGATACGAGATACAGGTGCGCCCGCGTTCCGGCCTCGCGGCCAAGCATGGCCTCACCTGCCTCAACACGCCCGGCACGATCGACAGTGATTATCGCGGTGAAATCAAGGTCATCCTGATCAATCTCGGCCAGGAGCCTTTCACCATCCAGCGCGGCGAGCGCATCGCCCAGCTCGTCCTCGCGCCAGTCACGCGCCTTGCCTGGTCTCAGGTGGAGGCGCTGGATGAAACGGCGCGCGGCGCTGGTGGCTTCGGCTCGACCGGGCGTTGACCGGCACCTGGAAGCCCGCCCTCAAAAAAATTGACCCCCTGCGATCAAATTTTCTTGAACAGGGGGCCATCCTCCCCACATATTGAATATCAATAAGGAGGGAGATGCCCATGTCGGCAGCTTTTTATATCTTTCTGGGCGGCTTCATCGTCTGGCTTGCCCTCCGCTCAAGTGCGCGCCGCGCCGAGCGTGAAGCCCGCTACAATCCCAGGGACGACGAGTTCGAGCGGCTGAGCCGCCGGGTTCGCACGCTGGAACAGATCATAACCGATCGCGACTGGCGCCTGCGCCGGGATATCGATGGTCTCGGCTGATACTGGCCGGGCCTGTCATCGCACGATATAAACTCCAGATCCGCACCCAAGGAGGCGCTTATGGATCCGTTTACAATGGTAGTCGCCATCGTTGCCATCGCCATCGGCGCGGGCGTCATCAACAATTACATCAAGGCCCGTTCGCGTGAACCGGTGGACCTTTCCTCTCGCGCCGAATTCGTCGCGATGCGTGATGATGTGGCTCGCCTGAAGGAGCGTGTCCGCGTTCTGGAAAAGATCGTGACCGATCAGGAACGCCAGCTTTCGGACGAAATCCGCCGTCTCGCCTGAAGTGGCGCGCGCTTACAGCAGTGCCCCCTCATCCTTCCGGAATTTCGCCAGAAGGTAGGCGGGCGTCTCGTCGATCTTTTCCAGCTCGCCGAAGGCGAAGGCTTCCCGGTCCAGCACAAGGTCGCGCGGGCGCAGGGGGCGCGAGATTTCCAGCCCTTCCAGCGTGCGCGCTCGCGAAAAGGCCACATAGGCTTGTCCGTGGGCAAACATTCCGGAATCGAAGTCGATGAATACCTTGTCGAGCGTCAGGCCCTGCGCCTTGTGGATGGTCACCGCATAGGCAAGGCGCAGCGGCACCTGCTTGAACGTGCCCACCACTTCGCGCTTCACCTTCTTGGTGTCCATCTCGAAATCGTAGCGGTATTTTTCCCAGGCCGCCGGCTCGATTTCATAGACGCTGCCGTCGATCTCCACGATCACCGCGCGAGAGCTGAACCCGGCGACATGCGCCAGCGATCCGTTCACCCAGCGGCCTTCCGGATCGTTGCGGATCATCATCACCCGCGCGCCAACCTTCAGTTCAAGGTCGAGTTCGGTGGGATAGCTCTTCTCGTCAAACTGTCCCTGCACGGTCGCCGGGAACACTTTGCGTTCGCCCTTGAGGCTCGCGAGGCGGGACTGGTTGATGCGGAAAGCGTTGGCATTGTTGGGCGTCAGCACGACATGCGTGTCAGAGGCGTCCGAGGCCGAGCGGCGGGAAACGAGGCGTTCCAGCACCAGCTCATCGGCCGGTGTCACGCGGCCCGTGCGCAGTGCGCCGAGCAGGGCGAGGAAGCGCGGGTCTTCCTGCCGGAATACATGCTTCAGGGCCAGCAGCGAAAACTCCGCCTCGCGGAAGGCGGGCGCGTTGAAGAAATAGCTGCCCCCGAACCGCTCCTGCAGGATTGGCCCTTCATCGGCCGAAACCACCGGCGGCAACTGGTGCAGGTCGCCTGACAGGATCATCCGCACGCCGCCAAACGGGCGTTTCGATCCCCGGTTCAGTTTCAGGCTGCGGTCGATCGCGTCCAGCATGTCGGCGCGCACCATCGAGATCTCGTCGATGACAACCGTTTCCACTGCACGCACCACGCGGGCATTCGGCAGGCGGCGCACGTCCTGCGCCTCCACCAGCCTTGGCGGCAGTTTGAAAAAGGAATGGATGGTTTGGCCGCCGGCATTCATGGCCGCCACGCCTGTTGGCGCCAGCACGACGGCTTTTTCGCCGGCGTCGCTCAGGAATTTGCGCAGAAGGGTGGTTTTGCCCGTTCCGGCGCGCCCGGTCAGGAACAGGTTTCCCTGCGCTCCTGCGCCCCGGGCTACCCATTCAGCAGGCGCGGCGTAGACCGTATCCGGGGTGGAGAGTGTCATCCCCTCAGGGGCCGACGAGGCGCATCTGGCGCGCCCGTCCGGCGCCGCCTGTGCTCGCCACAACCTGCCACCCCAATGCCTCATAGGCGCGGCGGGCAGTCATGTTTTCGGTATCCACATCAAGGCTCAGCGTGCCGCCCGCTTCCAGCCGCGCCACGTCCAGCAGGCCGCGGGCCACGCCGCAGAAGCGCCAGTCGCGGTCAACGAACAGGTGGTCCACATAATCGGCCGGTGTCTGCAGGGTCAGGAAACCGATGATGCCGGCATTGGGTTCTTCGGCCACCCAGGCAGGCTGGGTTTCCAGGGCGCGGCGCAAGGCAAGATGCTGGCCGCGATGGCGTTCCCGCCAAGGCATGTCCATCAGGCAATCCGTGAAAATATCACGGCATTCAGGGATGTCCGCTGCTTCCAGCGGCCTGATCATCCATCCGGCTCCGAAGTGAGTATACATTGCGCCAAGTTAGGAGGCCGGGGCGGCCTCGTCCAGCAGTGACGCATGGGAAAATTCAGTCGCCGCTGCACTATGTTGGCGCCTGTGCAGGGCAGGGGCCGGAACCTCCCTTGGGCAGGAGGCTCCGGAAAGGGAATTACATTTGCATCGTCCAGCCTTCGACGCCCATCGCCGCCTGGCGAACGGCTTCTGAAAGCGTCGGGTGCGCATGGCTCGTGCGGGCGATGTCCTCGGAAGCGGCACCGAACTCCATTGCCACGCAGACTTCGGCAATCATCTCGCCAACGCCGGTGCCGATCATGTGCGCGCCAAGGATGCGGTCGGTGCCTTTTTCGGCGAGGATTTTCACGAAACCGAGGGTCTCATGGTTCGTCCGGGCACGGGAGTTCGCCATGAAGGGGAACTTGCCTTTCTTGTATTCGATGCCGGCGGCCTTGAGTTCTTCCTCATTCTTGCCGACCCAGGCGATCTCCGGATTGGTGTAGACCACGCTCGGTACCAGATCGTAATTCACATGGCCTGCCTTGCCGGCGATGAGTTCGGCCACAGCCGTGCCATCGTCTTCGGCCTTGTGGGCCAGCATCGGGCCGGGGATACAGTCGCCAACCGCCCACACGCCATCGGACACCTTGAAGTGATCGGTCACTTCGATCACGCCGCGCTTGTCGGTCTTTCCGCCCACGGTTTCCAGGCCCAGGCCCTCCGTGTACGGCTTGCGGCCGATGGCAACGATCACGACATCGGCGTCGATCGTCTCGCTGTCGCCGCCCTTGGCCGGCTCCACCGAAACTTTGAGCTTGGTCTTCTGCTTTTCGATGCCGGTCACCTTGGTGCCCAGCTTGAAGGTGAGGCCCTGCTTCTTGAAGGTGCGCTCCGCTTCCTTGGCAACTTCAGCGTCAGCCGGCGGCAGGATGCGGTCCAGATATTCCACCACCGTCACTTCCGAGCCGAGGCGCGCCCAGACCGAACCCATTTCAAGGCCGATTACGCCCGCGCCGATCAGCACCAGCTTCTTGGGAACCGATTTCAGGCTGAGGGCGCCGACATTGGAAACAACGCGCTCTTCGTCGATCTCGATGCCGGGCAGGGTGGTCGGCTCGGAGCCCGTCGCGATCACGATGTTCTTGGTTTCGAGCGTCTGTGTGCCGCCATCCGCCAGCGTGACTTCCACCTTGCCCTTGCCGAGGATCTTGCCGCGGCCCTTGATGTAGTCGACCTTGTTTTTCTTGAAGAGGAATTCGATGCCCTTGGTCAGTCCGTCCACAGTGTCGGCCTTCTGCGCCATCATCTGGTCGAGGTCGACTTCCAGCTTGCCAGTCTTGATGCCCAGCGAGGCAAAGTCATTCTTCGCCGCGTCATAGAGGTGGGAGGCGTGCAGCAGCGCCTTGGAAGGGATACAGCCGACGTTCAGGCAAGTCCCGCCGAGCGTGCCGCGCATCTCGATACAGGCGGTTTTCAGGCCGAGTTGGCCGGCGCGGATTGCGCAATTGTAGCCGCCGGGGCCGCCGCCGATGATGACGACGTCATAGGTCTCTGCCATGGGAAAATATTCCTTTGAGAAGGCTGGTCCGAATCTGGCGCCAACCTATGCATTCTTCTCCCAAAATCAATCTGCAAAGGCCGGAAACTGGACCTAGCTTCTGCGTATAAACAGGAGAATTGCCGTTGCGGCACTCATGGCGCCTGCGCCAACGGCTTCATCCATCCATAAACTCGAATCTGTACCTGACAGGATGAAGGCTGCGGCCAGGCCGATGAACAGCAGGCTTCCGATAAGGGCGAGCACGGCGCCGAAGCGCAGGTTCAGCGCCGCCATCAGGCCGCCGATCCCCGCAAGGGTGGCTGCGGCAATGCGCCAGATCACAATTGCGTCGAGCGCGTCGGCCAGCGGGCTGCCACGAGAGGTCAGCACCAGAACGCCGTGCAAGCCCTGCCAGGCGAGCCAGCCGGCAATTCCCATCAGCGCCAGACCGGCAATACGGCGAACAATCTGCATCAAAGCCTCCCCACGGGCCATTTGTCTGCGGGAAAGCCTAAAGCCAGTTGCCGATCGCCGCAACGGCGCGCGAATTCGGCCTAGGTTTCGATGTCCTCGTCGTCGGGTTCTGCTGCGCCCCGGCGGCGGGCGATTGCGGCGGCGCGGCGTTCCTGTTTGCGGCGCGCCTGCGCCAGGAACATCGCGCGCTGGCGCTGCACCACCACATCGGAGACAAACACCGGCGGGCGGCGCTTGCGCACGGCGGGCACGGCCACAGCGGCGGTCGGCTGGTAGACGACCGATTGCTGCGGCGCCGCTTCCAGCATCTCGCGCTCTTCGGCGATCTCTTCGGGCGAGCGATAGCGCAGTTCCCAAACAGCGATCAGCAGCAGCGCTGCCGCAGCCGCGAGCCCTGCCATGGCGCCTTCGCCCGCGCTCGGGTCCAGCCACCATTCAGGGTCAAAATGCACGAGGAAAATGGTCGGGATCGAGGCCGCCATCCCCATCACATACCAAAGCACGGCGCCCGGCTTGCGCGCGGCAATCGTGGCGGCGGCGGCGTAATAGCAGAGCGCGGCGAGGAAATAGGCGCCGCCATGGGTAATGCCCAGCTGGCGCCAGTCGACCGAATTCAGGCCCCCGGCCACATTGTCATTCACGATCCAGCCCATCACCATCACGATGGATGGCCAGCGCACAGCTGTCATCGCGCCAAAGGCAAAGGCGATGGCAAGCGCTGTCAGGAGCAGGGAAATGAGGCGGCGCGGCATTCCGCCTGCCTATCACGGGTAGGGTAAGTGCCCGCTGAACGCGTTGTTTTGAATTTGATCGATTGGCGCGCCGGGGATGAAGCAAGGCGCCCTTTGCGGCCTTGAATTCTGGCTGCTAAGGCTGGCGCGGATAAAATCATCAGGAGGAAAGCTCATGGGCCGCGTTTCAGGTAAGATGGCGCTCATCACGGGCGGGGCGCAAGGCCTCGGCGAGGCAACCGCGCGCATGTTCGCCCGCGAAGGCGCCAAGGTCACGGTAACCGACATCAATGGCGCGGGCGCTGCCAGGGTCGCCGCCTCGATCAACGAAGCCCACGGCGCCGGCACCGCCTTTGCGTTCGAACATGACGTGACCAGCGAGCAGGACTGGCAGGACGTTGCCCAGAAAGCGCACGACGCGATGGGCGGCCTCAATATCCTCGTCAACAATGCCGGCATCGGCGGTCTCGGCTCTGTGGAAGACGAAACCTATGAGCGCTTCAAGAAAGTGCAGGCGGTGGATGTCGATTCCATCTTCCTGGGCTGCAAATACTCCATCCCGCTGATGCGCGCGCATGGCCTTGGCTCGATCGTCAACATCTCGTCCATCGCGGGCATCATCGCCAGCGCCAACTATGTGTCCTACAACACGGCAAAGGCCGCTGTGCGCCACATCTCCAAATCGATCGCGCTGCATCTTGCAAAAACCGGCGGGCAGATCCGCTGTAACTCCGTCCACCCCGTATTCATCAACACGCCTATTCTCGATGGCATCAAGGAGATGTTCGGGGAAGAGAAGGGCCTTGAGAAGCTCGCCCGCCAGGTGCCGCTCGGCAAGGTGGGTGAACCTGACGACATCGCTTACGCCGTGCTTTATCTGGCCTCGGACGAATCGAAACTTGTCACCGGGGCCGAGCTGAAAGTTGATGGCGGCATCAGCGCCATGTAGGTAAGGGCCGCGCGGGCAGTGAGGCTGCCCGCGCCCGCCTGTCCGGCGACCGGAACCACTGCCCCTCCAGCGCGTTATGGACAGATCGGCGGCTTTGCCTGAAGATCGCCGCGTATCGGTCTCTGCCGGGAAGGGGGATCTGTCGCCATGAAGAAATCCGCATATCTGATTGCAGGCCTGATGCTGGCAGCCTGCACGACGCCGCCGGCTGAGGCACCCGTCGAGCCTTCTTCGGCGTCTATTGCGGCCTCCGATGAACAGCCTGTTTCCTGCGAAGCGCCCTATGGCTATGGCGGCTATGCCTTCTGGATCGAGGCGCCCGCAGTTCCGCCCGGCGCCACCCTTGTGCTCCAGCCCTGGTATATGTCCCAGCCCGGCGTGATGGACCCTGTTCCGGCGTCCTGCCTCGAAGGCGTTGAAATTTCCGGCCCCGGCTCACTCGGCGAAGATGGCCGCACGGTCGTCGTGGATGCCGATGCCGGCGCGGGCGCGGCCATTCATGTGCGCGGCAAGGTGGGCGATGCCGGCATTTCAGGCCGCATCCTTGTATTCCATGAGGAAACCCAGCCCCTCGTCGGTGTCTGGCACCAGCCCGAAGAGGCCTGCGCGGGCACCACGCCCGTCCGGGAACTGATCTTTGATCCCGATGGCCGCTTCTCGCTCACCTGGACCCCGTTTGAGGTCTACAAGGATTATTGGGGTGGCTACACCTTCAATGATGGCCGGCTCGCGCTGAAGCCCGATGGCGGCAACCATACGCCGACCGACGCAAGCTTTGTGGGCGATGTCCAGCTCGATTCCGATACGCTGGTGATCAGCCCGGAACAGTTCGGCAATCCGTCCTCGGGCCTTTCATGCAGTGCGACCTTCCAGCGCTGAACATCTCTATTCGTTTGGAGTTAGCGGGCGGCGCGCGGTCACCAGAAGGGAATAGACCGCGAGTGCCCCGATCATGGCGGATGCCCCAAGCAATGGCAGGGCGTGGTTCACTTGATAAAGCCAGGCACCGATGATTGGCCCGAAGATGAAACCTCCGGGCGGGGCGACTGCCAGCAGCGCCGCTGCGCCGCCCTGTTCCTCGCGACTTACCGAAAGACTGCCCAGCGCGTTGGCAGACGGGATGGCCAGCGCCGCGCCCGCGCCCACCACAAGGAAGCAGGCGTAAACGACATAGAGTTCGTGAAAAATGTCCGCAAACAGATAACCGGCCGACACCATCACCAACCCGATGGGCAGCACCTTGCGCGGATCGGGTCGCACCCGGTTGATATAGCCGAACTGCACGATCAATGAAGCGATCGCGTAGCAGGCAAAGGTGATGCCGGTATAGAGTACGGCGGCCTTGCCTGCCTCGTCGCCCAGCCGCTCGGTAAGCTGGTAGCGGTCCTCGATGAACCAGGCGAGTGTCTGCTGCATCATGCCGATGGCGATGAAATAGGTCAGCAGGAACAGGAGGTGGGGGCGCATCCGCGTGTCCATAAGCGACAGCGGCTTTGGCCGCGGCGCATTCCGCTCTCGCTTCACGGTTTTGGGCAGGGTGAAGCCCACCAGCACACCCACCACCAGGCAGAAAACAATCGTGCCCCAGAGCGGGGCCAGCGCGCCGAACGGGGCCAGCACGGCGGCGCCCGCCGGCCCGATGATGGAGCCAATCGCCATCGCTGCGCCGATCATGCCAAGGCCGGCGGCCCGGTTCACTGGCGTTGTCGCGTCCGTCATTGCCGCCATCGCTGCGGGTTGCAGGCCGGGCGCCAGCAGGCCGAACCACGCGCGCACGAAGATCAGGAGGAATAGCAGAGAGGTTCCCGCGACCAGTCCGGCAAGGCCAGCCTCCAGCGCAAACAGGAATGCCATATTGGTCAGCGCCGTCGCAAAGAGGGAGAACACCATCACCCGCTTGCGGCCCACCCGGTCGGCGATCCGCCCCCAGACCGGGATCATCACGGCAAACAGGACCGTGGAGAGGGTCATGATCGCGGCCACTTCCATCTCGCCCAGGCCCGCCTTGCGGGTCAGCGGTGTGACAACCACGAAGTTGATGCTCATGCCCGCGCCTACGGCCACCGTCGCCAGCATCAGCATTCCCTGCTGGAACGCCGATAGCGGATGCAGCGGTGTTTCGTGTGTGCTCATTCTCGGCGCCCCTTAAAAGATATACCAAACTAGGGCGCCCCGACGCCCTTGCCAAACCCCATCTTCAGATCGGGGCGCGGCACTGGTGCGCTTGCCTCAAACGGCGGCGCCCCCTAAGTCTCGGGCCAAAGCCCTAACGCCGCATGGAGGCAAAGGCCAATGGCCGCCATTCTCGACGTCATTCTGGTGATCCTGAACATCATCACCTGGATCATCATCATCCAGGCTGTGCTCTCCTGGCTGGTTGCATTCAATGTCATCAGCCTGCACAACCCCACCGTCCGGTCCATCTGGTCCGGGCTCGAGCGGATGACCGAACCAGTCTACCGCCCCATCCGGAATATCCTTCCGCCGATGCAGGGGCTCGACCTGACTCCGATGGTCGTCCTCCTGATCATCTTCTTCCTGCGGCAGGTGATCGCGCGGTACGCTTACGGCCTCGTTCCGTTCTGATTTGTCCTCAAACGTACTCAAAAATACACTGATGCGACACAGATTGACCGTTCGCGTCCAGCCAAAGGCATCGTCTGACCGTCTCGACGGCTGGGCGCGCGATGATGCCGGACGGTCCTTCCTGAAGCTCCGCGTCCGCGCGCTTCCGGAGGAGGGGGCGGCCAACGCCGCCGTCGAAGCCCTTGTGGCAAAAGCGCTCGGCCTGCCGAAGTCTGCGGTGAAGGTGGTGACGGGCGGCAAGAACCGCCTTAAAGGCCTCGACATCGAAGGGCCGGATGAGCTCGCGGCCCGGATCAGCGGACTTGCGGGTGGCAGTGATGGCAGCAGTGAAAATTGACGGAAACGCCGTAGCGGCAGATGTGAAATCTGCAGTGGCCGCAGCAGTGTCCACTCTTCCCGGAAAACCCTGCCTGGCCGTTGTGCTGGTCGGCGAAGACCCCGCCAGCGAGGTCTATGTCCGCAACAAGGTGAAATCCACCGAAGCGGCGGGCATGGTCTCTATCCACCACCGGCTGCCCGCCACGGCCACGCAAGACGAAGTCGAACGCCTCATCGAAAGCCTGAACGCCGATCCGGAAGTCGACGGCATCCTGCTTCAGCTGCCGCTACCCAAGGGCCTCGACGCTGATGCGGCCATCGAAAAGATCAATCCTGACAAGGATGTGGACGGGCTCACCGAAATCTCTGCCGGGCGCCTCAGCCTCGGTAAGCCGGGCCTGCGCCCGTGCACGCCGGTTGGCTCCGTCATCCTCGCCAAACGTGCGCTTGGCCCTGATCTGACAGGGAAAAATGTCGTCGTCATCGGCCGCTCGATCCTCGTCGGCAAGCCCGCCGCGCTGCTCTTCCTTGCCGAAAACTGCACCGTCACTATCGCCCACAGCAAGACGGCCGATCTACCCGGCCTCTGCCGCACGGCCGACATTCTGGTGCCCGCCGTGGGCCGGCCTGAAATGGTGCGCGGCGATTGGGTGAAGCCCGGCGCGACGGTGATCGATGTGGGCATTAACCGCATTCCCGCGCCGGAAAAGGGCGAGGGCAAGACGCGGCTGGTGGGCGACGCACACTATGAAAGCTGCGCGGCAGTGGCTGGGTTCATCACGCCGGTGCCGGGCGGCGTTGGCCCGATGACAATCGCCTGCCTCCTGCGCAATACGGTGCTGGCGGCCTGCGCGCGGCGCGGCTGGTCTGTGCCAGCCGGGCTGTGAGCCAGAGCCATTCCCCGCCAGAGTCGGGACAATTCCGGACACTTTGGGACAAACAGGGCGGTCTTTGCGCCCTTTGTGGTCAGCCAATGCCACAACACCGCTTCGAAGTGGCCCATGCCACCCTCTGGAAGAAGTGCCGGCCGAGCTTTGACCATATCCGTGCCCGCGCGCGCGGCGGATCAGACAAGCCGGAAAACCTCCAGCTCGCCCATGCCGAATGCAATTGGCGGAAGGGCCGGGGCTAGCCCCGGAAAAGACAAGCCCCCGAACCTTTCGGATCGGGGGCTTGCGGAAACTTCGAGAGGCACCGTCCTGGCCGGATGGCTTACGCCTGGCGCTCGACCATCATGTGCTTGATGCTGGCGATGGCCTTGGCGGGGTTGAGACCCTTCGGGCAGACCTGCGCGCAGTTCATGATGGTGTGGCAGCGATAGAGCTTGAACGGATCTTCGAGCGCGTCGAGACGTTCGCCGGTTGCTTCATCGCGGCTGTCGATCAGCCAGCGGTAAGCCTGCAGCAGGGCTGCCGGGCCGAGATACTTGTCGCCATTCCACCAATAGGATGGGCAGGAGGTGGAGCAGGACGCGCAGAGAATGCACTCATAGAGGCCATCGAGCTTCTCGCGGTCCTCAGCCGACTGGCGCCATTCCTTCTCCGGCGTCGGCGTAGCCGTCTGCAGGAAGGGCTGCACATAGGCGTGCTGGGCGTAGAAGTTGGTGAGGTCCGGGATGAGGTCTTTGACGACCGGCTGGCTCGGCAGCGGGGCGATGACAACTTCACCGGAGGGGAGCTCCTCGAAGCCCTTGGTGCAGGCGATCGTGTTGCGCCCGGCAATGTTCATCGCGCAGGAGCCGCAGACGCCTTCACGGCAGGAGCGGCGGAAGGCGAGGGTCGGGTCGATGTTGTTCTTGATGTAGATCAGAACGTCCAGGATCATCGTCCCGGCTTTGTCCATGTCCACCCAATAGGTGTCCCAGCGCGGATTGCCGCCTTCTTCAGGGCTGAAGCGATAGATGCGGAAGGGGCGCAGATTGGTCGCGCCCTGAGGCTTCGGCCAGGTCTTGCCTTTTTTGACCTTGGAATTCTGGGGCAGGGTAAGCTGAACCATCTCTCTATTCTTTCCCTAGGCTGTGCGTGCCGTTCTCGTCTGTTGATCTCAGGCGCGCCGTAATCACCGCGCCATCCGTAATACTGAAGCCGAAACCGTATCCACCCTGGCTCATGACACCCTTTTCCGAATGGCCGCTGACGGACGGCAGTATGGAAATGATGTCGTAGCCTTCCTCGTGCAGCGAGTTGCAGGCGGCCTCGATCAGGGTGGAGAGTTCGGCAAGATCTGCATGATGCGGATCGTCGACCAGTTTCTTGCCCCGTCCGAGGAGTTTCTTTTCTTCCTTCTTTTGCCGTCCGGCGCGAACCCAGACTGTCTTGTAGTGGCTCATCTGGGCACCGCGCCGGTTGCTGTTTCCTTGATCAGTATACCCGTGCTTTCGGCTTGATATACTCGATCTCGTTGGAGAGCGTGTATTCGTGCACCGGACGGTAATCGAGCGTGACGTTGCCCGCCGCATCGCACCAGGCGAGCGTGTGCTTCATCCACTTCTGGTCATCACGGTCTGCGAAGTCCTCGCGGGCATGAGCGCCGCGGCTTTCTTCGCGCGTGACAGCCGAGTTCACCGTGACGGCGGCCTGGCAGATCAGGTTTTCAAATTCGAGCGCTTCGACGAGGTCGGTGTTCCAGACCATGCCGCGGTCTTTCACATCGATGCCAGGCACCTTCTTGTAGACTTCGGCGATGGCTTCGACGCCTTCCTTGAGAACCGGGCCGGTGCGGAAGACGGCGCAGTCGGACTGCATGGCCTTCTGCATTTCGAGACGCAACTTGGCGACTGGCTGGTCACCGGTTGCGTTGCGCATCTTGTCGAAGCGGTCGAGGTGCTTGTCGGTCGAGGCTTTCGGCAGCTCCGGCTGGCGGGCGCCAGCTTCGGTGGTCTCGCCGCAGCGGATGCCGGCAGCGCGGCCGAAGACGACGAGGTCGATCAGCGAGTTGGAGCCAAGGCGGTTTGCGCCGTGCACGGACACGCAGGCCGCTTCGCCCACCGCCATCAGGCCGGGGACGATGGCGTCCGGGTTGTCACCCTTCTTGGTCAGCACTTCGCCGTGATAGTTCGTCGGGATGCCGCCCATATTGTAGTGAACGGTCGGCAGAACCGGGATCGGCTCTTTCGTGACGTCCACGCCGGCGAAGATTTTCGCCGTTTCCGAGATGCCCGGAAGGCGCTCGTGCAGGGTGGCGGGCGAGAGGTGGTTGAGGTGGAGGAAGATGTGATCTTTCTCCGGACCCACGCCCCGGCCTTCGCGGATTTCCATCGTCATCGCGCGCGAAACGACATCGCGCGAGGCGAGGTCTTTGGCCGACGGGGCATAGCGCTCCATGAAGCGTTCGCCTTCGGAGTTCGTCAGATAACCGCCTTCACCGCGGGCGCCCTCGGTGATGAGGCAGCCTGAGCCGTAGATGCCGGTCGGGTGGAACTGGACGAATTCCATGTCCTGCAGCGGCAGGCCGGCGCGCAGCACCATGCCGCCACCATCGCCCGTGCAGGTGTGGGCCGAGGTGCAGGAGAAGTAGGCGCGGCCATAACCGCCGGTCGCCAGAATGGTTTTCTGGGCGCGGAAGCGGTGGAGCGTGCCATCGTCGAGTTTCCAGGCGGTCACGCCGCGGCAGACGCCATCGTCATCCATGATGAGGTCGAGGGCGAAATACTCGATGAAGAATTCGGTCTCTTCACGCACGCACTGGCCGTAAAGCGTGTGCAGCATCGCGTGGCCCGTCCGGTCGGCGGCGGCGCAGGTGCGCTGCACCGGGCCTTCGCCGAAATTGCGGGTCATGCCGCCGAAGGCGCGTTGGTAGATCTTGCCTTCCTCAGTACGAGAGAAGGGCATGCCCCAGTGTTCCAGCTCGTAAACGGCCGCCGGAGCGTTGCGCACGAGATATTCGATCGCGTCCTGGTCGCCGAGCCAGTCGGAGCCCTTGACGGTGTCGTACATGTGCCACTGCCAGCTGTCCTCGGACATGTTGCCGAGCGAGGCGGCGATGCCGCCCTGGGCGGCGACCGTGTGGGAGCGGGTGGGGAAGACCTTGGTGATACAGGCCGTGCGAAGGCCGGCCTGCGCTGCGCCGAGGGCTGCGCGAAGACCGGAGCCGCCGGCGCCGACCACGACAACGTCGTAGGTGTGATCAATCCAGTTATAGCTGCTCATTGTGCGTGTCTCTTCTTCGCGTGTCTCAACCGGCCGTCCAGATGCGCAGCACCGACACGACAACCACGACGAACAGCGCGGTGGTGGCGAAGGTGTTGAGGATCAGGAGAGCGGAGCGGGTGCCGGACTTGGCGATATAGTCTTCGATCACGACCTGCATGCCGAGGCGCATATGAAAGAAGGCTGTGCCGGCGGTCAGGATCAGGAGGATGGCGTTCAGGGGGCTCGCGATCCACTCGAGGGCGCCTTCATAGCCGCCGCTGACGGCGCAGATGATGGCGTAGAGGAACCAGGGCACCAGAAAGGCAAGCGCGATGGCGGACACGCGCTGGCGGATGTGGTGCATCGTGCCGGATTTGGCAGAGCCGAGGCCGCGTGCGGCTTTGATCGGGGTGAGGAACTCGCCGTTGGAGGACATTGGACTTTCTCCCCGTTAAACGCCGGACGTCACGAAGATCAGCACAGCTGCGCCGATGATCGCAAAAGCGTAGTTGAAGATCGAAACCTGGCTGGCAAGCTTCGGCGAGAAGCCGATACGCGGGCCATCCCACAGCATGTGGCGGATGCCGTTTGCGAAGTGGAAGAGAACCGCAAAGGCCCAGAGGAACAGGACGATCTTCCCGAACAGGGAGGTGATGATCCCTTCCACATAGCCATAGGCCTCGGGGCCGGTGGCGAGCGCGATCAGCCAGGCGGCGATCAGGAAGGTTCCGAGATAGAGCCCCACGCCGGTGATGCGCTGCGTAATGGAAGCAAGCATGGTGGCATGGAAGCGCCACACCTGAAGGTGTGGGGACAAGGGGCGCGTGGCGGCGCGCTGCGGTCCGGACATTGGGATTCCTCGCGTGCAAATGGATGCTGGGTGCTGGCATCCGCTTCTACGAGCCTCTAGGGTCGTGTCAACGCAGGTGCAATGAGGAGCGACAATATGAGACCAGCTATTTTCGCGCTCCTGCTATTCGCGGTGCCTGCCCTTGCCCTTGCGCAAACGCCCGATCCGCTGGACGCGCTGGTCATCGAATATGAGGCGCATGTGCGCCAGTCAGACCCCGATCAGGCCGCACATAGCGCCGATCTGGAGCCGCGGCACTGGCGGGATGTGGCGCCGGAAACGATCGCCGTCCGCGCCGGGGCGGCCCGGACGCTGCTGGCCAAAGTCGAGGCAGCAGAAACTGAGCGAAAAGTCGACAAGGCCATCCTGACGCGCCTGCTGAATGACGAAATCAATGATTTCCGCTTTGATTCGGCCCGCATTCCCTTCACCGGAGACTGGGGGTTCCAGGCCGAGCCGCTGTTTGCGGCCATGCGCCTGCGCATTCGCACCGTGGAAGAGGCAGAAGCCTGGATCGCGCGCCTGAACGACGTGCCCCGATATTTTGCCCAGAACCGCGAGAACATGATGCGCGGCATCGCCACCGGCTGGACGGCGCATGCAGATCCGCTGGGCACCATGCGGGCGCAGATCGCGGCGCAGGTGGTCGATGATGTGGCGCAGAGTGAGCTTTACCGGCCTTTCCTGGAAATGCCGGACAGTATCGACCCAGAGTCCAGATTAAGGCTTCAGGCGGCCGGGCTCGAAGCTGCGGGTCGCGCCATGACGGCCTACCGCGAAACACTTGAGTTCATTGACGGGACTTATGTGCCGGCAGCGCGCAAGGGTGCCGGCATCGCTTCGCTGAAAGATGGCCGGAAGGTCTACGCCTCGCTGATCGAAGCCCACACCGCCGGGGCGGGCTATTCGGCCGAGCAGATCCACGCGATTGGCCTGGAGGAGGTCGCCCGCATTCGCGCGGCCATGGAGGCGATCATCGCCGATACCGGCTTTGAAGGCAGCTTCGCCGACTTCCTGGTGTTCCTGCGGACCGATCCGCAATTCTATGCCCAGAGCGACGCAGAGCTGATGGCGGCAGCGCGGGAGATTTCAGCCCGGTTGGACGCGATCCTGCCGGATTATTTCAACCACCTGCCGCGCCTTGGCTACACGGTCGAGCCGGTGCCCGCCTCGATTGCGCCGGGGTATACGTCCGGGCGGTATATGTCGGGCGACCCCTCCGAGGGGCGGACGGCTGCCTATCTCGTCAACACCTTTGCGCTGGACCAGCGGCCACTCTACGAACTGCCGGCCCTGTCGGCGCATGAGGCCGTGCCGGGCCACCACCTGCAGATCGCGCTCGCACAGGAAATGGCGGGCCAGCCCTGGTTCCGGCAGAATTATTACGCGACCTCCTTTGGCGAAGGCTGGGGCCTTTATGCTGAATACCTCGCCAGCGAAGCCGGGCTGATGCAGGCGCCGTATGAGCAGTTCGGCGCGCTCTCGATGGAGATGTGGCGGGCTTGCCGGCTGGTCGCGGATACAGGCCTGCACTGGTATGGCTGGACGCGCGAAAAGGCTGAGGCGTGTTTCAAGGAAAACACCGCACTTGCTCCGCTGAACATCCAGACCGAGGTGACCCGCTATATCGGCTGGCCGGGGCAGGCGACGGCCTACAAGATCGGTGAGCTGAAAATCCGGGCGCTGCGGGCGGAAGCCGAAGCCGCGCTGGGAGACGCGTTCAACATCCGCGCTTTCCATGATGTCGTGCTGGGGCAGGGCGCGGTGCCGATGGATGTTCTGGACATGCAGGTGAAGGGGTGGGTTGCCGCGCAGGTGCCTGCCGAAATGCCGGCGGCGCCCTAGGCTTTAATTGACAGCCGGAGCTTGTTCTTTCCAGCGCGCCTCTCCAAATGGGGCGGGCCATGTTCCAGTTCTTTGAACGCCGTATCGAACCGTTTCCGGAGACGTCTCAGGAAGCGCCGCCCAGGGGCTTCTGGCCCTTTATCTGGTATTATATCCGGCCCGCTGCCCCGTGGCTGATCCTTATGTCGATGTTCACGGCGCTGATTGCGGCCGGGGAAGTAGCGCTGTTCGGTTTCCTGGGCGGCATTGTCGACTGGCTCGCCTCAGCAGACCGGGAAGGCTTCCTGCAACGCGAAAGCGGCACGCTGATGCTGATGGGCGCAGTGTTGCTGGTGGGCCTGCCGCTGGCGACTTTGGTGCAGGGGCTGATCGTCTATCAGGGCCTGATGGGCAACGTGCCAATGAGCGCGCGCTGGCGGATGCACCGTCAGATGCTGGGGCAGTCCATGGGTTTCTTCGGCAACGAGTTTGCCGGCCGGGTTGCCACCAAGGTGATGCAGACGGCGCTGTCGGTCCGCGAAGTCGTCATGAAAGTACTCGACGTTTTCGTCTTCGTGGCAGTGTATTTCATTTCAGCGCTGGTGCTCGTCGCCTCGGCGGATCCCTGGCTGATGGCGCCGTTCATTCTGTGGGCGGTGGTTTACGGTTTCATCATGCGCTGGTTCGTGCCCCGCCTGGGCAAGATCGCCGAGGCGCAGGCCGACGCCCGTTCGATCATGACGGGCCGGATCGTCGATTCCTACACCAACATCCAGACAGTGAAGCTGTTCGCCCACTCCGGGCGCGAGGAAGAATACGCCAAGGGCTCGATGCACGGCTTCCTGGAGACCGTGTATCGCCAGATGCGGATGGTCACGAGCCTCAACGTCATCGTCTATCTCAACAACTCGCTGCTGGTGTTCCTGGTGGCGGCGGGTGGCATCTATCTCTGGATGGGCAATCTGGTGGGCGCGGGCGCCGTGGCGGCGGCAGTCGGCCTCACGCTGCGCATAAAATCCATGTCGCAATGGATCATGTGGGAAGTTGCCGGCCTCTTCGAAAATATCGGTGTCGTCTATGACGGCATGTCGATGCTGCAGAAGCCGGTGGCGGTTTCCGATGCGCCGGGTGCGGAAATTCTGTCGCGGGTTGCCGGGGAGGTCGCCTTCGATGGCGTAACCTTCCATTATGGCAAGGGCGCAGGCGTCATCGAGAAGCTCGACCTCAAGATCCGGCCGGGCGAGAAGATCGGCCTCGTCGGGCGCTCGGGTGCGGGCAAGACGACCCTGACCAGCCTGCTGCTGCGCTTCTACGATGCCGAGAGTGGCCGCATCCTGATCGATGGGCACGACATTGCAACGGTCACGCAGGATTCCCTGCGTGCGCAGATCGGCATGGTGACGCAGGATACGTCGCTGCTGCACCGCTCCATCCGCGAGAACATCGCTTACGGGCGGCCTGAGTCGAGCGATGAGGAGATCCGCATCGCGGCAGGCAAGGCCGAATCCTTGCCCTTCATCGACAGCCTTGAAGACTCCAAAGGCCGCAGCGGCCTGAACGCGCATGTCGGTGAGCGCGGCGTGAAGCTTTCCGGCGGCCAGCGGCAGCGGATCGCGATTGCGCGCATCTTCCTGAAAGACGCGCCGATCCTCATCCTGGACGAGGCGACCTCGGCGCTCGATTCCGAAGTCGAAGCGGCGATCCAGGACAATCTTTTCCGCCTGATGGAAGGCAAGACCGTGATCGCGATTGCCCATCGCCTGTCCACCATCGCGGCGATGGACCGTCTGATCGTGCTCGACAAGGGCGTGATCGTGGAGCAGGGCACGCATGACGAACTGGTGGCGGCCGGCGGCCTTTATGCTGAGCTTTGGGCGCGCCAGTCCGGTGGCTTCCTCGTGGAGCCTGAACCCATTGAGTCCGATCAGGTGGCGGAGCCTGCAGAATAATGAAGCTGACAATTGTCGAAACCGGGTTGGCGCCCCCCGCGATCCGGGACCGGTTCCCGAGCTATCCGGAAATGTTCCGGCAGATGTTTGCTTCCGTCGATGCCGGCTTCGAGTTTGAGACTGTTTCCATCGTGAAGGGCGAGCCACTGCCCGACCCGGCAGGGGCGGGCGCGTTGCTCTATACCGGCTCGCCGGCAGGCGTTTACGATAACGAACCCTGGATTGCGCCTCTGATGGAGTTCATCCGCCAGGCAGGCACGGCGAAAACTCCGCAGGTTGGCATCTGCTTCGGGCATCAGATCATGGCCGAAGCGCTGGGCGGAAAGGTTGTGAAGTCTCCCAAAGGCTGGGGCATTGGCCGCCACACCTACGCCGTCGCCGGAACCCCGGGCTGGGAAGGCGCCGCGCCGCCGGAAATGAGCATTGCCGTCAGCCATCAGGATCAGGTGGTCCTGCGCCCGCCGGGCGCGCAGACGATTGCCTGTTCCGATTTCACCGAGTTTGCAGGGTTGAGCTATGCCGGTTTTCCGGCGCTCAGCTTCCAGTGCCACCCTGAGTTCGAGCCCGAATTTTCTGCTGCGCTTTATTCGGCCCGCCGCGGCGCGACGCTGGAGGAGGGGATAGCCGACGCGGCAGTCGCCTCGCTGGGCGACGGCGGCGACCGGCAATTCCTGGCCGCCTGGATCGCATCCTTTCTGCGGGCTAATATCTGACACAAATGGGCGGTAACGCCGCTCCTGAAACCGGGCTCGGTTCGGGCGGTCTTCCCCTGTGGCGCGAAAACTGCACTAACTCGCCTCAAGAGAAGCGTGCTCCGCAAGGCGCGCCCCAAACTGTTTCACGGAGACACAGATGCTGCCGAAACCGCTCGCCAATATTGCCCCCAACACGCTCGAATTCGAGATTCTGCCGCTGGTGAAGCCGACCGGTTTCCGGGAATACGACGCGCGCTGGTGGTTCAATGGCATCGGCCACGCGAAAGCGCCCGAGCTGAACCTGACGGGCGTGCAGGCCCTTGGTCTCGGCATGGCGACCCTGTTTCACGAACTTGGCGTGAAGCCGACCGTGGTGACCGGCCATGATTTCCGCTCGATCAGCCAGCCGATCAAGAATGCGCTGACCCTTGGTCTCGTCGCTGGTGGCTGCGAAGTGCTCGATATCGGCCTGGCCCTCTCGCCGATGGTTTACTGGAGCCAGTTCGAACTTGACGCGGCCTGCTGCGCCATGGTGACGGCTTCGCATAACGAGAATGGCTGGACCGGCGTAAAGATGGGCGCCAACCGCCCGCTGACCTTCGGCCCGGAAGAAATGGGCCGCCTGAAAGAGATCGTCATGAACGGCAGGTTCGTGACGCGCGAAGGCGGCAAGCACACCCGCGTTGACGGCATCCGCGAGAAATACATCAAGGCCATCGTTGGCGATTCCAAGCTGTCGCGTAAGCTGAAGGTTGTGGCTGCTTGCGGCAACGGAACGGCCGGCGCCTTCGCCGGTGACGTGCTGCGCGGCCTCGGCGCCGAAGTGATCGAGATGGATTGCAATCTCGACATGACCTTCCCGAAATACAATCCGAACCCGGAAGACCACGAAATGCTGCACGAGATGTCTCTGGCAGCCAAGGAACATGGCGCCGATGTCGTGCTCGGCTTTGATGGCGACGGCGACCGTTGCGGCGTGGTGGACAATACCGGCGAGGAAATCTTTGCCGACAAAATCGGCCTGATGCTGGCGCGCGACCTTTCCAAACACTATCCGAACGCCAAATTCGTCGTCGATGTGAAATCGACGGGGCTTTACAAGACCGATCCCGTGCTCAAGGCGAATGGCGCCACGGTTGACTATTACAAGACCGGCCACTCCTACATCAAACGCCGCACGACCGAGCTCGGCGCGCTGGCGGGCTTTGAAAAGTCCGGCCACTTCTTCTTCCGTCCGCCGATCGGCCTTGGCTATGATGATGGCCTGATTGCCGCCAAAGCCGTGCTGGAAATGCTGGACCGCAACCCCGGCAAGACGATGGCGGACCTGAAGGGCGAACTGGGCGTTGCCTACACCTCGCTGACCATGGCCGCCCATTGCGGCGATGAAGTGAAGTATGACGTCGTGGACCGGATGGTCGCCGAATATGAAGGCATGAACGGCAAGGAAATCCTTGGGCGGAAGGTTGTTGAGGTGAACACCGTCAACGGCGCCCGCGTCACGCTCGAAGACGGCTCCTGGGTGCTGGTGCGCGCTTCCTCCAACAAGCCGGAACTCGTTGTCGTGGTCGAATCCATGGCGTCGGACGCCGACATGCGGGACCTCTTCCACAAGGAAGTGAAGCCGCGTCTGGGCAAGCACACCGAAGTCGGCGCCTACAATCAGGAAATCTGAGGCCGTCTGCGGCCCTCAGCTTTGAGGGCCGTATTCCGGAATGGCCGCATCATCCAGTTCCACGCCTCGCCGCGCGGCGGGGCGTGACTGTATCCGCCCCAGATACGCCTCGATCCTCGGCGACGAGGGGACTGAGCCGAACTGAATGGCCCAGCCGATATGGGAGCCGACATACACGTCGGCTGCCGAAAACCTGTCACCCAGCAGATAACCCGAATCAGGCACCGTGCTGAGCAGCACGTCGAGCGCGCGCTCGAATGTGCCATATCCGGCCATGCGCGATTGTTCGGCTGAAACTGAAACGCCGAGTGCGGCGTTCACATTGGCCTGCTCCCATGGACCGGCCGCAAACATCATCCAGCGATAATAGTCTGCCCGCTCCATCGGAGGAGGGGCTAGGCCGGCTTCCGGAAAAGCGTCGGCCAGGTAAAGGCAGATGGCGCCGCATTCGGTAACCACCCGGCCATTGTGCACAATGGCGGGCACCTTTTGCATGGGATTGACCGCAGTATAGGCCGGGCTGGACATCTCCTCCCCATAGCGCAGGAAGCGTGTTTCATAGGCCGCGCCTGTCTCCTCCAGCATCCAGCGGATGATCCGACCGCGCGACATAGGGTTGGTATAAAAGATCAGGCTCATCGCAGGCTCCCTCGTTCTTGCTTTGATCCTTTCCCGCCAGAGGCGCTGCGTCAAGCCGGGGAACCCTTTGCGGCAATCTTCTCTTGATTCTGTGGCCTAAAAAATGCACCCCGCCATGGTCTGCCTCGCTTCAAGAGTATTGAGGGAATCCCATGCGTGTCGCGATTATCGGTACGGGCTATGTAGGCCTCGTTTCCGGAGCCTGTTTTGCCGATTTCGGCCATACCGTTACCTGCGTCGACAAGGACGCAACCAAGATCGAGAAGCTGAAGAATGGCATCATGCCGATCTTCGAGCCCGGCCTCGACACGCTGGTCGCCAGCAACGTGAAAGAGGAACGCCTGTTCTTCACGACCGATCCGGCAGAAGCCATCAAGGGCGCTGATGCCGTTTTCATCGCAGTTGGCACGCCTTCCCGTCGCGGAGATGGGCACGCTGACCTTTCCTATGTCTACGGCGCCGCTGAAGAAATTGCCCAGCTTATGGACGGCTTCACCGTCATCGTTACCAAGTCGACCGTCCCGGTTGGCACGGGCGATGAAGTCGAAGAAATCATTCGCAAGACCCGGCCCGATGGCGAATTCGCCGTTGTTTCGAACCCGGAATTCCTGCGCGAAGGCGCAGCCATCAAGGATTTCAAACTTCCCGACCGCGTGGTCGTCGGTACAGACAATGAGCGCGCCCGTGAAGTGATGACGGAACTTTACCGTCCGCTGTTCCTGAATGAGACACCGATCCTTTTCACATCTCGCCGGACCTCGGAACTGATCAAGTACGCGGCCAATGCCTTCCTCGCCGTGAAGATCACCTTCATCAACGAGATTGCCGACCTTTGCGAAAAAGTTGGCGCGAATGTTCAGGAAGTGTCGCGCGGCATCGGTCTTGATGGCCGCATCGGCGCCAAGTTCCTGAATGCCGGCCCCGGCTATGGGGGGTCCTGCTTCCCGAAAGACACGCTCGCGCTTACCAAGACGGCCAATGAGTATGAAAGCCCGATGCGGATTGTGGATACTGTCATCGAAGTCAACTCCAGCCGCAAGAAGGCCATGGCTAACAAGGTCATCGCCGCGATGGGCGGGGACGTGAAGGGCAAGACCATCGGCGTTCTCGGTCTCGCCTTCAAACAGAATACGGACGATATGCGCGATGCGCCGTCGCTCGACATTCTGCCGGCTCTTACTGAGGCCGGCGCCAGGGTCGTTGCGTTTGATCCTGAAGCGATGAAGGAAGCAGCGCACCTTATCAAGGACATCACCTACGCCGAAAGCGCCTACAAGGCTGTGGACGGCGCCGATGCCATGGTCATTATCACCGAGTGGGACCAGTTCCGCGCGCTCGACCTTGGCCGGATCAAGACGGCGATGAAGGGTAATGTGGTTGTCGATCTGCGTAACATCTACAGCCCGGAAGACATGGTCAAACGTGGCTTTGCTTACACTTCCATCGGCCGTCCGGCGAACTGATCCCGACGTCATTCTTATCTGGAAAGACACAAATGAAATTCTTCGTTGATACCGCAGACACCAAAGACATTGCAGACCTCGCCGCAACCGGTCTGATCGATGGCGTAACGACCAACCCGTCCCTGATCGCCAAATCCGGCCGCCCCTTCGCTGAAGTGATTGCAGAAATCTGCTCTCTGACGGATGGGCCGGTTAGCGCCGAAGTGGTCGCCACTGACGCAGACGGCATGATCAAGGAAGGCAAGACGCTGGCAAAGATCGCCGAGAATGTTGCGGTCAAACTGCCGCTGACCTGGGACGGTCTCAAAGCCTGCCGCACGCTCGCGGATGAAGGCATTCCGGTCAACGTCACGCTGTGCTTCTCGGCCAACCAGGCCTTGCTGGCCGCGAAGGCGGGGGCAGCGTTTATTTCGCCTTTCATCGGCCGTCTCGACGATATCCATCTCGACGGCATGGAGCTCATCCAGGAAATCCGCCAGATCTACGACAACTACATGTTCGAGACGGAAATCCTCGCGGCGTCGATCCGCAGCCCCAACCATGTGAAGCTCTCGGCGCTGGCCGGGGCCGACGTGATGACCGCGCCGCCTTCCGTGATCCGCAGCCTTGTGAACCATCCGCTGACGGACAAGGGGCTGGAGATCTTCCTCGCCGACGCGAAGAAGGCCGGCATCAAGGTCTGAGGCCGCCATGGCAGAGGCAGAAGGCCCGCGCGGCCGGGTGCTGATCATTGCCGGCTCCGATTCCGGGGGCGGGGCAGGCATTCAGGCCGATATCAAAGCTGTTACCATGATGGGTGGTTTCGCCATGACGGCGGTAACCGCCATCACGGTGCAGAATACGCTCGGCGTGCAGGGCGTCTGGCCGGTGCCTGAAAATGCGGTGACCGACCAGATGAAGGCCGTCCTGTCGGACCTTGGCGCGGACGCAATCAAGACTGGAATGCTGGGAACGGCGCCGCTGGTCGAGGCGGTCGCCGAGACGCTTTCCGAGCATGCCTTTGGAATGGCCCGGGTGATTGATCCTGTGATGATTTCCACCTCCGGCCACCGGCTGGTGGATGACAAGGCCGTTGGGGCGATCCGGTCGGAACTTGTGCCGCGTGCGCGCCTCGTCACGCCGAACGCTCCGGAGGCGGAAGTCCTGACGGGCAAGGCCGTGGAAAATCTCGATGGCCAGCGCCGCGCTGCTGAGCGCCTTCTGGAGCTGGGCGCCAATGGCGCGCTGGTCAAAGGCGGACACATTCCCGGCCGGGTCATCCATGATGTGCTGCAGACGACGACAGGTGAGTGGATCTTCGAAGGCCCGCGCATCGATACGCAGGCAACTCACGGCACGGGCTGCACGCTGGCGTCCGCCACGGCGGCGCTGCTCGCCTTCGGCGTCAGCCTGCCAGAGGCGATCGAGCGCGCGCGCGCGTATCTTGAAGGCGCCATCCGGAATGCCCAGGGCTTCGGGAGTGGCCATCATCCGGTCAATCATGGCTGGGTGCTGAAGGCGGATGAATAGTCCCGCTTAACGATCCCTCAGAAATCTTCATTTTACGGGCGTTGCGCCGCGTGCAAGACATTGGGCTCATTTTCAGGAGCCCAGTTCATGCCCGTCTACCCATTCTATCAGGTTGATGCCTTTGCCTCTCGCCCGTTTGAGGGCAACCAGGCGTGCGTCATGCCGATGGAGGCGTTCCTGGCAGATGATGAGCTCCTGAGGATCGCTGCAGAAAACAACGTTGCCGAAACCGCCTACCTTGTTCCGAAGGCGGAGGGTGTCTGGGCGCTGCGCTGGTTCACGCCCGCGGTTGAAGTTCCCCTCTGCGGCCACGCCACGCTGGCCTCGGCCCATGTGCTGTTCGATGCGGGCGGCTTTAGCGGCGATGTCATTCATTTCGATACGGTGAAGTCCGGCCGCCTCAGTGTGCGGCGCCTGGAGGATGGCCGGCTGGAAATGGATTTTCCGTCGGCTCCCATCCGGCCTGTTCCGGTAACGGACGAAATTGCCGCTGCGCTCGGCGCCCGTCCGCTCGAAGCCTGGGGCGGCATGTTCTACGCGGCCCGGTTCGAGAGTGCTGAAATCGTTCGCGGCCTGACACCGGATGTGCGCGCGCTCAAGGTTCTGGGCGCGGATGGCGATGGTTGGGACCGGGGCAATTTCGGCTGCTTTGCGCTGGGCGGAGAGCCCGGCCTGCATGCCACCAGCCGCTTTTTCGCGCCCGGCTCCGGCATCGATGAAGACCCAGCCACAGGCAGCTGGCACACGATGCTGTCGCGCATCCTGGGAACGCATTTCGGCCTGCCGGAGGCAAGCTGCTGGCAGGCCTATCCTGGCCGGGGCGCGCAAATTGATGTGAAGTTGGAAGGCGACCGGGTGAAGTTGGTCGGTCGCGCGGTAACCGTCATTGAGGGCCAATTCCGGCTCTGAGGCGCCAGCGTGCGCTGCTGCATTGAACCGGGAATGAGGGAAATGGTGCCGCTTAGGTGACTTGAACACCTGACCCCATCATTACGAATGATGTGCTCTACCAGCTGAGCTAAAGCGGCGTGCCGTTTCGGGCAGGCCCCGCATATACTGGCAGGGCCCGGCCCATGCAAGCCGGTTTTGCCTCTAAGTTCAGTCGTCGTCCGGGGCGTAGTCCAGCGGCTGCGTCAGCGGGCGCTGCGGGGGCTTGGGCGGGCTTTCCGGGCCGTCGTCGGGCTGGTGGGGCAGGGCCAGCACGCGGCCTGCTTCCAGTTCCCGGCCATAGCTTTCATAGCGCGGGTGGATCAGCTCGCCGACATCACCAAAGGCGTAGACAAGCCGGGCCCAGCCCTGCCGGTCAAAGTCGAACGCGGCGCCCTTGGGGTCGATATCGGACCAGTCCGCCTCGCGCGAGGCGGAAACCGCCATCCGGCCCCAACGCTGCGCCTCGCCCATGTCGCCATAGCCTTTCAGGGCGCGCTCCATCAGCAGGCAGAGGCGGGCAGTCGGGTTTTCTTCCACCAATAGGGCCAGTGTCTTGATCGCTTCCACCCAGTCGGCGGTGTCCATCAGCAGCTCTGCCGAAAGTATGCGGCTTTCGCGGTGACCGGGATTGGCATCGACCAGTGCCTTCAGGCGCGCGGCGATGTTCTCGCGGCTGTCCTGCGGCACAAGACGGCGGGAAAGCTGGGCGAGGGCCGGGTGTGGGCGTACTTTCCAGCCAAGCTCGAGCACGCCCTGGGCGGCTTTCGCCTTGCCATCCATCATCAGGAAGCGGGCGCCGTGATAGGCAGCCGGCGGAAAGTCGGGTGCCGAGCGAATGGCATCGGCGAGGGATTTCTGCGCGGCAGGCTTCTCCGTCACCGGCAGGGCGATCGCGCGCGCTGTGTGCAGCACGGCGCGGCGGCGCTTCAGGCTCACGCCTTCCACCAGCCCGCGCTTCTCGCCCATCGCCAGGGTTTCCAGCGCCTTGTCCCAGTCGCCTTTGGAAACCTGCAGGTCGAACAGGGAGTTGAACGGCCAGTCCGCATCGGAGCGCAGCTCCAATGCTTCGCGCGAACGCGCTTCGGCGGTGAGCTGGTCGCCGCGCTCGGACGCGGCTGTTGCCGATCCACGCAGGCCGGCCAGCTGCCCGCCTGGCAGGCGCGTCAGCAGGCTCCAGGCGCGCTCGGCGCCGGCCCAGTCATCATTGGCCTCGGCGGCGCGCGCTTCCAGCAGCAGTTTCAGGCGCTCGTCCTCAGCATGGCGCATGGCTTTTTTGGCGAGGCGCAGCGCGGCTTTGGAATCCCCGCCTTCTGCCGCCAGAAGGCCTTCGGCCAGCGCCGCATTGGCCTTGCGCGTGCGGGCCGCCCGCTGGGCCTTGGAAATGCGGCCGGGCAGCACAAGAATACCGGTCGCCAGCCACCAGACCAGCGCAATCAGGCCGCCGAAGACCAGCAGCAGGATGGCCGCCACCCCCGTCCGGACAGAGACGATCTCCTGCCCCACGGGGAAGGTCACCTCACCGGGAAGGCTGAACGCCCACCAGGCCAGCACCGCGCCGACGGAAATCAGTAGAAGGACGAAAATGAATAGGAAAAACCGGCTCATGTTTTTAGTTCTCCGGCTCGATCAGGCTAAGCCTGACATCCTCGAGCACTGCCTCCAGCGTGATGCGACGGTTCGCTTCGCGGGTCCAGTCCTGCGTGGCGCGGCCCGCTTCGCCCTGCAGGCCGTTCAGCGCCTTGACGCTCGCAGAAAGGTCTCCCGCCGCCAGCGCCTTGGAAGATGCCTCAAGAGCTGTGGCGACCGGGTCTTCGCGCTTGTGCGCCGGGCGCACGGTCACTGCGTCGCCGAAGGCGCGGTTCAGCCAGGAAAGCTGGCTCTCAGTCTGTTCAGCGGCCGCGTCTGTCTTGGCGGCGGCGGTCACGGCGGCGCGCATCGGCGTAAAGTCTGCCTGCAGGCGGGCAATGGTTGGCACGCCGCTGACATAGGGCGCCAGCCGGCGCACGGTCTGGTTGGAGGGCAGGGCAGCGCGCAGGGTGCGGTAATCGGCTTCAAAGCCTGCGCCCTTGCGGGCTGCACTCTCGATGGCGGAAAGGGCAAGGGCCGCTTCGGCCTGCCGGTCTTCCTTTTCCGGTTCCGGCGTAGGCTTTGCAGGGGCGGTTTCGGTCGCAACGGGGGCTGCCGTGGCGGCGGTTTCAAGGTCCATGATGCGCGCCTCGAGCGCTGCGATGGTGCGTAGTGCTTCGGCAGGTGTTGCGCCCTTGGTGTCGACGCGCTCCAGCGTCTCGATCCGCGCCGTCAGGCTCTCCACTGCCGGAATGCCCGCGCCGCTGGCGAGCAGTTCGCTCAGCTTGCGTGAATTGCTGCTCACTTCGCCAACAAGGCTTGAGAGTTCATCGGAGGCTTCCGGCATTTCGGTGATGCGCCGCTCGAACTCGGCCTGCTGGGCTTCCAGGTCAGCGATCTGCTGTTTCAGCGCGGCAGACTGCCCCGGCAGGATCAGGTCCCGCCCGAATATTCCGCCGGCAGCTCCCACTAGCGCGGCGGCGAGCGCGGCAACGGCCACGCCGCCCCAGCCGGGCTGGCCAGCGGTCTGCTTGACGGGCAGCGGTTCGGGCGCCGGTTCGAACTGCGCGTCGATCGGCTCCTCGTTGGGGGCCTGTCCGGGGAAGTTGGTGTCAGTCATGTATCCGTCGGTGGTTCAAATATTGGGCGTGAGTGTGGCACAAGCCGCAGCTGCGGCAAAGCGAGCCGGTCAGGCGCCTGCCGCCGCGCTGAGCGCTTCCATTAGCGCGTCCTCGTTCGGGCGTCCCGCAATGTGCAGCCCCGCTTTGGGAATATCGGTCAGGGGCGCCGCCGCCGTTTCGGAAATGGCGATCAGCACGGCGCAGCAGAGATCGGCACCAGATGCGGCAATCGCCGCGGCGCCTTTCGCCGAGTGAATTAGCAGGAAAACGGGCGCGTGTAGCGCCGCCAGCGCTTCCTCCGTCAGCGCTGGGGCCGCTTCGGTATTATATGGCGCCGCAAAGCGGGCATCGAGCCCGGCAGTCTTCAGTCCGGCCACCAGGTTTCCGGCGGCGGCGTCATTGGCAATGTGCAGCAGCGGCCCGAGAAGTTCGGATCGCGCTGTCACGATCAGCCGCGCCAGATCCTCTGCGTCGCCATCGCCCTCCACAACGCGCCCAAAGCCGACCTGCCTTGCCGCCTCTGCCGTCGACGGGCCAACGCACCAGGCTGTCAGCTCTGCCGGAGAAGCGCCCGCCAGCGCGAAAGCGCGCACGCCATTGGCGCTGGTGAACACTATATCGGCCACCCCATCGAGCAGGGTAGGGGCGAGCCCCGTCTGCACAATGCGTAGCATTGGGGAAACAATCGGCGCGAAGCCAAGCGCTTTCAGGCGGGCGGCTGTTTCGTCCGCGCCAGGCTGCGTGCGTGTAACGATCACCGCCCGGCCCGGTATTGGGGTCACCGCTCGTCCCCGAATACCGGCAGGGCTTCCTTCGCCGCAAAGATGATTTCCTGGGCAACGGCGCGGCCCAGCAGCACAAGCTGCGCTTCGCTCGCCTCCTTGCTGCATACCCCGTCGCCGCGCCAGCGTGCTGCGCCGCCGGGGCTCAGCACTTCGCCCACCAGTCGCCACTCATCGCCATTGTCGAAAAGGTGCGCGGCAATCGGCGTGCGGCAGCTGCCGTCGAGCTTCTCAAGGAAGGCGCGTTCGGCAGTTGCCGCCGCCCGGCTCTGGGCGTGGTTCAGCGTGCTCAGTGCGTCCAAAAGATCCGGATCTGCATCTTCGCGGACAACCACGCCGATGATGCCTTGCCCTGCTGCTGGCAGCATGTCTTCCAGCGGAACGGGCGTTGCCACATCTGCCATGCCAAGGCGTGTCAGGCCGGCCATCGCCAGGAAAGTGGCGTCGGCCAGTCCTTCTTCCAGCTTGCGCATACGGGTGGCGACATTGCCGCGGAAGGTGACGACCTGCAGGTCCGGGCGCAGCGACAGCACCTGCGCTTCCCGGCGCAAAGACGCGGTGCCGAGCTTGGCACCCTCGGGCAGTTCCTGGATCGACTTGACGGTGTGCGAGAGGAAGCCATCGCGCGGATCTTCCCGTTCGGGGAAGGCCGCGAAGAACTGTCCCGGTGGAAGCACGGTGGGCACGTCCTTCAGGCTGTGCACAGCCAGGTCCAGCTCGCCGCGCGTCAGAGCATCGTCCAGCTCACGCGTGAACAGGCCTTTGCCGCCGGAATTGATCAGCCGCTCGGTCGTCAGCTTGTCGCCGGTGGTGGTGAATGTGACGATCTCGGCGTCCAGCATGCCGCCGGACGCGGCGCGGAGGCCGTCTGCGATCTGGTGGGCCTGCGCCAGCGCCAGCGGGGAGCCGCGCGTGCCAAGCCGAAGGCGCTTCGCGCCGGATTTGGGTTGAATATCAGTCATGAGCCTCCCTAGCGGCTGTGGCGGCGCTTGCCAATTGACGCGGGAGACGCAGGGCGGTACCTCTTCATATCGTTTTACGGCAAATTCCCCGGAGGATTCCCCATGCTTCGCAGTGCTGTTTCGGCTCTTGCTCTTGCTTTTGTGCTTGGTGCCTGTGCGCCAGACACCCCCAAACAGGCCCCTTTGGCCGAACTCACAACTGAAGAACAGGCTGCGCTTAGCGAAAGTCTGAACGCCTGGTTCGACGCCAAATACGAGGAACAGCTGCAGGAAAGCCCATTCCAGCTCACCTTCCTTGGCCGAAAGGAGAAGAACGACCAGCTCGATTGCGTGACGGTCGCCTGTCAGGACGAGCAGCTGGCAAAGGCCAAGGCCGCTGTCGATGAGCTGAAGGCCACCTTCAACTACGACCAGCTTTCGCCCGCCGACAAGGATTCCTACGATCTCTGGGTGTTCCAGTATGAGCAGGCCGCAAAGGCGGTTCAGTACCGGGACAACGGGCTGGTCTTCAATCAGATGAGCGGGACGCACACCTTCGTGCCAACCTTCCTGATGCAGTTCCACACAGTCGATGAAGAAGCCGACGCCGCGGCCTATGTGAAGCGGATTTCCGCGGCAGGCGGTCTCCTGCGCGAGCTTTTGAGCCAGGCCAAGGACAAGGCAGGCAAGGGCGTTCACGCGCCGAAATTTGCCTATGATGCCGTTGCTGAAGAGTCCCGCAAGATCATCACCGGCGCTCCGTTTACGGATGGGCCTGACAGCGTGATCCTGGCGGATTTCAAAGCTGATGTTCAGCAGCTTGTCGACGGTGGCAAGACAGCGCCTGAAACGGCCGCCCAGCTGGTCGCCGACGCAGAAGCCGCGCTGAAGAATGACTTCCAGCCCGTTTATGAAGAAATCATCGCCTTCGTGACCGAAGATTCGGCCAATTCGCCTGACGTCTCCGGCCCGCAGGGACTCAGCACGCAGCCCAATGGCGGCGCCTATTATGATTTCATGCTGTCGCAGATGACGACGACGGACATGACAGCAGACGAAATTCACAATCTTGGCCTGTCGGAAGTTGACCGCATCCATGGCGAGATGGAGGCCATTAAGGCCCAGGTTGGCTTTGAGGGCACGCTGAACGAATTCTTCGCCAGCATCCGCGACGACAAGGGCAATCCACAGCACTACTATCCCGATACGGATGAAGGCCGTCAGGCCTATATCGATGACGCGACTGCTGCCATTCAAAAGATCAAGGCAGTGTTGCCGGAATATTTTGGCCTGCTGCCAAAGGCGGATCTCGTGGTCAAGCGGGTGGAAGCCTTCCGCGAGCAGCCTGGCGCCGCCCAGCATTACTATCCGGGCACGCCGGACGGTTCGCGCCCCGGCGTCTACTATGCTCACCTCTCGGACATGAAAGCCATGCCGAAGGGCGAGCTGGAAGTGATCGCCTATCATGAAGGCCTTCCGGGTCACCACATGCAGATCTCGATTGCCCAGGAGCTGACCGGCGTGCCGCAGTTCCGCACGCAAGCCGGTTTCACGGCCTATTCGGAAGGCTGGGGCCTTTATTCTGAAAAGCTCGCCAAGGAAATGCCAGGCACCTACACCGATCCGTATTCGGATTTCGGCCGTCTCGGCTCCGAAATCTGGCGCGCCATCCGTCTCGTTGTCGATACCGGCCTTCACTCCAAAGGCTGGACCGAAGACCAGGCCGTGCAGTATTTCCTCGACAATTCGGCCATCACTGAAGCGCAGGCTCGGTCTGAAGTGCAGCGCTACATCGTCATTCCCGGACAGGCGACCGCTTATAAAGTCGGCATGATCGAAATCCAGCAGATGCGCGCCCGCGCAGAAGCTGAGCTTGGCGACAAGTTCGACATCCGCGCCTTCCATGACACCGTTCTGGGCGGCGGCGCGCTGCCGCTGGCAATGCTGAACGCCAAGATCGATCGCTGGATTGCTGGCGTGAAAGCCTCGTAAAGCCACGAGGCATCTGAATCTGAGAAGCCCTCTCCGGAAACGGGGAGGGCTTTTCTTTTGCCCTGCCTTCTGCCGCGTTTGCCTCTGCGTAACCCCTTGCCGGGGTTGTCCGCCCGCCTATCGTCAGTGGCGGAGGAACATCGCCATGGATCTTGTTTTCCCGCCGCATGTCGAGGACTTTCGCCGTGAAGTGCGCAGCTGGTTCGCGCGTGATTTTCCGGCCGATATCATCGCAAAATACAAATCCGGCCAGCCGCTGACGACCGCTGAAGTGCGCCGCTCGGAAATGGCACTGGGTGCAAAGGGCTGGCTCGCGTCTGCCTGGCCGAAGGAGCATGGCGGTCCCGGCTGGAGCATTGAGGAACAGTATGTCTTCGATGAGGAGCTGGAACGCGCCGGCGTGCCCACTGTCACGCCGATGGGTGTCGTCTATGTCGGGCCGGTCATCTACACTTTCGGGTCCGAAGAGCAGAAGGCCCGCTGGCTGCCGGGTATCCGCGATGGCTCGGTCGGTTGGGCGCAGGGGTATTCCGAGCCGGGCGCGGGTTCAGACCTTGCCAGTCTGGAGTTTTCTGCCGAGCTGAAAGACGGCACCTATGTTCTCAACGGCCACAAGATCTGGACCTCTTCTGCTCAGCATGCGGACTGGATTTTCCTCCTCGCCCGCACCAGCCGCCGCGAGAAGAAGCAAGAAGGCATCTCCTTCATCTGCTGCCCCACCAATGCTCCCGGTGTCACGGTAAAGCCCATCGTCACCATCGATGGCGCACATGTGCTCAATGAAGTCCTTTTCGAGAATGCAGAGGTGCCCGAGGCCAACCGGATCGGGGAAGAAGGCAAGGGCTGGACCTATTCGCAATACCTGCTCGGCTTTGAACGCACCTCCTATGCCCGCATCGGTGGCAAGCGCGCGATGCTCCGCCATGTCCGCGCGCTGGCGAGTATCGGCTCTCCGGCCAGCAATGAACGCCTGATGGATGATCCGGGGTTTGCCATGCGGCTGGCGTCGGCAGAGATTGCGGTCGATGGGCTGGAAATGACGGTCTTCCGCATCCTGTCGGCTGCGGCGTCAGGCGGGTCACTGGGGGACGCTGCCTCGACCGTGAAGATCCTCGCCACAGAAACCCATCAGCGGATCACGGAGCTTTTTCTTGATGCTGCAGGCGCCTTCATGGGCCACCGGGGCGAGAGCGCCGGCACCGCGCCGCGTGACGTTGCCAGCTATTTTGCCGGCCGCGCCCAGTCGATCTATGGCGGCACCAACGAGATCCAGAAGAACATCATCGCCCGCAAGGTGCTGGGTCTCTGATCCTTCAGCGTGTTCGATAGGTCCGGAAGGTCACTGCGGCGGCAACAAAGCTGATCACCGCAAGTGCGGCCGAGATGACGCCGTTCCATCCGGCCATCGACAGGCCAAGAATGTAGAAGGGCGCGTCGTTGCAGGCGGGCAGGTCGAATGACTGGTCAAGGTTGCCGATGGCAAACGGGTCGACCGCCGGTCCGGCGGAACAGCCCGCAGGCGGCGGAAAAATCGCCCATTCGACGCCCGCATGGTAGGCCGCCACGATGACGCCGACGATGAAGACCAGCCCGATCAGTACGTTCAGGGCTACCAGGAAGCGCCGTTTCGGCATGAAGCGCCACCAGGTGAGGCCGGTCAGCGTCATCGCGATCAGCGCCCAGTAGACTTCCCTCTGCCGCAGGCACAGCGGGCAGGGGGCAAGCCCCCCGAGGGATTCAAAAGCATGGGCCGCGGCCAGCATCAGCGCCGAGGCGCCAAGGGCAAGGGCGGGCCAGCGCCAGCCTGAAAGGGCGGAAGTTATCAGCTGCATGTCGCAGACCTTCGGCGCCAAACCGGGGGACGCGCAATGCGGCGGCGTGTCACGAGCCGAGAATGGCCGTCGAAATATGCGTGATGACATTCACGCCCAGCAGGGCGCCCGTGATCAGCGCGCCAACCCAGAGCGTCCCGAGGATGACGCCACCGGTCACGGCCAGCCCGTCCTTCTGCATCAACCCGAATGCCGTCACGGCCACCGCCATGCCAGGGACGGTGTTGGTCAGCGGCAGCGGTACAAGGATGGAGCTGCAGAAAACAAACAGGAACAGGCCGATCACGCGCTCGGAGCGTCGCCCGGTAATCACGCTGAAGCGGGGCCGGATGATTCGCTCGATCCAGCCGAACCATTTGCGCCCGCCGGTCGCCATCTGCGTCAGGCCCTTGCGATCGATCTTGCGCGCAGCAAGGCCCGAAGGCAGCCAAGGCTCCTCCCGCCCGATCACCATTTGGAAGGCCAGGGCCAGCATCGGCAGCGCCACCACCTGCGGTACGCCATAAAGGAAAGGGATGCAGCAGGGCAGGGCCAGCAGGAACAGGCCCGCGCCAAAGGCGCTCTCGTCCAGCCGGTCGAAAATCTGGCGCAGCGAATATCCTTCTTCCGGCGCGCCGGCTGCCAGGTCTTCGATAATCTGCAGAAGGGTGCGCTCGCGGGAGCTGTCAGGCTGGGTCATGGGCTCGCTCATATCATGGCTCAGCTAGCAGTGAGAGATTGACATATCACTTCCCGGTACGGCAGGAGGACATCCGTCCTTCACGGGCGCCCCTGTGGTGAAATGGTAGACGCGGCGGATTCAAAATCCGCTTCCGCAAGGAGTGCTGGTTCAAGTCCGGCCAGGGGCACCATTTTTCGATATAACTAGTTGATTGTATTGAAAAATTTTGGGGCTATGGATTCCGGCCCACCCTTCAAGCCACCCTCTTCGATGCGAAACTATGTTCCGCTAAGTTGCGGAGTGACTCACTCATTTCGCTGCCGTATCATCCTCAACGCCTAGGTACGTCGTAACCCAGGGCATCGCGATGCTCTTCATTCGTGGAGACATCGAGATGCGGATACTCTCAAAGCGCCAGTTGAAGGAGCTGGTTTTGTACTCACCCCAACACGTCGCCAGACTGGAGAAGGCCGGCCAATTCCCGCAACGGGTACAGCTCGGTCCGAACCGTGTAGGCTGGGTGGAGGCGGAAGTGCTGGACTGGCTACAGCAACGACTGGAGGGCCGCGAAGCGCCCACCCGACGCTCCTCCTAGAGGAGTTCGAGCGGCTGGCCGTGCACAGGTCAGCCGCTCATTTCACTTTCGAGGCAAAGGCGGAGAAAATGTGTATGATTAAGGGCGAACCCTTAATCACTTTCTTGGACATGCAATCGCAACCCAAAGGAATAATCCAAAGCGGAAATCAGCGCAAAAATGCTTCTAGATAATAAGAGCCACGGCAAGGTCATCGATGAGCTGCGCGCTTCCGTGAGGACCGGCTCCAAATTGGCAGTTCTGACTGCTTGGTTTTCGGTGTTTGGTTTCTCAAGCTTGCGAAGCGAGCTAGAAAAGATCGATGAGCTTCGTCTCCTGCTCGCCAACAGTGATGCAACCGACGCGCTCAAGTTAGCCGGTACGTTTGAAGAGATCGCTCTCAAGAATGAGCTCAACCTCCAGCATGTTGCATCCGAGTGCGCTGACTGGGTTCGTAAGAAGGTTCAGGTTCGGCAGCTGACGGGTGTGCCAATCGCTCAGAACATCTTCCACTCCGAATCTGAAACAGGCGACGCAACCGCAATCTCGGGAACATCTGCCTTTACAGCAGCAGGGCTTGGATTGGTTCGTTCCGACAGCTTTGCAATGAACACGGTGGCAAAAGACCCAGAGGCGACCAAGCAGCTTCGCAACTGGTTTGAGACGATTTGGAATGATCCGACGGCTGTCCGAAACGCCAAAGATGCCGTGCTTGAGAGTCTCGATTTCCTCGCCTCAGACAAGCCTGCGAACCTTCTCTACTTCATCACTCTCTTCAATATCTTCAGAGACTTCATCGAGGAAATCGATGAGGAGAGCATCATCCGGTCCAAAACCGGCTTCAAAGACACGCTGGTCTGGAACAAGCTTTACAAGTTCCAAAAGGATGGAGTTCTCGGCGCCATCGACAAGCTTGAACGCTACAACGGCTGCATCATCGCGGACAGCGTCGGTTTGGGTAAAACGTTCGAAGCTCTTGCAATCATCAAATACTACGAGCTTCGCAACGACCGCGTTCTTGTACTCGCCCCCAAGAAACTCCGGGAAAACTGGACGGTCTACACGGTTAACGACAAGCGCAATCTTCTAGCGGCAGATCGTTTCAACTATGACGTTCTGAACCATACAGACTTGAGCCGCGAGACCGGCCGATCCGGCGAGATCAATTTGGAGACTCTGAATTGGGGCAACTACGACCTCATCGTTATCGACGAGTCCCACAATTTCCGAAACAATAATCCGAGTAAGGATAAAATCACTCGCTATCAGCGTCTGATGGAGGAAGTGATCCGGAAGGGCGTTAAAACGAAAGTTCTTATGCTCTCTGCTACCCCGGTGAACAATCGACTGAATGACCTCAAAAATCAGGTCGCGTTCATTACCGAAGGACAGGACAAGGCGCTTGCCGACGCGGGCATTCAGAGCATCGAAGTGACGCTTCGCCGTGCGCAAACGCAATTTAATGCCTGGCTAAAGCTTCCGACCGAGAGCCGCACGACTGAAGGCCTGCTCGAAAGTCTCAATTTCGGCTATTTCAAACTGCTCGATCTGCTCACCATTGCTCGTTCTCGGCGGCATCACATGATTCCGAAGTGGCGACATCCAGCGCCCGGCGTTGCCGTCTTCTTTGAGTTCCGCCTGCCGGGCTCGGAAGCAATCATTGATCGCTTCCTCGACGGTGAGCCGCTTCGGCTGGAATTTGATCTTCGCCCGCTCGGTAATGGGGTCAAAACCGTCCCGCACCTGTCTGCGTGCCTTGGCGGCCTTTTCACGAGCTTCAGAGATGGAAACATCAGGCCAACGTCCGAGCCCCATCTCTCGGCGATTTCCGGTTATCACGAGCCGGACAATCCATTTTCCGGATTCTGCCGACGACTTGCATAGCCATAGCCCCTCACCATCGGCATACTTGCCGGGTCCGAGCTTCTTGGCTTCCATGAAGGTGAGGGAGTGGCGCTTCATAGTCCACCTTTACGCCCACCTTTTCGGGTGCGCAACTATGTTCAGCGTTGGTATGTCTGTTGGTATCGGGATTCAAAAAACACAAAATAAACCACGTAGTACGTTGATCTATGAGAAGCTATGGAGTGCCGGTTTGGGTCCGGCCAGGGGCACCATTCCTCTCTTCCGTCAGTCAAAGCCGGCCGTCAGGTCGCGCAGCGGATAGTCGGCCATTGGATCGTAGCGAGAAGGGCCGCCGCCTTTGCGCGCCACGCTGGCATAAAGATGGAACAGGCGGGCGCGGAAGGGCTCGCTGCGGTGGCCTTGGTGAGCCTGCGTCCAGTCGCGTGCAGTGTCCAGCGGCGTGCCGCTCAGATACGCCAGTGTGATGTGCGGCGTGAACGGGTGCTTCTCCAGCGCAATGCCAAGGCGGCGCGCGGCGCGTTCGCACTGGCTCGCCAGCGCCCGCAATTCATCGCTCTCCCGGATGCGTGCCCACACGGCGCTCGGCTCCCGCCGGCCAAACCAGCCCATCCCCTCGACCTGCAAGTCAAAGGCATCGGCATCGATCTCACCGAGCAGTTCATCAAGGTCGCGGGCGCGATTATCGCTCAGCTCGCCATAGAAGCAGAGCGTCACATGGAAATTCTCTTCCGGCCGCCAGCTCGCGCCGGGCAGATCTTTCTGCAGCTTGCGCAGGGGCGTGGAGACTTCCGGAGGGACGGGCAGGGCAGCAAACAGGCGGTACATCCCGCCTGTTCACCACACTGTCGCGGTCAAGAAAACCCGGCTTTCAAGGCTTGCCCGGTTTCTGAGAGGGCATTTCAACCGGCGAGCGCATCCAGGCGGCCGAAATGTTCGGCAATCAGATAATAGAAAGTCACGCGAGATTTCTGGCCCCCTTCAGCCTTCATCTTCTCGCAGACGGCCTGCAGGGCGGCGTCGAGTTCCTGTTGCTTTTCTGCCAGGCCGAGCTTTCCGCGGCACCATTTTTCGCGAACCCGATCGAGTTCACCTGAATCTGAGCAGGCGACGATAGAGCTGTCCTTGTTGCGCAAAGCAATTCCAAGATGACCGACAATTTTCTCGGCGGCAGCCTGATTATATCCTTTGGCGTATTTCTTGATGTTCTCAGCATATGCAGAAGCATCAGCCATGAGTTTCCCCTTCTCACTTTATGGCGCGCCTCCTGATGGAGGCTCTCCACACGGAGAGGTTTAACCCTCGCCCGTGCCGAGTCAATGATACTTAAAGGCGGGACGCGGCTACATTTGGACAAAATCGGGCTGGATTGAGGCAGTGTAATGTAAATGCAAAAGTAATTATACTGTATTTTGATAAAGCAAGAATAGTTGCCATTTATACTTGAATTCAGGTTGCGCTGAATGCCTCCCGAGAGACTTCGGATAGCTGCGCAATTGCTAAACTAACGCGTTCCTCCCGGTTTTTGTTGCGGACACCAGGGGAAATGCCCATATTTGGGCCAGACCGGCACCTTCGGGTTGCCGGGTTCACAGGAAAGGACTTGAAAAACATGAACGAATTCAACCGGGGCTTCGGCGCGGTCGATGTTCGCTCGATGGACACTTCGGTGAATGTGGGTCTGCGGACCTTCATGCTGGGTGTATATCAGAAGCTGGCGCTCGGCATTGCTTTGTCGGGGGCTATCGCTTTCGCGGTCGGCACATATCAGCCGCTCTTCGCTGTCATCTTTGGCACACCTCTGATCTATCTCTTCCAGTTCGGCCCTCTGGTGCTGATCCTGGGCTCGGCCTTCCTGATGAAGAATCCCTCGCCGCTGGCGACTGGCATTCTTTATTGGGCGATCGTCGTCATGCTCGGCGTCTGTCTGTCGATCTGGGTCGCCATGGCGTCTGCCGGCGCTTCGGGCGCAACCCGCGCCGGAACGGTCCTCACGCCGACCTTCTTCACCATGACCAAAGCCTTCCTGCTGACCGCCTCTGCCTTCGGCGCGCTCAGCCTGTGGGGCTATGTCACCAAGGCAAACCTGCAGCCTATCGGCGTGTTCCTCGGCTTTGCGCTGTGGGGCGTGATCGGCGTCTCGCTGCTCAGCTTCCTGTTCCCGCCCTCGGGCATGTTCGAGATCCTGATCCAGGTTGCCGTCCTCGGCATCTCGGGCGTTCTCGTCGCGGTCGACACGCAAAACCTGAAGCAAAGCTACTTCGCCTTTGAAGGCGACGAGCGCAGCCTCGCCGTGATGACCAACTACGGCGCGCTGAACTTCTTCATCCTCTTCTACAACATCTTCACGATGCTTATGTCGCTGCTCTCGCGCGACTGAGAAGAGTAGGGAAGACCTTACATAACGCCCCGCGAGCCCGCCTCGCGGGGCGTTTCACATTTTGGCCGCATTGCAACACGCGCGCGCCTCGGCTAAAGCGGCGTCCGGAAAGCGGAGGCGGCTTTTCCGGCAAAACGCCGAGAGAATTCAGGGGCCTCCGCCTGCTTGTTTTCACGCCTAATTTCCAAGGAGAAACACATGGCCCGCAAGAAGATTGCCCTCATCGGTTCCGGTATGATCGGCGGCACGCTCGCCCACGTCGCAGCCCGCGAAGAACTGGGCGATGTGATCCTGTTCGACATCGCCGAAGGTCTGCCGCAGGGCAAGGGCCTCGACATCGCTGAATCGACCCCCGTTTACGGCGCGTCGGTCGATCTCAAAGGCGTCAACGACTATGCCGGCATCGCTGGCGCAGATGTCTGCATCGTCACCGCCGGTGTGCCGCGCAAGCCGGGCATGAGCCGCGACGACCTGCTCGGCATCAACCTGAAAGTCATGAAAGCCGTTGGCGAAGGCATCAAGGCCCACGCGCCTAACGCATTCGTGATCTGCATCACCAACCCGCTCGACGCGATGGTCTGGGCGCTCCAGAAATTCTCCGGGCTTCCCACCTCGAAAGTGGTTGGCATGGCCGGCGTGCTCGACAGCTCGCGCTTTGCCTACTTCCTCTCCGAGAAAACCGGCGTCTCGGTTGCCGACATCCACGCCTGGACGCTTGGCGGCCATGGCGACGACATGGTGCCGATGGTGCGCCACTCCACCGTTGGCGGCTTGCCGCTGACCGAACTCGTGAAGCAAGGCTGGATGACCCAGGCTGAGCTTGACGCCATCGTCGAGCGCACCCGCAAGGGCGGCGGCGAGATCGTCAACCTGCTCAAAACCGGCTCGGCCTATTACGCTCCGGCTGAATCGGCCATCGCCATGGCAAAGTCCTACCTTGCCGACCAGAAGCGCGTCCTGCCGGTCGCCGCTTACCTCTCCGGCCAGTACGGCCTGAAGGACATGTATGTCGGCGTGCCGACCCTGATCGGGGCTGACGGCGCTGAAAAAGTCGTCGAGTTCGACTTCAACGACGCTGAAAAAGAAATGTTCGCCAAGTCGGTCGCTTCGGTGAACGGCCTGATCGAAGCCTGTAAAGGCATCGACCCGTCGCTGGCCTAAGCCGCGCGGGTGGTTATTGTCGAAGGCTATGTTCGTTTTGCGGATGCGGGGGATTTCTCCCGCATCCGTGAGGCGGCCTTCGCCCAGATGAGCGCCAGCCGGGCCGAGCCTGGCTGCCTCGACTACACATACGCCCTCGATGTCGCCGATCCCTGCCTGATGCGGGTTCTGGAGCGGTGGGAAAGCTGGCAGGCTCTGGAGGCGCATTTCGCCCGGCCGCACATGCTGCCCTGGCGCGCGGCGCTGGCATCTGTCTCGGTCACTGAACGTAATCTCCACGCGCACGAGGTCGCTGCCACACGCAAAGTGTGACGGAAGCTTCACGTCTTTGGTCTCTTTCCCGCGAGCGCCCGACTGGTCTAATCTTCGTCAACAGATTTGCTCCAAGGGGTTCTTGAATATGCGTTCGATTCTGACTGCTTTGCTTGTTGCCGGGCTGGCTGCCTGTTCTGGCGCCGCGCCGCCGGAGTTGACCGCAACGCTGCAGCCCTCCGCGCCAGGCCCCGGTTACCAGCTTGGCGGCAGCATCGACAGCATCACCATCGATGACGCAGCCGGCACGGTCACAGTGCAGGGCTGGAACATGTTCACGCCTAAAACGCGAGAGCAGGAACTGAAGGTCTTCGCCAGCAACGCGGCGGCGATCGAGAGCGTCACACGGAGCGAGCGTCCCGACGTGGTCGAAGCCATCGGCAATGAAGATCTCCTTCATTCCGGCTTCGTCCTGGTGCTCAAAATGCAGCCGGATGCAGAGCTGACCCAGCTCTGCATCACCCAGTCGGACAAGCATTATGGCGACCGTCTGCTGATGTCCTATGTGGGCGTCACGCCGACCTGCTTCTCCGAAGGCTGATGCTGGCCGGGCCCCGGATCGAAACGCCGCGCCTCCTCCTGCGGCCGCCCCAGGCCGAAGACTTTGAGGGCTTCTGCGCGCTGGCGGCTGATCCGGAAGCCTCCCGCTTCATCGGCGGTGTCCAGCCGCGCGAAAATGTCTGGCGGTCCCTCTGCACCATTACCGGTGCGTGGGTGATCAATGGGGCGTCGATGTTTTCGGTCATCGAAAAGGAAACCGGCCAGTGGATCGGCCGGCTCGGTCCCTGGCATCCGGTCGGCTGGCCGGGTACGGAAGTTGGCTGGGGGCTGCTGAAGTCTGCCTGGGGGAAGGGGTATGCCGGCGAGGGCGCCGCCGCCGCGATGGATTTCGCTGTGGACCAGCTCGGCTGGCAGGAGATCATCCATTGTATCGAGGCGGAGAATACGCCCTCCATCCGGGTTGCTGAGCGGCTCGGTTCGCGCAAGCTGCGGCAGGTCCCTGCGCCGCCGCCCTTCAAGGATGTCGTCTGGGACATCTATGGACAGTCTGCGGAGGAATGGCGCGCCCGCAGTCGAACGCGACAGGCACCCTCTGAACCGGCCCCCTGAATCGGGGGGATCGGGCCCCGCAGGGCGCCTGCTAGTCTTTGCCGGAATGGGAACAAGCGGAGGATGCCCATGAGACGATCAATCGCCGGGCTGGCGGTTCTTGCAGCCCTTGCAGTTGGCGTGCTGCCAGCGGCGGCTGACTGTGCGCTTTTCAACACGCTGGTGAAGGAAGCGGAGAATGGAAAGGGCTTCACAAATATTGTTCCGTTCCGCTCTGGATGGGACCTGCGTGATGAGAAAGATAAGGTACCAGCGCAATTTGCCTATGCTGGCTTCGATGTCTGCTGGATCGAGGACAAGGTATGGACGCCGGCAAACGGGAAATATGGCGACCCGCGATACACCTGCCGTGTCGAGACAAAGCCGGACAAGGACAATACGGTTGCCTTCGGCAGTCATGTGGCGCAGGTCCGCGCCATGGGGGAGCTGGCGGCTGCGTTGCGGGTTTGTGTGCAGGCGGATGAACGCTTCAAGGTGGATGCTGAAACCTCCATGGGTGTGCGGTATATGATGAAGCCGGAACTGACGGAAATGCGAGGGCTTTATGAAAATCCGCGTGTCTGGATAGAGGCGTCCGAGATGGACGATCCGCCTTATGTCGAGGAGGTTCCGCCCGGCGCTCCGCTCGCCATGGCGACGCCGATGCGGCTTACTTTCACGGTGTTTGGATTGGCTCGGGATCTCAGCGATTAAGGCCGGCAAGAAAAAGGCGCGCCGGTTTGGCGCGCCTCAACCTTGTTGGAATAGGCCGGATCAACGGCAGTCAGCATCCCAGCGATCATCGTCGATCTCGATCTTCACGATGTCGCCGGTGCGTGCATCCACATCGATCTCGATTTCACGGGATTGCGCGTCGCAGCCTTCCAGTTCCCAGCGGCCATCATCCCGCTCGGCTTCGTGCAGCTTTACGAGGCCCTGCGTGCGGGCAATCGCGACGGCTTCATCCTTGGACACCTTGTAAACCGGCGCTGCAGGGCCACGCAGGACCGCGCTGTCGTCGATCTGCGCGGTGGCGACCGGGATGGCAACTGCCGTAGCGAGGAGGGCGAGAGAGGCAATCGTCAGGGTTTTCATTCTGTCAGTCCTTCTTTGCTCGTCGGGCTTGCTGTTGGAGTGTTGCCCGGACTGGCCCGGTTTTTGTCATGGGCGCGCTGAGCCGCCCCTGACAGGTCCTGTCAGGGCGTTGTCAGTTTGGGGCGGGAGAAATGCGAAGGGCTTGCGCCCCGGCGCCGCGCCTGCAACTCAGGCAGGCGATGGATACAGATCGCCCGTTCAGCCACGATCCGCGCACCCGCATTGCCGACGCGCTGGAAGCGACCCTTGAAGCGCTCCGCCTCGCGCGCCGGGAACTCGCCGGCGCAAGGGCCGAACCCGAGCGCTGGCGCTGGGTTGCTCTCGGTCTCGTCAGTGCGGTTCAGGCCGGCCTGATCGCGGCCCTGTCAGGATACGCGTCTGCCCGGCATGAGGATGTCGCCAATCCCTCCCAGCCGGACCGGGTTGCGCCCGTCTCACTGCTCTTGCGCCGCGCGCGTTCGACCGAACATCTCAACGCGCCCGAACGGCTCGATCTCACCGGCGCGCAGGTGCGCGATCTCGAAGCGCTCGTCGCCATGCGCAACGCCGCTGTCCATGGTCTCGGTTTCCAGGTGGCAGATCATCCCGTGCATCTCGTCCGGACGGCGGCGGAAATCCTGCGTCATCTCCTGAAAACCCATCCGGCGTTCGATGTGTCCCAATTCGTCCTCGTTTTGACACTGATTGACACGGAACTGACTCGAATCGTCACTGAGACGACACCGAATGATCCTTGATTAACGCCAAAGTGACGCCTCGTGGCGCATGCCTGTCGCATGCGATTTTTCCGCCCGTTTGTCCTCTCAATGCTGGCACTCGCGCTGACGGCGGCGGGCCCGGATACCTTTACCCGGCAGGACCTTGAGGCGCTGGAAAAGGAAAAAACCGCAGCCGAAAAAAAACTCGAGCAACTTCAATCCTCTGGCCGCGAGACAGTCCGCGATCTGGAAACCCTCGATCAGGACCTGCTGGCCGCCGCCGCCGAAGCCCTCCGGCGCGAGGAACAGGCCGTGACTGCAGAACGCTCCCTCATCGATCTTTCTCTGAAAAGGGAGGAGGCGTCAGCCCAACTCCTTGAAAATGAAGGAGCTTATGAGGACCTGATCGCCGCGCTGGCCGCGGCCAACCGGCGCCGTCCGCCCGCACTTGTCGTCTCACCCGGCCAGTCCGGCACCGCCATCCGGCGTGCCTTGCTTATGCAGGCAACGCTGCCTGAGCTGAACGCGCGCGCCGAACGGATTTCAGGCGAGATCGCGGCCCTCAACAAGCTGGAAGATCAGATCCGGACCGAGCAGGCACGGCTCGACGCTGCTGAGGCCACTATTGCCTTGAAAAAAGAGGAAATTGAACGCCTCGCCGCTACCAAGCGCAGCCAGTATGAGGGCCTCGCGGGTGACGTTGCGAGCCTCAAGGCGCGCGCCGACAAGCTCGGCAAGGAAGCCGCCACCTTACGCGAGTTGCTGGCCGCGCTCGAATCGGATGCGCCGTCCGCGCCGGGTGCCAAGCCGAAGCAGCGTCCCCAACTCGCCGTTCTGAAACCTGCGCCCAAATCGACCAAACCCAGCAAGAGCACGCCGCAAAAAACTGTTTCAAAACCGCTGGGTAAGTCAGCGCTTGGTGGGCTTATCCAGCCGGTATCAGGTTCGGTTACCAATCGTTTTGGTGACAAGCTGCCCGGCGGCAGTACAGCTGAATGGATCGGTTTTGAAACGCGCTCGGAAGCGCAGGTGGTCGCGCCTGTATCCGGCACCGTTGAATATGCCCGTCCCTTCCGCAGCTATGGGTCCATGCTGATTTTGCGCACAAGTGACGGATATAATGTTATTCTGACAGGGATGAGCAAGATCTACGTGTCGGAAGGCCAGTCCGTGACGGCTGGAGAGCCGGTGGGGTTGATGCCGGACCGCACCGACCCGCCGCCTGAACTTACTCTGGAATTAAGGCTTGGCGACCGGGTGCTTAATCCTGCAGAGTGGATGGCACGAGGCGGCTGATCTGCCGTGTGAGGACGAAGATGGAGTGGAATATGCGTTCATTGCTTACCGGAACAGCCTTGGGTGGAGTTCTGGGGGCGTTGGCGGTTGGCTTTGCAGCGATGGCCTGGCCGCAGGGGCAGGACCAGAAGCCGCCGGAAGATCCGCGCGTTGCCACTTATCAGCAGATTGAACTCTTCGCGGAGATCTTTGCCCGCGCACAGCGCGATTACGTGGTTCCCATTGATGAACGCGAAGCGATGGAGGCTGCCATCAACGGTATGCTGACCTCGCTCGATCCTCATTCCAGCTACATGAACCCTGAGGACTTCCGGTCCCTTCAGGTGCAGACTTCCGGTGAATATGGCGGCCTTGGCATTGAGGTGACAATGGAAGATGGCTTTGTGAAAGTCATCTCTCCCATCGATGATACGCCTGCTCAGCGCGCCGGCATTCAGCCTGGCGACTACATCACTGAAATCGATGGCAAACCGATCATCGGCCAGACGCTCAACGACGCCGTGAAGGAAATGCGCGGCGAAAAGGGCACCGAGATCGAAATCACCATTCTCCGCGAAGGGGTTGATCCCTTCCAGGTGACGCTGATGCGCGACACGGTTCAGCAGAAATCGGTCACCTGGAAAAAAGAGCCCGACAATATCGCCTATATCCGCGTGTCTACCTTCAATGAGCGCACCGGACTGCTTCTGGAAGAAGCCATCCAGGGTATCAGCCGCGACATTGGTTCGCGCCCGGCTGGCATCGTGCTGGACCTGCGCAACAATGGCGGTGGCCTGCTCGATGAGGCTGTGAAAGTCTCCGATTATTTCCTCTCCGGCGGCGAGGTCGTCTCCACGCAGGGGCGCCGCCCGATCGACGTTGAGCGCCGCAATGCGGACAAGGCAGAAGTGTTCAAGGGCGTGCCGATGATCGTGCTGATCAATGGCGGTTCGGCTTCAGCGTCCGAAATTGTTGCCGGCGCGTTGCAGGATCGTGGCCGCGCACTCGTTGTCGGTACCACCAGTTTCGGCAAGGGGTCGGTCCAGTCGGTCATTCCGCTGGGGGCAGATCGCGGCGCTATCCGCCTGACCACGGCGCGGTATTACACCCCGGCTGGCCGTTCCATCCAGGCGCTTGGCATCGAGCCGGATGTGATGATCACGCCGGTTCGCCTGACCGAGGAAGAGCTGGAGAAAATCCGCCGTTTCTCCGAAGCCGACTTGCCGCATGCGCTGGCGAACGAATCAGGTGCAGAGCGTGCCAAGATGCGGATGCCGGATGAACAGCCGCCTGAAGATTATGAAGGCGAGGACTTCCAGCTGGAGCGCGCCATGCAGCTTTTGCGGGAGGGGCAGGCGTCCTCATCCCGCCTCGCGATGAAAGCTGATAAGGCTGGTTAACGAATTCCACTGCAATTGACCGGTTTTACAGGGGCAACGGTAAGCATCCGTTTGCCTCCTGTTAACCCTGCGCGGCGATCCTGAAAGCTGATTTTCCCGCAGCCGATGGATAAAAGGGTCGATACATGGGTCACCGGCATTCCGAGCCGTCGCCGATCAAGACCGGCCTTTTGCATGCTGGCATGAGCCTTGGCGTTTTTGGCGGTCTCGCCGTTGCCCTCGGAACCGGTATCCATATCACGTCAGATCCGGCCGCCGCTGGCCCGCGCCATACGATCGCTCTGTTCGGCGGCGCCGCACCCGACGCGGACGAGCACCCCGCCCAACTCGCCGCGATCTACGCGGCGGACTATGAAGAAGATTACGCGGCGACGGACTATGCCCAATCCAGCGATCAGGCCTTCACCTATACCGAGCTTGACGGTGATGGCATGCGCATCGACATCACCGGCGGGCAGGGCGGCCCGGCAGTTGCGCCTGCGGCCGGTATCCGCATCAATGGCCGCCTTGTTCAGCCAGGCCAGTCTTTCGGCGAAGTCAGCTCCGGCACTTCGGAGGCTGCGCCCGCGACCCTGAACGCTGCGGCCAAGCCTGCCAGCAAGGCGCCAGCCGATGTCTATGCCCGGCCGTTTTCCAATCCTGAAGGCCGCCCCATGGTGGCGCTGGTGATCGGCGGCCTCGGCATTAACTCTACGCAGACAAAGCTCGCCATCGACAGCCTCCCGGCGGACGTGACCTTGTCGTTTGCGCCCGATGCCAGCCGTCTCGACTACTGGGTCAAGACTGCGCGCGCCGATGGACATGAAGTGCTGATCGAAGTGCCGATGGAGGCCTACGAATACGGCCGCCTTCGGATGCACCCCGACACACTGACAGCCGCTGCCGACAAGAAAGCAAACCTGGCCAAGCTGAACCAGGTTCTGAGCCGTGCCAGCGGCTATTTCGGCGTCATCAACTATCAGGGCGCCAAGTTCGCGTCTGAGGCTGGCCCGGTTGAACCGGTGTTCGATGTGCTCGCCAATCGCGGCCTCGCCTTTATCGATGATGGCTCGGTGCAGAAGACGTCCTTCGGCAAGGTTGCTGACACCAAGGGCGTGCGCTTTGCCCGCGCTGCCGGGCCGATTGACACCCGGCAATCGCCTCAGGACATCGCCGCCGAGCTGATGGAACTCGAAACCATCGCCCGTGAACATGGCGGCGCCATCGGCGCGGGCTTTGCCTTCCCGGTGACCCTCGAAGCAGCGTCGCTCTGGATCGACACGCTGGATGAAAAGGGCCTCGTGCTGGCCCCGGTCTCTGCGCTGGTGCCAAAGACTGCCGCGCCCGCGCCCGAGATGGCGCAACGTCTCGAGCTTCGCACTGGAAGCCCCGCCAAGGCTGGTCTAAAAACCGGCGGGTGACCCAGAACAAACTCGATCCGAATCTTTATCGCGCCAATGTTGGCCTCGCCATGTTTTCCAAGGCGGGCCATGTCTTCATCGGCAGGCGCATCAATGGGCGTGGCCCATTCCAGTGGCAGATGCCGCAAGGGGGCGTCGACGCAGGCGAAGATGCGATGACCGGCGCCCTGCGCGAGCTGGAAGAAGAAATCGGCGTCCCCGCCAAGCTTGTTGATGTGCTCGAAGAGACCAGCGACTGGCTCTACTATGATTTTCCGCCAGATCTGAAGCGCCGCATGAACGGGCCTTATCTGGGACAGCGCCAGAAATGGTTCGCTTTCCGGTTCAAGGGCTCTGACAGCGACGTGCGGCTGGACCGGCATACGCCGGAGTTCGACGCCTGGCGCTGGGCGCGTCTGGATGAGACGCCCGACCTGATCGTGCCGTTCAAGAAGCCGGTTTACATGGAAGTCGCGCAATGCTTCCAGCGCTGGACCGAGCCAGTTTTGCCGGGGCGTGTCCCGCAAGGATAATCACGAGAAGGGGGAAGGGAATGGGACATCTTCTGATGATCCACGGGATCGGCTGCGACGGATCTGCCTGGGACCGTATGAAGCCGATGTTCGAAGCGGCAGGCTGGACCTGCCATGCGCCGAGCCTGTTTCCGGACCGGCGCGTAAAGGAGAACCCGCCCGCCAATCTTTCAGAACTTGGGCTTGCTGACTACATCGATGCGATGAGCGCCGAGGCCCGGCGGATCACAGCGGAAACCGGCGCCCGGCCTGCCGTGATCGGACATTCCATGGGCGGCCTCATTTCGCAGGTTCTGGCCGAGCGCGGCGATGTTTCACGCGCCGTGTTCCTGACGCCTGCGCAGACGAAGGATTGCGCCGCGCTGGGTCTGCCGGTGGTGTGGACGTTCTTCAACGTCCTCCTCTCGCAAGACCGCAAGAAGGCGCAAAAGGTCTGGAAGCGCGGTTTCAGCTACGGCGTGCTCAACTGTGTGCCCAAGGCCCGCCATGACGAGATCTATGCTGGCGCGCTCTACGATTCTGGTCGTGTCTATGGCGATATTGCCGATGGCATCGAGATCGATGAGGCGCAGGTCAAGATCCCTACGCTGACGATTGCTGCGACGCAGGACCGCGCAACGCTTGCCAAGGCTGTGCGCAAGGTTGCCGCCAAATATGCCCGCAGTCCCGTGCCGGGTGACTTCATCGAGTATCCAGACCACGCTCACTGGATTGTGGATGAACCGGGAACAGAAAAGGTCGCCGCCGACATCACGGCATGGCTCGCCCGGTAGAATGGTCTTCCAAAACGAAAACGCCCCGCCGCCAGGGCAGGGCGTTTTTTAAAACTCAGAGAACTGAAATTCAGTCCTGCTTGCACATGCCGAGGAAACGGTTGCGCAGGTCAGCATCGGATTTGAACACGCCGGTGAACTGGGTCGTGATCGTCGTCACATGTTTGTGGTGCACGCCGCGCGTCGACATGCACTGGTGTTCGGCTTCAATGAACACCGCCGTTCCCATGGGGGCGAGACTCTCCGTGATGGCGTCACATATCTGCGCCGTCATCGTTTCCTGGGTCTGCAGGCGTTTGGAGAAGATCTCCACCACGCGGGCAAGCTTGGAAATGCCCACCACAGCGTTGGAAGGCTTGTAGGCCACGTAGGCCTTGCCGATGAACGGGGCGATATGGTGCTCGCAATGGCTCTCGACCTCGATATTGCGGAGCATGACGATGTCGTCATAGCCCTGCACATCTTCGAAGGTCCGGCTCAGATATTTGACCGGGTCTTCGCCATAGCCTTCAAACCATTCCTTGTAGGCGTTCACGACGCGCTTGGGCGTGTCGATCAGGCCTTCACGGGCCGGATCGTCACCTGCCCAGGCAATGAGCGTGCGGACGGCTTCTTCGGCCTCTTCCTGGGTGGGACGGCGGACGGAATCCGCGCGCAAAATATCTTTCTTCGGAGTAACGGCGTCCATAGCCAATTTTATTTCCTTCACTGAGGGACGGGGGTCGAGCCGGGGCATCCCTTGAGGGTCTTGAAGTGCCCTCTTGCCCGGACTTAACGCCCGCCCGGAGTTGATACCCTCAGGGCGATAGAAGGTTACATAGGCCCGCATGACCCCTGTTTCCAGCGCTTTCTACGGGGAAACCGGAGCGCTGGATTATAGAATTCTTGGCTTTCCCTGCGGAAGGTGATAGCCAGCCCGGCATGTCGAGAGCCGCTTTTGCATGTCCCGCCTGCCGTTCCTGTTGCTGCTGAGCCTGCAACGGGCCATAGGGCTGGCCAAAGCAAAGCCCTCGCGCTGACCTCACGACATTCCTGACCCAAGAGACAAAATGACCCTCCGAATCTACGACACCGCCGCGCGCGCCAAGCGCGTCTTCGAGCCTCAGGACGCGAAGCGGATCACCATGTATGTCTGCGGCCCGACGGTTTATAACTATGCCCATATCGGCAATGCCCGCCCGCCGGTGGTGTTTGATGTGCTGCGCCGCGTGCTGATGGCGAAGTATGGTGAAAGCGCCGTGGTTTATGCCCGCAACATCACCGATATCGAAGACAAGATCATCGCGGCCAGCCTGTCGACCGGCGAGCCCATCGAAGCGATCACGAAGAAATACGCGGAAATCTACAATACCGATGTGGCGGCGCTGAACGTCATTCCGCCAACTATCGAGCCTTGGGCGACTGGCCATGTGGGCGAAATGATCGAGATCATCGAGAAGTTGGTGCGCAAGAAATACGCCTATGTCGGCGAAACGGGCGTCTGGTTCTCGGTGCCATCGATGCCCGATTATGGACGCCTCTCGGGCCGCAAGCCGGAAGACAATGAAGCTGGCGCACGCGTGGCGGTCGATCCGGACAAGCGTGATCCGGCAGACTTCGCGCTCTGGAAGTTTGCAAAGCCCGGCGAGCCGGAAGACGCGATCTGGGACAGCCCCTGGGGCCGCGGCCGGCCTGGCTGGCATATCGAATGCTCCGCCATGGCGGCCAAGCATCTGGGCAAGACGATCGACATTCATGGCGGCGGCATTGACCTGTCATTCCCCCACCATGAGAACGAGATCGCCCAGTCCGAATGTGCCCATGGCGCAGAGCTTGCCCGTTACTGGATGCACAATGGTTTCCTCGACATGGGCGGGGAAAAAATGTCGAAATCGCTCGGTAATGTGGTGACTGTGCACGACCTGCTGAAAAGCTGGCCGGGCGAAGTGCTCCGCTTTGCCCTGCTGACCGCGCATTACCGCGCCCAGCTCGACTGGACCGAGGACCTGCTGAAGCAGGCCAAGACAACGCTTGACCGGATCTATGGCGCTCTGCGCCGCGTATGGGACGCTGAAGGTGGTCAGGCGCGCGACACTGGCGTCCTGCGGGCTCTGGAAGATGACCTTGGCACGCCCGACGCGCTGGCGGAGCTTTCGCGCATCGCTGGCGAAGCCAATACAGCGGCTGACCAGAAGGACGGCCCTGCGATGGCGAATGCGCGGGCAAACCTGCTCGCCGCCGGAAAACTGCTTGGCCTGCTCACCAAAACACCCAAGGAGTGGGAGCAGGGCGGCGATACGGATGAGAACAGCCGGATCGACGGTCTCGTGCAGGCCCGTGTTGCCGCGCGCGTGGCAAAGGACTGGGCCGAGGCGGACCGGATCCGCAAGGCCCTCGCAGAAGAGGGGGTCGAGATCATGGATGGTCCGGCAGGCAGCACATGGCGGCGCATCTGATCCGTCGCGGCTTTCTCGCGCTTCTGGCCGTCGGCCTGCTTTCAGCCTGCATGGCATCGCCGTCACCGGCGCCCGTCGAGGCCCCCGCGCCTGAGGCGTCGGCAGAGGTTTCCCGCCTCTTCCTTGTGCGCCATGGCGAGAAGGAAACCGGAGCTGACCCGGCGCTGACTGCCGAGGGTGCTGCCCGTGCGCAGGTTCTGGCGGAACGCCTGGCAGGCGAGGGCGTTACGGAAGTATGGTCCACCGCAACCCGCCGCACACAGGAAACCGCGCGCCCGCTTGCGCAGGCGCAGGGCCTCACCATTCAGACTTATGATGCTTCTGCCCTTCCGACATTCGCAAACCAGCTTGCAGAGACGCCCGGCGTGAAGCTCGTGGTCGGGCATTCTAATACGACCGACGCCCTCGCTGCGCTGCTGGGCGCCGATCCCGGCCCGCCGATCGATGAGGCGGGCGAGTTCGATCGGCTGTATGTGATCACGGTGTCTGACACGTATCAGGTCGGGTCGGAGATCCAGCGTTATGGCGCCCCGTTTTCGGGTGGAGAAGATACCACTCAATGAACCGCCAAGGCACCAACGTTCCGGTTACCAACCTGCGCACGATGTTGCGCTCTCTCGTTCTGAATACGGATGGCGACGAGGTCACGGTAGACGAGCTGCTCCATGCCATCGGGCGGCGGGCGCATGGTCCGGTCTTCCTTCTGCTGGGGTTTATCGCCGTCAGCCCCCTGACGATCATTCCCGGCGCGAACTGGTTCATTGCGACGGTAATTCTGGCTTTTGCCCTGCAGGTTGTGTTCGGCCTCCGTCGCCCGTGGATGCCCAAGGGGGTGACCGAGTTCAAGTTCAAGCGGGACCACCTCGTCCAGGGCGTGGCCGTCAGCGAGCGCTATGCGCATATGGTCGACGCGCTGGTGAAGCCCCGACTGACATTCCTCACCGAGGCGCCTTTTATCCAGCTGGTTGCCCTGATCTGCGTGTTCGCCGCGCTGATCACCTATCCGCTTGGTTTGGTGCCGTTCGGCCCATTGCTGCCCAGCCTTACAGTGTTGCTGTTCGGCCTTGCCCTGACAGCGCGCGATGGCGCAGTCCTGTTGCTGGCGGCCTGTGCGTTTGGCGGCGCAATTCTGCTGATGGTGAAGCTCGCGCCGCGCCTGATGGCGCTTCTGCCGTTCTGAGGCGGCGAAGTCTCTCCAATCATTAAGTTGACCTAGCGTTATGCGATCGGCATCGACGCGGCATGGCCATCCGGCCTCATTTCTCCACTTTCGCAATTGCGCCCGTCCGGCCTGCTGATCTTGTCAGGCCGGACGGCTTTTTGCCCCCTTGTTCCCGGTCGCGCGCCGGGCCATCTAACGGGCCATGAGCGAGCTCTATCACAATCGCATCCTCGAACTGGCCGCCGACATTCCCAATGTCGGCCAGTTGGGCAACCCTGAGGGCGAAGCCCTCAAAGTGTCCCGAGTTTGCGGTTCAACCGTGCATGTTTCCATCATCCTCGATGAAACAGGGGGGCAGGTGAAAGAAATCGCTGTCGATCCAAAGGCTTGTGCGCTTGGTCAGGCGGCAACGTCGATCCTTTCCTCCAATGCGGTTGGAGCAACCGTTGGAGAAATTCGGGCGGCCTTTGAAGCGCTCCGCGCCATGCTGAAAGAGGGCGGCCCGCCACCTGAAGGGCGCTTCTGGGAGCTGCGCCATCTGGAACCTGTGGCTGACTATCCGCCTCGCCACGCCTCGACACTGCTGGCCTTCGAGGCTGCCGTTGCTGCAATTGACCAGGCGCTGGCGGCAAGGGCGGCAACCTGATGAGCCTGCGCCGGTCAGCCGCCTACGTGCTCCTGGCCATCTACAAGCATGGCCCCAGCCAGATGTTCCAGCTGTTCGGCGCCCGCTGCCAGCATACGCCCACCTGCAGTGAATACGGCGCTGAATGCGTGGCGCGTCATGGCTGGTGGCCGGGTGGCTGGATGACGCTCGCCCGGTTCATTCGCTGCCGTCCAGGCGGCAGTTACGGATATGATCCCGCGCCGGAAGCAAAGCCCTCCGTTCCGTTCTGGCAGCCCTGGCGCTATGGCGATTGGGCGTCTGGCCCTCGAGGCGCAGTTGAATCGTCGCCCGATGCGTGACATATGAGCCCCATGAACGCAGGCTTCTTCCTCACCGGGCTCACCCCGCGAACTCGTCAGGGTGCATGACGCACTCCTGAAGGCGCCCTGATGCCTGCATCGCGCGCTCCGTTCATGCACCCGCACAAGTAAGCCGACCCGGCTGCCCCTGAAAACGGGGTAGGATTTCCGGTAAAGCCGCGTTAATCACGGCCCGCCAGAACCTTAGCCGGATTCCCAGATTTTCCCTGCGGGAACATGCCGTTCCGCAGCCCGCCAAAGAAACATAGACCCATGATCCAAGTTACGCTGCCCGATGGCTCGAAACGCGAATACCAGGATGGCGCCTCGCCGCTGGACGTTGCCGAGTCGATCTCCAAATCCCTCGCCAAGAAGGCACTTGCCGCCAAGGTGGATGGCCAGATGTGGGATCTCGTCCGCCCGCTCGATGGTGATGCCGAAGTGGCCATCATCACGGACCGCGACCCCGAAGGCCTTGAGCTGATCCGCCATGACGCCGCCCACGTTCTCGCCCAGGCGGTCCAGGAGCTGTACCCAGACGCCCAGGTGACGATCGGCCCCGTCATTGACGATGGCTTCTATTATGACTTTGCCCGCAAGGAGCCGTTCTCCACGGAAGACTTCGAAAAGATCGAAGCCAAGATGCGTGAGATCGTCGACGCTGATTATCCGATCATCCGTGAGGTCTGGCAGAAAGAGCAGGCCATCGAGACGTTCAAGTCGATCGGCGAGGACTACAAGGCCCAGATCATCGACGACATCATTCCTCCGGGCGAGGCCATCACGGTGTATCGCCAGGGCGACTGGTATGATCTCTGCCGCGGTCCACATCTTCCGTCCACGGGCAAACTGCCCAAGGCGTTCAAGCTGATGAAGCTCGCCGGTGCCTACTGGCGCGGCGATCATCGCAACGAAATGCTGCAGCGGATGTACGGCACGGCCTGGGCGAATGAGAAAGATCTCAAGGCGCACCTTCACCGTCTTGAAGAGGCCGAGAAGCGCGACCATCGCAAGCTGGGCGCGCAACTGGACCTGTTCCATCTCGACGGCATCGCCGCTGCCGGCTCTGTCTTCTGGCATCCCAATGGTTTCCAGATCTGGCGCCAGATCGAAGCCTATATGCGCCGCCGCCTCGATGCGTCGGGCTATGAGGAAATCAAGACGCCGCAGCTGATGGATTCGGTCCAGTGGGAGAAATCCGGCCACTGGGGCAAGTATCGCGAAAACATGTTCATCGTTCCCGATTTCATTCCGGAAGGGGATGAAGGCGTGGAAATCTCCGTGCCCGAAGACGCCCGCCTGATGGCCCTGAAACCGATGAACTGCCCGGCCCATGTCGAGGTGTTCAAGTCCGGCCAGAAATCCTATCGCGACCTGCCGCTGCGCCTTGCCGAGTTTGGCTGCTGCCACCGCAACGAGCCGCACGGCGCCATTCATGGCATCATGCGGGTTCGTCAGTTCACGCAGGATGATGCCCACATCTTCTGCCGCGAAGATCAGATCGTCGAAGAGTCGATCCGGTTCTGCCGCCTGCTGGAAAGCGTGTATCGCGATTTTGGCTTCGAGAGCATCGCCGTAAAACTCTCCACGCGGCCGGATGTGCGCGCGGGCGACGACGCCACTTGGGACCGGGCAGAGAAAGGCCTGAAGGATGCCGTCGATGCGGCGGGCCTGCCTTGCGAGATCCTTCCCGGCGAAGGCGCCTTCTATGGTCCGAAACTGGAATTCCAGCTGACAGATGCCATCGGCCGCGTCTGGCAATGCGGCACGCTGCAGCTCGACTATGTGCTACCCGAGCGTCTGGGGGCGGAGTATACGGCGTCTGACGGCTCCAAACAGCGCCCCGTCATGCTGCACCGCGCGATCCTCGGATCGATGGAGCGGTTCATTGGTATCCTGATCGAGGAGTTTGCCGGCGCGTTCCCGCTCTGGCTGGCGCCGGTGCAGGTCGTCGTGGCCGCGATTTCGGATGATGCTGCCGGCGAGTATGCTGAAGAGGTGGCTGCTGAGCTGCGCAGCATCGGCCTCCGCGCTGAGGTCGACCGCCGCAATGAGACGATCAACTACAAGGTCCGCGAACATTCCCTGCAGAAGGTTCCCGTGATCGCCGTGGTTGGCGCGCGTGAAGCAGAAGAACGCAAGCTGGCGCTTCGCCGGCTTGGCTCGAATGGGCAACAGATCATCTTGCTCGACGACGCCAAGCAGCAGCTGGTGGATGAAGCCCTTCCGCCAGACCTGAAGCGTGCCCGCAGCTAGTCTGAGATGACAAGCCCGCCGGGATTGGCCAGAGTAAGTGGCATGGCATACGGACCCGTCTTTGCCGGACTGCTGCTGCTCTGGCCGCTTCTTGCCGTCCTGGGCACGCTGGGCTTTGCGCCGCTTCTGGGCCTGACGGGTATTGCCGCGCTGTTGTTGGCGCGCCCCCGCATGCCGCCGCCGGTCTACTGCCTGTTTGCGATTGCCTTTGTAGGATGGGCGGCGATCAGCGAGCTTTGGTCTCCTGCTTCGAAAGGCCTGTTCAGCGGCAATTTGCTTGAGGGCAATTTCGCGATCAAGGCGCGCAGCGTGATCGTCGTTCTCACGGCGCTTTTTGCGATGCTGACACTTGCCGGTGCGTTGCGCTCGCAGCTGACCCCGCGCACACGTCGCTGGATTTATGGCGCACTGATTGTGCAGGGCGTGCTCGTGTTCCTTTCGGCGGTTGCTGCCGGGCCGGTTCTCGCGCTCATCTATGGCACTGACCCGAATATTGCGGATGGTGTGCAGAATGTTGGGCGCAACACGAACGCATTCGCGGTTGTTTTGCCAATTCTGGCGGCTGCGCTCGGTGCACAGGGAGACCGGCGGGGCATTCTTGCGGCCTGCAGTCTTGTGCTGTTGACACTGCTGGCAGCGCTGATGATGGACAATCACTCAACCGTCTTTGCCATCGTCGGAATGATTGGAGCGGTCATGCTGGTCCGCTTCCTGCCAAATCTTGGCTTCCGCTGGTTGTTCGGCCTTATCGGGGCGAACATAGCTGCCGCGCCGCTTGTGATGAGCCTTATCATCCGGGGGCTGTCGAGCATCGACGCGTATCTTCCCGCCTCATTTCGTTCCCGTGTTGCGGCCTGGGAACTTGTCATGTCGCGGGTCGGTGAGTCGCCCTATGTCGGCCATGGCCTCATGGCGAGCCGAACTTGGCGAGACAGTTATTCGGATTTTCCCGCTCTTGCTGCGAAGTTCCCTGAAACTTGGGCCCTATATCCTGTCGTGCCAGGCCATCCGCACAATATGCCTTTGCAGATCTGGGCGGAAACCGGTCTGATCGGCGCAATGCTGGCCGCCTTCGCTGTAATGACGTTCGGTTTCCGGTTGCCGCGGCCGGCAGATTTCTCGCCTGCGACGCGTTACGCCATCGCCGGAATGGCGGGCGCGGTGTTCAGTATCTTCAACTTTTCCTACAGCGTCTGGAATGAAGCGTTCTGGTCTGGTCTGGCTCTTTCTGCTGCCATGCTGATCCTGCTGGACCGGTCGCGGAGACAGCATGACTGACCGTGTGGCGGCGTTGGTGGTCACCTATCACACCGGCCCGCGCCTTCTTGAATGTCTCTACGCTCTGAAGGCCGAACCGACGGTTTCGGAGATCATCATTGCGGACAATGGCAACCCAGCGGCAGTGCAGGCATGGCTGAAGGCGTTTGCGGACGCCGCCCAGGGCAGGGTGAAGCTTCTGTGCTTGCCAAATCCCGGATTTGGCGCTGGCGTGAACCGCGCTGCTGAAGAGACCGACGCGGAGCTGCTGCTGGTTATCAATCCGGACTGCGTGTTGCGGCGTGGTTCAGTTCGGCAGCTTTCTGACGCGCTAGGCGGCGCGCCTGCACCGGCCATTGTTGGCGGGCGTATCTTTGGGGTCGACGGCATTGAGCAGCGCGGCGCGCGGCGCAATACGCTGACGCTGGCAACTGCTCTGGGGCTTTCGCGCTGGACATTGGAGACAGATCCGCCGCCCTCGGGACCGATCAGGGTTGGGGCGATTTCCGGCGCGTTCTTCCTGATGCGGCGGGCAGACTTTGAAACCTTGGGCGGTTTCGACGAAGGTTACTTTCTGCATGTCGAGGATGTGGACCTCTGCCGGCGCGCCATCGATGCAGGTGGCGCAGTGATTTACCAGCCAGCGGCTGGAGCATTGCATTATACTTCCACATCGAACGCGCCGTCTGACTTTGTGCGAGGCCACAAGGCGAAGAGCCTGGCACGATATTTCCGCAAGTTTGCCAGAGGTCCGATTGAGCGGGCGCTGGTGGAGCTGACCGTTCCGTTCATGGCGCTTGCCTTGAAAATGCGCCGCTGAAAGGCTGCGGAACGAAAAAACCCCGGTCCGAAGACCGGGGTTTTTCACGCAACGCATCGCGTTAAGGCGAGAAGCCTTACACGAAGCCTTTGAACTTGTCTTTGAAGCGCGAAACGCGGCCGCCGCGGTCAAGGCTCTTGCCTTCGCCGCCGGTCCAGGCCGGGTGCACTTTCGGGTCGATGTCGAGAACCATGCGGTCACCCTCTTTGCCCCAGGTGGAGCGGGTCTGGTACTCGGTGCCGTCCGTCATCACCACGGTGATGAAGTGGTAGTCGGGATGCCCTTCTTTCTTCATGGACTGGGCCTCTCTCTCATGTGCCGTGTCATAATGGGTTGACGCATTCGGGTGCGCTGGCATGTCTCAGCCGGAATTCGAAGAGGGCCGTATAAGGGAAAGGCCCGGCCCCCGCAAGGGGCGCTGACAGGGATTCGGCAACAGTCGGACCAAACAGGGAGAAATGCCGGGCATATGGCCGATTCCAGCGCCAATATCGTTGACGATCGTCGCACCACCCTGCCGGAAGGCGGGGAGGCGATGAGCCGCCCAAAGGCACGCAGCCTGAAGCCGCTGGCGCTCTTGTGGCCTTATGTGCGCAAGCATTGGATCACGGTTTCGGTCGCGCTGCTGTTCCTTGTGGCCGCCGCCGCTGTCAGCCTGATGATCCCGATGCTGCTGGGAATGGCCGCAGATGCGGGGCAGAAGGCTGGGCAAGACCCTGCGCGCCTCAAGGCGCTGATTGACCAGGCGTTTCTGTGGGTGTTTGCCGCTGCCGTCGGTTCCGGCGTTCTGGGCGCGATCCGCTTCTATTTTGTGTCGCGGTTTGGCGAACGTATCGCCGCCGACCTGCGGCGGGATCTTTATTCTCACCTGCTGAAGCTTTCCCCGGCCTACCACGCAAACATGCGTTCGGGTGAGGCGGTATCGCGGCTGACGGCGGATGTGACGCTGATCGAGACGTTTCTGGGCTCTTCCGCCTCGCTGGCGGCCCGGACGCTGATCACGACGACCGGCGCGCTGGGCATGATGCTGGCGGTGAACTGGAAACTTGGCCTGACCCTGCTGGCGATGCTGCCGATCGCCATTCTGCCGGTGATGGGCATCGGGCGGGTCATCCGGCGGATGTCCAATGTGGCCCAATCGCGCCTGGCCGATGCCGGCGCCGAAGCGGCTGAGACGCTGGACGCCATCGAGCTGGTGCAGGCTTATGGGCGTGAGCGCGGGCAGCTTTCGGCATTCCAGACGGCGATCGAGGCGACCTTTGCGGCCGCCATGCGCCGGACGGGCGCGCGGGCGATCATGATCGTGCTGGTATCGGTGCTTCTGTTCGGCGGCTTTACCGGCGTGCTGTGGATGGGCGCGCGGGCGGTTGCCACCGGGGAGATGAGTTTCGGCGACCTGGCGGCGATGGTGATGTATGCCGCGTATGCCGGTTCGGGTTTTGGCATGCTGGCGGAAGTTTACGGCGAAGTGATGCGCGCGGCAGGCGCGGCAGACCGGGCTGCCGAAGTGCTGCGCGCCGTGCCGGAGATTGCGGCGCCGGCGAGGCCCAAGGCGATGCCGGAGAAGGGTGACGGCGCGTTGCGGTTTGACAATGTTTCCTTTCGGTATGGCGAGGCTTCGACTTCGGCGCTTGAGAGCTTTTCGCTGGATGTGAAGCCCGGCGAGTTCGTGGCGCTGGTCGGCCCCAGCGGGGCGGGCAAGACGACCGTGTTCCGGCTGGCGCTGCGCCTGTTTGATCCGCAGGCGGGCGATATCCGGCTGGACGGGATTGGTTCGACCGAGGCTGAGCCAGGCGATTGGCGGAGGCGGTTTGCCTATGCGCCGCAGGAAGCGGCGCTGTTTACCGGAACGGCCGCGGAAAATATCCGTTTCGGCGATGCGTCGGCGGACGATGCTGTTCTGGAGCAGGCGGCGCGGATGGCCGAGGCCATGGGCTTTCTCAATGAGAAGGAAGGACTCGCGACGGAACTAGGCCAGAAGGGGCGCAGCCTTTCAGGCGGGCAGCGCCAGCGGATTGCGCTGGCGCGCGCGCTGGTGCGCAACGCGCCGGTGCTGCTGCTGGACGAGGCGACCTCAGCGCTCGATTCCGAAAGCGAGGCCGCCGTGCGCCGGGCGATCGAGAATGCGGCGACCGGGCGCACGACACTGGTGATTGCCCACCGCCTGTCCACCGTCCGCCGGGCCGACCGGATTATCGTGATGGAACACGGCCGGATCGTGGAAGAGGGCACGCATGAAAGCCTGGTGGCACAAGGCGGCCTTTATGCCCGGCTGGCAGACCTTCAGTTTGCGGAAGGCTGAAAGGCGTCAGGCCTTCTTGCGATCCCGCTTGAAGGCGCCGTCCAGCGTGACCGAGAAAGCCAGCGACAGGATCAGCGGCACCCAGATGGGCAGATTGCCGAGGCCGGGCGTTTCCAGCGCTGCGGCCAGATGATCGTCGACACACCACCAGAGAAGCCAGAGCCACATGAGAGACCTCCTTTGTCTTGAGGGAGTGAGTCTAATCTGTAGGCGAGGGGAGGGCTATGGTCTTCATTTGGTGTCTTCTTGCGTTTGTCACCCTCGATGCGCGGGAGCGCATCTGAGGGCCCATCTCCTGATCCTTCTCTCTGCGCCTGCTTCACGGTCTGAAGCTGGGCCCTCAGATGGCCTTTGGCCATCGAGGGTGACGAGGCGTATAGTCCAGCACCTTCATCCTCCCCTGCGAAGCGGGGGAGGTGCTGAGCGTCAGTGAAGCGGAGGGGGGCTAGGAACTGTTGAGCCCCGCCCAAGCCTTTGGCCGCGCTTCTTCATCGAGGCGCAGGATCAGCGCGTCGGTCCATGGCGCGAGGCGGCGGAGGATGTGGGCCGGGACGGGAATGTCTTTCAGGCTTGCGCCTTTCCGCCTGCGGAGGAGACGGGCGAGGCGTTTGGCATGTTTCTCGGGATCATTGAGCACGAGGGCGAGGCGGCGCGCGGCCTCCAGCATCATCGCCCATTGGAGGAAGGGCGGGTCTGCGGTTTCGGATTTCGATGACCTCGAAGGCGCGCAGGCTTCTTCGATGAGGCGGAAAAGCGGGTCGCGGCGCGCTTGGAGTTTCCCTGGAGTTTCGTTGGAGTTTTTTGCGGAAACGCCAACGGCGCGATCCGGAAGCATGATCTCTGCGGCGAGGACATGGATGTAGCGACGGATGAGGGCGGCAGCGGCGGCAAGATGCGCGCGGGCCTCGCTGGCGATGCCGGTGAAGTGTTCGGGCACCACCCTGCGCAGGAGCTGGCGCAGGGCGCCGAGCACGGCGGCGATGCGGGTCCAGAGTTCCGGGCGGGGCATGTGATCGAACATGACCGCGAGGATGGGGAGACGGGAAGCCGGGCGGATAAGGTGTACCGCGAACGCAACAGGCCGTCTTCCCGGTTTCGCCGCAGGCGAAGACCGGGATCCAGGGAGAGCCTTGTTTGCGGGACTTTCTGGGGCCCGGACATTTGCTCTCGCAAGTTCCGGGAAGACGGACGGAGGGGTGCAGGGTGTTGGACAGGGCTTTGCCTGTCCAACACCTGCTCGCGATTTTGCGAACCTACTCGGCGGCTTGTAGGGCGGGTTTTGCCGCGGCGGCCTTGGCCGGGACGTGGAACTGGATGACGCCGTCTTCGATTGGCAGTTCCCGGAGGTTTTTCTTGTCGGTGAAGTAGCTCTGATGGAGCTTCCACGGGGCCTCGGTGTGTTGGCGGGGGAACTGGTCCATCACGCGCTGGAAATAGCCCGAAGAGAAGTCCACGAAGGGCTCTGTCTCATTCGGGAAGGCGGCGAGATAGGGCATGGCCGAGGTCGCGCCCTTCTGGTCCATCAGGTTCAGCAGGCGGCAGACATATTCGCTCGTCAGGTCTGCCTTCAGGGTCCAGGAGGCGTTCGTGTAGCCGAAGGTGACGGCCATATTCGGCACGTTCGACAGCATGACGCCTTTATAATTCAGCAGACGGCCGGGATCGACCTTTGCGCCATCCAGGCTGACATTGACGCCGTTCATGAAGACGAGGTTCAGGCCGGTGGCGGTGACGATGATGTCGGCTTCCAGCTCCGTGCCCGATTTGAGCAGGATGCCTTTTTCCGTGAAGCGCTCGATATGGTCTGTCTCGACGCTGGCCTTGCCCGATTTCAGGACTTTGAAGAGATCCGAATCCGGAACGAGGCAGAGGCGCTGTTCCCACGGATTATAAGTGGGCGTGAAGTGTTTCTCCACGTCATAATCCGGCCCCAGCTCCTCGCGCACCATGCCGAGCAGGCGCTCGCGCGCCTTTTGCGGGTTCTTTCTCGTCTGGCCGAAGAAGAATTGCTGGAAGGCGACGTTGCGCCAACGGATCAGGTTGTAGGCCCATTGGTCGGGCAGGATGGAGCGCAGGAAATTTGCCATCTTGTCGACCGCCGGGCGGGAGACGACATAGGTAGGCGAGCGCTGCAGCATGGTAACATGGGCGGCCTTGTCGGCCATCGACGGCACCAGCGTCATCGCTGTGGCGCCCGAGCCGATGACGACGACTTTCTTGCCCGAATAGTCGAGATCTTCCGGCCAGTGCTGCGGGTGGATGATCTGGCCACTGAAGGCTTGTTCATTCGGGAAATCGGGGCGGTAGCCCTCATCGTAGCGATAATAGCCGCCGCACATGAACAGGAAGCGGCAGGTGGTTTGTTCCTGAGCGCCGGTTTTCACGTTCTCGGTCGTGACCGTCCACATCTGGTCGGCGTCCGACCAGTCGGCCGCGACGATCCGGGTGCTGAAATGGATATGCTGGCGGATGCCGTATTGGTCTGCCGTCTGGTTCACATATTTCCGGATCGAAGGGCCGTCGGCGATCGCCTTGGCTTCTGTCCAGGGTTTGAAATTGTAGCCCAGCGTGTGCATGTCCGAATCCGAGCGGATGCCCGGATAGCGGAAGAGATCCCATGTGCCGCCGATGCCTTCGCGCGCTTCATAGATGCGGTAGCGCTTGCTGGGGCAATGCTTGCCAAGATGAACGGCTGCGCCAATGCCCGAAAGGCCGGCGCCGATGATGAGAACGTCTGTGTCGAGCTGGGTCATGGGCGGCAGACTACGCGAATTTGGCTGAATGGAAATACGTGACGCGCGCGTCACCTTGAGTCGGCTGGCATTTGCCGTGCCAATAGGTTTGAAAAATGCCCATTGATTTAAGTAAGACCTAAAATTATTTAGGTCTTAGTTGGAACAATGGGTGTATCGATGAACTTGTCCCCTAAATTGCGTGGCCGGATTGGCCTTGGCACCAAAGTGCTGGTTGTTGTCCTGACACTGGCGCTGATCAGCGACAAATCCGGCGAGCTTCGCAGCCTCGATTTCACTATGGGCGACCTCTGGGCAAATCTTGGCGCGATCTTCGGCTTCTGGGTCTCGATCCTGGCGCCTGGCTTTTATCTCTGCGCGTTGTGGGCGCTGGGCGCGTTTTTCAGCAAGTCCGCTGAGGACGAGGAGTTTGGCGCGGCGATGGTGAAAAGCCTTAGGGAAGTGGGGCAGAACCTGCTGATTGGCGCGGTGGCCGCGATCCTCATCCATCCGACTTTGACGGTGTGGATGGATATCGGCTTTCGCGGCGTGCGGATCACGACCGACATTGCCGCCATCACCATCGGTCTCATCGGGATTGCGCTCTACCTGTTGGCCGAGACGGGCAAGCGGCTGCGCTTCGAGCTGGAGCAGTTCATCTGATGCCAGTGAAGGTCACGATTGATGTGATGCTGGCGCGCCGGAAGATGACCGCGCGGGACGTGGCCGCGCGGATCGGGCTCAGCGAGACGCAGCTGTCGCTGCTGCGCACGGGCAAGGTGAAGGGGATGCGGTTCGAGACGCTGGCGCGGCTGTGCTATGTGCTCGATTGCAAGCCGGGCGAGCTGATCGATTATGACATGGACCCGGCAGACCTGAACGGCCCGGGGGAGGGCAGCGGGGACTAGACCTTCGCGGCGCGGCCGAAGGAGGCGGCGTGGCGCAGCTGTTCCTTCACGCCGGCGAGGATGTCTTCATTGCCGGCCACGATGTCGCCGGTTTTCAGCACGTCGCCACCATTGATTTCCTCAACGATGCCGCCTGCTTCGCGCACCAGAACCATGCCGGCGGCAACATCCCAAGGCTTCAGGCCGTGTTCCCAGAACCCGTCGAAACGGCCAGCGGCAACCCAGGCGAGGTCCAGCGCGGCAGAGCCATAGCGGCGGATGCCGGCGGTGGCGGGCGTCATGGCGGCCATTTCGCGAGCGAAGGTGATGTGGCTTTCCTCGCTGCGACCCATCCAGGGCGTGCCGGTGGCGATGACGGCTTCGCCCATCTTCTTGCGGGCGGCGACGCGCAGCTTGCGCTGTTCCAGCCAGGCGCCGCGGCCGGTTTCGGCCCAGAAAATCTCGTTCTTGGCAACGTCGAACACGACGCCTGTGAGCAACTGGCCGTCGCGCTCCAGGGCGATGGAGACGGCATAGTGGGGCTGGCCGTGGAGGAAGTTCAGCGTGCCGTCGAGCGGGTCGACGATGAATTTGTTGGATTTGTCAGTGCCTTCGACGATGCCGCGCTCTTCCATCACGAAGCCATAGCCGGGGCGGGCCTTGGTGAGGCTGGTGTAGATGATCTCTTCGGCGCGCATGTCCGCATTGGTGACGAAGTCTGCCGGGCCCTTGCGGGAGACCTGCAGGTTCTCGACTTCACCGAAATCGCGGGCGAGGCTACGGCCGGCAGCGCGGGCTGCGGCGATCATGACGGTGCCAACAGGTGAGGGTTTCGACATGGGAACGGCTCGTCTCGGATACGGATTTCGGGCGGGAGCGGGCGGCGTAAGCCTTTGAAGCCTCAGGGTCAAGGCGCGGGGGCATAATCACCCGCCAGCCTTTCTGAGAGGTTGCCGTAGAGGTCAACTCAATTCAATCTGGACTTCCACGAATGGAAAAGGGCTGAAATCATGATCAACTACTTTATTGGCTTCGACAAGCTGATCGGCACCAAGCTGATCACCATCCTTTATTATCTGGGTCTGCTTGGCATCGCGCTGGGCATCATTGCCGGGGTGCTCAGCGGCCTTGGAACGATGGTGAGCTACAGCTTCTTCGGCGGCATTGGCCTGGTGATCGGCTCGATCATCGGCGGTGTGCTGGCGGTGCTGTTCTGGCGCTTTATGTGCGAGCTGTACCTGCTGTTCTTCCGCATGGCGGAAGATGTCCGTGAGATCAAGAACGGCAAGACGACAGCTACGACCTTCTGAGGCGCGCTTTTATCGAGGCGCTTCGGCAAGCTGATCGAAGATCTGGTTGAAGGCCCTGACCGCTGTGGCAGGGCCTTCTTCATGCGCCCAGACACCGGAAGACACAGCCAGGAAATCTGCCCCGGCGGTGACCAGGGGAGCAGCATTGGCGACCGTAATGCCGCCAATGGCAACGCAGGGGATCAGCATGGCGGCCTGCCAGACGGTGAGCAGCTCTGCCTCGGCAGGCACGGTGCCTTCCTTGGTGGTGGTGGGATAGAAGGCGCCAAAGGCAACATAGTCAGCGCCGTCTTCGCCTGCCTGCATGGCGCGGTGATAGGAATTCTTGGCGGTGGCGCCGACGATCGCATCCGGTCCGAGCAGAGTGCGGGCCGCTTTGACGGGCATGTCGTCCCAGCCGACATGGACGCCGTCTGCGCCAAGCTCGCGGGCAAGCTCGGCCGAGTCGTTGATCAGCACGGCGACACCCGCTTCCTGGGCCATCTCAGTCACGGCGAGACCGACTTCCCTTGTGGCCTGCATATCTATCATGCCGTCAGCGCCCTTGAGGCGCAGCTGCAAAGAGGCCACATCGCCCGCGCCGAGGGCGTCCTTCAGCGACTTTCCGAAGGCCTGCATATCCGCAATCTGTGGCGGGGTGATGAGGTAGAGGCGCGTGCGGGCGCGAGGCGGTGCTTTGTCGGTCATGGCAGCTGCCTGTGCTGTGGCCGGAGAGGGAAGTCAACGCAGGGTGTGGGCCTCTTGTCAGACTATCATAAAGTTCCATAAAGGAACTAACATCTCAACGGAGACTTCATGTCCAGGAAACTGCCTGTCCGCCTTTTTCAGCCTCTGTTCGGCCTGTTCATGGCGTTTTTCATGAGCTTTCTCATGTCCGGCGCGATCACTGCGATCAATATCGGCTTTCCGGCAGACTTCGCCAGCCGCTGGATGCACTCCTGGGGGCTGGCTTTCATGCTGGCCTATCCGGCAATCCTGATCGTGGCGCCAATTGCCCGGCGCCTGACACTGAAACTCGTCGAGTCGCCGTTTGCGCCTTCGGTTCCAGTCGCCGGCACCGAAGGCTGAAAGCGGGGAGAGGGGCGTTTCAGCCCTTCTTCGGCACTCGTTGGACGCTGGCAGGATTTTTCGCCAGTGCCGCCCCCCGGCGCATCGGCCGGGGCTCCAACTCCCCCCGGCAATTGGGGCACACGCCGTCAAGCTCACCATCGGCGCACTCGTCGCAGAAGGTGCATTCGAAGGAGCAGATGAACGCGCCGGGTTCATCGGGCGGAAGATCCCGGTCACAGCATTCACAATTGGGGCGCATCTCAAGCATGGCGGCCTATTTCGTTCCCTTGTCGCTGGCTGCGTTCAGCAGCAGCTGTTCATAAGCTTCCGGCGACCAGTCGCGGCCTAGGAAGTCGTGGATCAGCTCAGCGGCCGGTTTTGACGAGCCGGGCGCCAGCACAAGATCGCGATACCGCGCTGCCGTTTCCGTGTCACGCAGGCCGTTCTGCTGGAATTGGGAGAAGAGGTCCGTCGAGATCGCGAGCGACCATTGATAGGTGTAGTAGATCGCCGAATAGCCGTCGAAATGGCCGATGCTGGCATAGGGATGAACATCGGGCACCTGTTCGAAGGGGCTGAGGCGGTCCGAATGGCCCTTCATCACGCCGAGAAGATCCACCTCCGATGGGGGCAGGTCGTAATAGTCGAGTGATGTGTTTGCGATGACCAGCTGGCGAAGCGTGCCCACGCCTTTGCCGAAATTGCGGGCGGAGTTCATCTTGGCCACCAGTTCGGGCGGGATCGTGTTGCCGTCGGCATCAACGGCGAACTTCGACAGGGTTTCATAATCCCAAACCCAGTTCTCCAGCATCTGAGACGGGGCCTCGATGAAATCCCATTCAATGGTGCCCATGTTCAGGCTGGCATAGTCGGGCTGGCCGGAGAACATGACATGGATGAGGTGTCCGAATTCATGCAGGAAGGTTTCAACCTGGATATGCTCCATCAGCCCGGTTGAATGATCCCCGGCGGGGAAGTTGCAGACGAGGGCGGCCACGGGCACGCCGTCGCTTGTCGGGCCAAGGCGGACGGGGAAGGCGGCGGCGTGTTTGAACTTGCCTTCGCGCGGATGCATGTCGAGGAAGAAGCGCCCGATCAGAACGCCGTCCCTGAGCATCTCATGCGCCGTGACGCTTTCATGCCAGACAGGCGCATCGGTCCAGTCGCGGACTTCCACGCCGAACAGATCCTCTACCAGTGAGAATATCCCTTCACGGACATTATTGTAGGCAAAATACTGGCGTACTTCCTGAGAATTCAGGCCATAGTCTGATTGGCGGATCTGTTCAGCCAGATAGGCGCGGCTCCAGTCTCCGATGGCTGTGGCATCCGGCTCGGTTTCATGCTTCTTGGCAAGCAGGCGGGCGAACTCGATTTCCGATGCATTGCGGGCGGCAGCTTCCACTTCGCTCAGGAAGGTGCGCACGGTTTCCGGCGAGCCGGACATCTTGTCTTCGGTGATATAGGCCGCGTAGTTCGGGTAGCCGAGCAGGCTGGCCAGCTCATAGCGCTTCTCCAGCAGGCCGCGCAGCGGGGCAACGTTTTCCGGATATGCCCGCAGCCCGTTTGCGCGGGCGAGCTCCTTCTTCATTTCATCATTCGGGGAATAGGTGAAGACTGGTTGGGTGTCGGGATAGTCCGTGGTGAGGGTGACGAGCCCATCGCCGCCGGGCGCGTGGGCGTCGATATAGTCCTGCGGCATGCCGGCGAGGGCTTCGGGCGCGACTTTGATGGAGCCCTGGATTTCCCGGAGGTTTCGGTTGAACTCGGTACTGATTGCCGTCAGTTCCGCGTTCAGGGCGACAATCTTTTCACGGGTGGCGTCATCCTCGTCGACGCCAGCGCGCCGGTAGTCGCGTAATGTGCGCTGCAGCAGCCATGCAGAGCGGGAATCCAACGCGGAAGCATCGATTGAAGCGAGCCTGTCATAGATGGGCCGGGAGAGGGCGATCCGGGTTGTCAGGTTTGCCGCCTGCTGCTGGCAGGTTTCTCCGGCGGATCGGATGTCCGCATCCGGATTTGTTTCGGCGATGAGGCCTGCTTCGCCCAGGCCGACGGAGTAGACGAGATTGCTCAGCAGATCGAGATCCTGAAGGTCTGCGATGCCCGCATTGCCAGCGCGCCCTTCCAGATCGGTGAGTATCCGTTCACTGAGGCCAAGGCCGCCCGTGCAGCGGGCTGCAAACTCGGCCGCCGAGGCCGGATTGGTGTCGATGTCTGCGATCATCAGAAGCGCTGTTTCACGCAGTGCGGGCTCTTCTGCGGCAGGCACAAGCTCCGTTGCGGGCGTGCTGGTGGCGCAGGCGCCCAGCAGGATGAACCCGGCGAGGGCGGCTGAAGCAAGCAGGCTGTTTCTGGTGTTCATGACATGTCCCCTTGTCCTGGCAACGGGCTGTCATGCCCGCGTGGCATTGGGGGAGTATGGCTACGCGAACCGGGCGAAGTCCAGAATTCAGTTTACGTACCGTTGTGCATCGACCGCACGCGGCAAGGGCGATCAGAAGTCGAACAGGTCGCTCAGGAAGCTGTCGCGCCTGTGGCGCTTGCCTTTCCGGTATTTCCAGTCGTCGTCATCGTCATAGCGATGGCTGCGGTCTTCATCGCGGTAGTGTTCCGGGCGGTGGGCTTCTGGATGTGGCGCCGGGGCGGGGATGACGGTAGCGGCGCGGTCAATGATCTTGTCGAGTTCGCCGCGGTCCAGCCAGACGCCGCGGCACTTCGGGCAATAGTCGATCTCGACGCCATTGCGCTCAGCCATGACCAGGGTTTCATCATCGACGGGACATTTCACGGGCAGCCGGCTCCTTCAGGCATTAAAAAGGCGCAGCGGACAGGCCGCTGCGCCTTCTGAAATGGGGCTTCCTTCCGCGCCCTCAAGAGGCGGGGCGGCGGAAAGGCGATCAGCCGGCCTTGGAAGCTTCGCAGATGCAGTCGATCGTGTCGGCGAGCACGGCATCAAAATCGCTGTCAGCCTGCTGGGCGGAGAGACCTTCGGTCAGCGCGCGCGAGAAGGAGGCGATGATGCCCGTGTTCGCGGCGAGCTTGTTGTTGGCTTCTTCGCGGCTGTAGCCACCCGACAGGGCGACAACGCGCATCACGCGGGGATGGTCGACCAGCGGCTTGTAGAGGTTGGCTTTGGTCGGCAGCGACAGCTTCAGCATGACCTGCTTGTCATGGCCAAGGGCGTCGAGTTGTTTCAGGATCTCAGCGAGGAGAATCTCTTCGGCTTCAGCCTTGTCGGCGATGGTGATGGTCACTTCCGGCTCGATGATCGGCATCAGGCCATGGCCGAGAATCTGGCGGCCGACATCGAATTGCTGAGCGACGACAGCAGCAATGCCTTCGGCGTTTGCGGCGTTGATGACCGAGCGCATCTTGGTGCCGAAGATGCCTTTGGCAACGGCGCGCTCGAGCAGGGCGTCCAGCTCAGGCATCGGCTTCATCAGCTGCACGCCGTCTTTCTCGTCGGCGAGGCCTTTGTCGACTTTCAGGAAGGGAACAACGTTGCGCTTCGTCCAGAGATATTCAGCGGTCGGAATACCGTCGATCTCGCCATCCATCGTGCGCTCGAACAGGATTGCGCCGACGACTTTCTCACCGGTGAAGGCCGGCGATTTGATGATGCGGGCGCGCATCTGGTGGATGAGGGCGTACATTTCCTCGTCGTTGGAGTAGGCGTCTTCCTGAACGCCGTAGAGGCGCAGGGCTTTCGGCGTGGAGCCGCCCGACTGGTCAAGAGCTGCGATAAAGCCAGGCTTTTCGGCAACCTGCTTTGCCATGTCTGCGTTTGTCATGTCTGTCCCGGTAAATGCTTGTGTTGATCTGTGTGATGGGGCTGGTGAGTTGGTTGCGGCGCCCCTTGCAAGAAGTGCGCCGCATCCGAAACTATTTCAGGAGCGCCTCAACGCCCGGCAGTTCCTTGCCTTCCATCCATTCGAGGAAGGCGCCGCCGGCGGTGGAGATGAAGGTGAAATCGCCGCTGACACCGGCATGGTTGAGGGCTGCGACCGTGTCGCCGCCGCCGGCGACCGCGATCAGCTTGCCGCTCTTGGCGAGGCTGGCGGCCGCTTCAGCGACTTTCACCGTTGCCGTGTCGAAGGGCTGAAGCTCGAAGGCGCCCAGCGGGCCATTCCAGATCGCCGTTTTCGCGCGGGCGAGGGCGTCGGAGAGATATACGATGGTTTGCGGGCCGGCATCGAGCACCATTTCATCGGCGCCGATTTCACCCAGGCCGCAGACGCGATTGTCCGCATGCGCCTTGAACTCCTTCGTCACGACGACATCCTTGGGTAGAAGGATTTCGCAGCCGGCAGCCTTGGCAGCGGCCTGGATCTCGCGGACAGTCGGGGCCAGGTCATGCTCACAGAGCGACTTGCCGACATTGACGCCATCTGCGGCGAGGAAAGTGTTGGCCATGCCGCCGCCAATGGCGAGCATGTCCACCTTCGAGACGAGGTTTTTCAGGAGGTCGATCTTGGAAGAGACCTTCGCGCCGCCGACAATCGCCATCACCGGGCGCTGGGGCGCGCCAAGGGCTTTGTCGAGTGCGTCGAGTTCGGCTTCCATCGTCACGCCTGCATAGGCAGGCAGGATCTCTGCCAGAACCGCAGTGGAAACGTGGCGGCGGTGAGCGGCGGAGAAGGCGTCGTTGACGTAGATGTCGCCAAGAGCAGCGATTTCCCTGGCCAGCTCGGGATCGCCTTTTTCCTCGCCTTTATAATAGCGGGTGTTTTCCAGGAGGATCACGCCGGCGGGCGGCAGGTCGGCAATGGCCTGTTTGACGTGATCACCCTTGCAGTCTGCGATGAAGCTGACATTGGCGCCGAGCACCTTGGAGAATGCGCCGGCGACGGGCGCCAGGCTCATTTCGGCAACGCGCTCGCCCTTGGGGCGGCCGAAATGGGCGAGCAAGGCCACCTTGGCGCCTGCTGTGCGCAGGGACTGAACTGTATCGACGGCAGCCCGCAGGCGCGTATCGTCAGTCACCAGACCATTTTCCATGGGGACGTTGAAGTCGACACGAACGAGCGCAACCTTGCCAGTGAGGTTGCCTGCGTCGGCGATACGTTTGAACGAGGGCATTTCAATTCTCCGCTGTCCTCCGCATCGGAACGGAGGGCTCGTGAAGCCATGTTGAAGTGCCGCCGCAGGCGCCCCCGCCAGTCGCAGGAGGCGCGAGCGGCGGGGGAGGGCAGATCAGATCAGCTTCGCAAGCGCGATGGCGGTGTCGGCCATACGGGTCGAGAAGCCCCACTCGTTGTCATACCAGGTCATGATGGAGACGAAGTTTCCATCCATCACCTTGGTCTGATCGAGGTGGAAGATCGAAGAGCGGTTGTCGTGGATGAAGTCGACCGAGACGTTCGGAACTTCGGTGTAGCCGAGGATGTCTTTCAACGGGCCGGCGTCAGCCGCTGCCTTGATGGCAGCGTTGATTTCTTCGACGGTCGTGGCCTTTTTGGCGACGAATTTCAGGTCGACGACCGACACGTTCGGCGTGGGTACGCGGACGGAAATGCCGTCGAGCTTGCCTTTGAGTTCCGGCAGAACGAGGCCGACAGCCTTGGCAGCGCCGGTCGAGGTCGGGATCATCGAGAGCGCAGCGGCGCGGCCACGGTAGAGATCCTTGTGCATCTGGTCGAGCGAGGGCTGGTCATTCGTGTACGAATGGATGGTCGTCATCATGCCTTTTTCGATGCCGACGGCCTTGTGCAGGACAGCGGCGACCGGGGCGAGACAGTTCGTGGTGCACGAGGCGTTGGAGACGACCATGTGCTCTTTCTTGAGCTTGTCGTGGTTCACGCCGTACACGACCGTCAGGTCTGCGCCGTCAGCGGGGGCCGAGACGAGCACGCGCTTTGCGCCAGCAGCAAGGTGAGCCGAAGCCTTGTCCTTGCTGGTGAAGATGCCGGTGCACTCCATCGCAATGTCTACGTCGAGTTCGCGGTGGGGCAGGTCTTTCGGGTCGCGGATCGCGGTCACGAGGATCGGCTTGCCGTTGATGACAATCTTGTCACCGTCGACCGTCACGTCTGCGGGGAAACGACCATGGATCGAGTCAAAACGCAGCAGGTGCGCATTGGTCTCAACCGGGCCCAGATCGTTAATGGCCACGACTTCAATGTCGGTACGGCCGTGCTCGATAATCGAGCGCAGAACCAGACGGCCAATGCGGCCGAACCCGTTGATTGCAACACGAACGGTCATCTTTATTTCTCCTCTCGGGCGAGCAAATTCACAGCTTTGCGCCCCTTTAAATGGGTGTGGTTGCCCCGTCCACCCCGCACTGTGCGGCACCGCGACGCGAAACGGGACAAAACGGATTTCTGCCTTGCTGCTTGCAAGCTGCGTGCTAGTCCGGAGGTGTTCAAGGCCGGGACTGACAACCAGCGGGAGGACAACGATGACAATGCCCTCGACGCCGGCGGTCGCAGCATCCCGGCGCCCCGCAATCGTCTGGCTAATCTTCATCGCGCTGACGATCCTGTGGGCGGGCGCCTACGGCCTGACCCGGATTGCCGTGGGCAAGGACACGGGCGCCGGCCTGCCGCCAGAATGGGTGTTGCCCGGCCGGCTGACCGGGGGCGCCATCTTCCTGCTGCTCCTGATGCTGGCGACGGGAAAACGCCTGCCGCCACTCAGCGACCGGCGCCGCTGGGGCGTCATCGTGGCGATGGGGATCGCCGGATCGCTGGTCCCGTTCTTCCTGATTACCGTGGCCCAGCAGAGCGTCGATTCGAGCCTGGCGGCCCTCTACACGGCCGCTGCGCCGGTCTTTGTGGTGCTGGGGGCAACCTTTTTCTTCGCCGATGAACGGATGACGCGGAATACCGGCCTCGGAATTCTCTGCGGTTTTGCCGGGGTGGTGGCCCTGTTCGGGCCAGAAGCCGTGCAGCATTTCGGATCGGCCAGCATGACAGCGCAGCTGCTGCTCCTCATGGCGACACTGTCCTTTTCGGCCAGCACGCTGATTGCGCGGGCAGCCCCGACGATGGACGCGATCCCGATGGCGGCAGGGTTTGTCTCGGTTTCGGCAGTGCTTTCCTGGCCGCTCGTGTTTACCGTGGATAAGGCCGCCGTTTCAGCCGATTGGCACCATTGGCTGGCCGTGGCGGGTCTGGGGCTGGGCCCGTCTGGCATCGCCCAGGCGCTCTACATGGCCCTGATTGCCCGGGCAGGGGCAACGTTCCAGTCGCTGACGGGCTATTCTGTACCTGTGGCAGGCGCAGCGTTTGGCTGGCTGTTCTTCCGCGAGACACAGAGTTGGAATGCCGCGTTGGCCTTCGGGCTGATCCTGGGCGGTGTCTGGCTTGCGCGGCGGGGCGGACGGGGCCGACAGGGCTGAACTTATCCACGGGATAGGCACTCGCCTGTCAGGGGAAAAAATTGAGGCCGCCCGACCGAAAAAGCTCAAAAAATGCTCCAAGGAAAACTCCAACGGCGGGGCGAAAAACTCCAACCGTCCTCCAAGGATTACTCGGTCAGCGCCGGGCAGCGGGTCCATTGTTTGGCGCGCGCCCAGTCCGAGCGGATGCCGGAGGCGTCCTTGCCAGCGAGCAGGAACGCATCGTCTCGCACCCAATCGGTGACCAGCGTGGCGCCATCTTCGCGCCACCAGGGGAAGCGGCCGTCGAAGGCCTTCACATCCCAATTGCCCATATCGCCGCCGGGCGTGCGTACATGGATCGTGTCTTCATCGACCGCTTCGATGATCGCCGGATTATCGCAGCTGACCTGCGGGACGTTGACGATGACATCTTCCCCGTCCGGAAAGGCGATCTGGTAGCGACCGACAAAAGGCGCGGCGTCGGCGGGCTCCACATCGGCAAGGGCTGGGAGGGCGAAAAGGGCGGCGAGGCCGAGAAGGGGGAGCATCTGTTTCATACAGGCACGGTAACGCGCGCCAGCGCGCGCGGCTTCCCCCTGAAACGGGGTACGCCCCGCCTTGAGGGGCGGGGCGCAGCAATTTCTCTCAGCTCTCAGAGTGCCGATCAGGCTTTCTGGGGGACGATGGCGCCGTGGCAGTATTTGTACTTCTTGCCCGAGCCACAGGGGCAGGCGGCGTTGCGCGGCGTGTTCGACCAGTCGTCTTCAGCCTGATGGAGTGGCTGGCCGGGCGGGGTCGAGGTATCGTCCGGGTCCATCTCGTTGACGCCGGTATCGGGATCGAGCTTGGTCTCGTGCATCTGCTGGGGCGGCGGCGCAACCGGCGCAGGACGCGGCGGCGGCGCGGTGGCTGGCTGCTGCGCCGGAGCCTGTTGCACGCGGATGTGCATCAGCGAGCGGGTGACGGTGGCGCGCAGTTCGTTCAGCAGGCCATCGAAGAGGTTGAAGGCTTCGCGCTTGAACTCGTTAAGCGGGTCACGCTGGCCATAGGAGCGCAGGTGGATGACCGAGCGGAGCTGGTCGATCTGCTGCAGGTGTTCGCGCCAGCGCAGGTCCAGCACCTGAAGCAGGAACTGCTTTTCGATGCGGCGCATCTGGGCTTCGCCCACCATGCCGATGAGGTCAGTATACTGCTTGTTGACAGCTTCGCGAACGCGCGCGGCGATTTCTTCGTTAGCCACGCCTTCTTCGGCAGCCCATTCGCGGACGGGAAGCTCGATGGCGAAATCGGTTTTCAGGCTCTCATCCAGGCCGGCAATATCCCACTGCTCGGCATAAGCCTTTTCTGGCATCGTGCGGGCAATGAGCGAATCGATCACGCTGTCGCGCATATCTTCGATCACATCGGAGACATCGTCGGAACGCAGGAACTCCAAACGCTGTTCGAAGATGGCCTTCCGCTGATCGTTGATCACGTCGTCATATTTGAGGACGTTCTTGCGGATCTCGTAATTGCGTTCCTCGATCTTGCGCTGCGAGGTTTCCATCGCCTTGTTCATCCAGGGATGGGTGATGCCCTCATCTTCCTTGATGCCCAGGCGGCGCATGACGGCGTCCATCCGGTCTGCTGCGAAAATACGCATCAGATCGTCTTCGATCGAGATGTAGAATTTCGACTTGCCGGGGTCGCCCTGGCGGCCCGTGCGGCCACGCAGCTGGTTGTCGATCCGGCGGCTTTCGTGACGCTCCGTGCCAAGAACATACAGGCCGCCGGCGTCCAGCGCCTGCTTTTTCTTGACTTCGATGTCGGCCTTGATCTGGGCCGACAGCAGCGAGATTTCGCCTTCCGAGAGTTCGTGGCCAAGGGCTTTTTCCTTGGCGGTTTTTTCCTGCTCGAGGCGCATTTCGAAGTTGCCGCCGAGCTGGATGTCAGTACCGCGGCCCGCCATGTTGGTGGCCACGGTAACGGCGCCGGGAACGCCGGCTTCGGCGACGATGAAGGCTTCCTGCTCGTGGTGACGCGCGTTCAGCACCTTGTGCGGAATGCGCTGCGCGGTGAGCAGGTGGGAGATGAGTTCGGATTTCTCAATTGAGGCAGTGCCCAGCAGGATCGGCTGGCCCTTGGCGTTGGCGGCGCGCACTTCCTTAATGATCTCGGCGTACTTTGCCTTGGCGGTACGGTAGACAACATCGTCCTCGTCGATCCGGAGAACAGGTTTGTTCGTGGGCAGATCAACGACTTCCAGCTTGTAGATGTCTGCAAACTCGGACGCTTCGGTCAGCGCCGTGCCGGTCATGCCGGCGAGCTTTTTGTAGAGGCGGAAATAGTTCTGGAAGGTGATCGAGGCGAGCGTCTGGTTCTCGGGCTTGATGTCGACCTTTTCCTTCGCCTCGATGGCCTGATGGAGGCCTTCGGAGAGGCGGCGGCCTTCCATCATCCGGCCAGTGAACTCGTCAATGAGCATCACCTGGTCGTCTTTGACGATGTAGTCCTTGTCGCGGCTGTAGAGCTTGTGAGCGCGCAGCGCCTGATTTGAATGGTGAACCAGGGTGATGTTGGACGGTTCCCAGAGCGAGCCTTCGAGCAGGCCCATTTCCAGCAGCCAGTTCTCGATCTTCTCGGTGCCGTTTTCGGTGAACACGACCGAGCGCTGTTTTTCGTCGAGTTCGAAATCGTCGGCCTCAAGGCGCGGGATCAGGCCGTCGACAGCGATGTAGAGCTCCGAGCGGTCGTCGGTCGGGCCGGAGATGATCAGCGGGGTGCGCGCTTCGTCGATGAGGATCGAGTCGACCTCGTCGGTAATGGCGAAGTGGTGTCCACGCTGGGCCATCTGGTCCAGCGAGTATTTCATGTTGTCGCGCAGGTAATCGAAGCCGAATTCGTTGTTCGTGCCGTAGGTGATGTCGGCAGCGTAGGCGGCCTTGCGCTCTTCATCGCTGATGCCGTGGACGATGATGCCGGTGGACATGCCGAGGGCGGCGTAAATGCGGCCCATCCACTCGCCGTCGCGGCGGGCGAGATAGTCGTTGACGGTGATGACGTGCACGCCTTTGCCCTCGAGGGCGTTGAGATAGGCGGCCAGGGTGGCGACAAGGGTCTTGCCCTCACCGGTGCGCATTTCGGCGATGGCGCCGGAGTGGAGGATCATGCCCCCCATCAACTGCACATCGAAGTGGCGCATGTTGTTGGTCCGCTTGGCAGCTTCGCGGACAACCGCGAAGGCTTCTTCAAGCAGGCTGTCGAGGCTGGCGCCGTCGGCCAGGCGTTTGCGGAACTCGGCCGTTTTGCCCTTCAGCGACTGATCGGAGAGGGCCTCCATGATCGGCTCAAGCGCGTTGATCCGGTTTACACGGGCCCTGAGCGGCTTGATCTTGCGCTCATTGACGGTTCCGAAAATCTTGCGGGCTATGGAAAGCATATAAGTAGCACCAACTAATTCGGGTAAAATTTCTAATCCTGACAGACATCTTACAGGACTTTTCCGGGTTCTCCCACCGCGCCTTTACCGGATGAAACCACTCGACCAGCGCGCGGGGCAGACTTAAGAACGCCGCCATGGGGTGTCAATGCGGTGGCGTCAGCCCGGGAGGACAGTCAGATGATCCGGATGAGTGCTGATTTTTCAGTCATTTGCGTTTCGATCGCAGCGCTTGCGCTGGGGGCGTGTTCGGATTCGGGCTTTCGGGTGGAACAGCCCCGGGAGGTGAACCGGGAAGTCGCCGCAACGGTCAATGGTGAGGCAATTTACACCTCGGATGTCGAATTGGAGGCAGTGGCGCGGGGGCTGGTGATCTCCGGCGCGGCGCTGAAGGTCGAGGATGAGGCCTATAAACAGGTGCTCGACCAGCTGATCGACCAGAAGCTGATGGCGCAGGAAGCCCTGCGCCGGGATCTCGACCGCGACCCGGCGGGCGTGCGCCGGCTGGAAATGGCGCGCGAGCGGATCCTCGGAAACCTGCTGGTCGAAAGCGTGGTGGCCTCGCAGGTCACTGACGAGATGATCGACAAGATGTATTCCGAACAGGTGCGCCTGCAGCAGGTGAACGACCAGGTGTCGGTGGCGCATATCGTGACGGAGACCGAGGAAGAGGCCGAGAAGGTCTGGCTGCGCATCCAAGCGGGAGAGACGTTCGAGAGCCTCGTGTTCAACAATTCCAAGGATAGCGCTACCCGAATGGAGAATGGCGACCTTGGCTATGTGGCGCCCAACAACCTGCCTGAGCCTTATCCGGTGATGATCGCCAATACGGCGGTGGGGGAGGTCTCCGCACCGTTCCAGGCGCCTGAAGGTTGGGTCATCCTCAAAGTGAAAGACCGGCGCACTGAGCCGCCCAAGACACGTGAGGAAATGCGCCCCGAAATTGCGACCTTCCTGACACTCAGCGAAGTCAGCCGCGTGCTGCGCCGGCTGCGCACCGAAGCGGTGATCGAGCAGGGGACAGGCAAGAACTACAGCCCGGCAAGCGATCCTGCCGTGCCGGGCAACCCCCTTACCGGAGACGAATTGTGAACCTGAAACCATCGCCCTTTGCACCGGCAACCTTTCCGAAGCTTCCCGATGTTCGCGGCCTGAGGGCGGTGGCTGGCAGCCGTGGGTTCTATGCGCGCCGGGGTATAGAGCGCGATGACGTGTTCCTGGTGGCGTTCGATCCGGGCACGACTTGTGGCGGGGTGTATACGCGATCGCTGACGGCGTCGGCGGATGTGCGCTGGTGCCGTGAAGCGCTGGAAAAGGGCGGCGGGAAGGCGGCGGCGCTGGTCGTCAATTCCGGCAATTCCAACGCATTCACTGGCCCGAGAGGCGTGCTGAAGAATGAAGCGACGCTGGCAGCCATGGTCGAAACGCTTGGCGTGGCGAAGGAAGAGTGTTTCCTGGCAGCTACCGGTGTGATCGGCGAACCGCTGGCCGATCCCAACTATGTCGGCGCGTTCGTCCCGGACCTTGCCTTGAAGCTGGATAAGCCGGACTGGGAGAAACTCGCCCGCGCCTTCATGACGACGGACACCTATGCCAAGGGCGCCGGGCTGACCGTAGACCTCGCCGGCGTGCCGACGAACTTTGCCGGGATTGCCAAAGGCTCCGGCATGATCGCGCCGAACATGGCGACGATGCTGGCCTATGTGTTCACCGATGCGCCCATCGCGCCAGCGCTGTTGCAAGACATCCTTGAGGACATCACCGACGAGACGTTCAACTCGATCACCGTAGACGGCGACACCTCGACCTCCGATACGCTGATGGTGTTCGCCACCGGCGCGACGGGCGACATTCCGATCGAGAGCCGCGAAGACCCGCGCTTCCCGGCCTTTGCCCATGCGCTGAAGACAGTGTGCCTCGACCTCGCCCATCAGATCGTCAAGGACGGGGAAGGGGCAAGCAAGTTCGTGACCATCCGTGTCGAAGGCGCCGTGGCGCACCTGTCAGCCAAGATCGTGGCGGAATCGATTGCAAACTCGCCGCTCATCAAGACGGCAATTGCTGCGGGTGACGCGAACTGGGGCCGGATCGTCATGGCGGTCGGCAAGGCGTTCGAGCCGGTCGACACCGAATATCTCGCCATCTGGTTTGACGATGTGCAGGTGGCCAAAGATGGCGCGCGCGCACCGGACTATGACGAGGCCGCCGCCAGCGCTGTCTTCGCCAAGGATGAATTCACGATCCGGGTCGACCTCGGCGTGGCGGGCATGGCCTGGACGGTTTGGACCTGCGATCTCACGCATGGATATATCGATATCAACGGTGCCTACCGGACATGAGCCACAAGTTGCTTCTGGTCGTTGCGGCCGCGCTGGTTGATCCCGGCGGGCGTATCCTGCTGGCGCAGCGGCCGGAAGGAAAGCAGCTGGCGGGCCTCTGGGAGTTTCCCGGCGGCAAGATTGATCCGGGCGAGACGCCAGAGGCCGCGCTGGTGCGCGAGCTGGCCGAAGAGCTGTCGATTACGGTTAAGGAAGAGGAACTGAAGCCGCTGACATTTGCGAGCTTCACTTACCCCACCTTTCACCTGTTGATGCCATTGTACGGGTGTGAAAGCTGGACCGGGGACATCCACCCGCGTGAAGGCCAGGCAATTGCCTGGGTGGAGCCCGAAAAGCTGCGAGAGTATCCGGCGCCACCGGCAGATATTCCTCTGTTCGACTGGCTTCTGGAGCAAGCGGAAAAGACCAAAGATGCGCCTGCTGTCCCCCCTTCTGCGCCGCTGGAAGCGCGATGATAAAGGCAGTACCGCTGTCGAATATGGTTTGATCGCCGCGCTGGTGGTGCTGGCTGTGGTCGGGGGCATGAGCTCCGTGGCAAGCGCCAACGACGATGTTTACTCGACAATTGAGGATAATCTGGTCGGCCTCTGAGCCTGTCAGGATTTCTCGTCAGAAGATCCGGCGCGACGCACAGCGTCCGCCATGCTTGCTTTGGCACTACCCGGCCGCAAGGGCTGAGGCTGGCCGGGGCCGGGTGCCCAACCAGACAGATGCACGATCTCGAAGGTGGCGCGCAGACGGCCATCGGGTTCGACGTAGCGTTCCTGATATAGCTCCATCGCGCGAAACAGCACGCGGCGCGGCAGCGGGCGGCCGACGCCCCGGGCGAAGGCGGCCCGCTCACCCATGCCTTTCAAGTCTTCAAACAGCTTTGCCGCCGACCGGTAGCGTACGGTGACGGTGTCCCTGTCCGCGACGGGCAGGGCAAAGCCTGCGCGCTGGAGCAGGCCCGCCATATCCCGCAGCCCTGGCAGAGGGGAGAGGCGGGGGCTCAGGCCGCCGGCAAGTTCGGCTTCCGCCTCGCTGAGAACGTCGCGAAGTTCAGCCAGCGTGCCCGCGCCAAAAAGGGCGCCGAGAAACAAGCCGTCCGGTTTCAGAGCGCGCCGGATCTGCATCAGCGCGCCGGGCAGATCGTTCACCCAGTGCAGCACGAGAGGCGAGACGATGAGGTCGAACTGACCTGCCTCGAACGGCAATGCTTCAGGATCTGCCTGGACGGTTTGCAGGCCGCGTTGGCGGGCAAGACCGAGGAAGGCGTCCGAGGTATCCCCGGCGACCATGCTGGCGGCCTTGCCCTGTGCCATGAGCGCTGCCGACAGGCTGCCGTCAGCGGCGCCAAGTTCAAGCCCGGCCTCGAAGCGGCGCGGCGTATCGGCCAGCCGCGCCTCAAGATCGCTCGACACCCGCTGCCTGAGGAAGTCATAGTCGTCAAACCGCTGGGCAAAGACCTGCCGGTGTTGCCGCAGCCGGGCTGCGTCAAAGATCTGGGGCGGAGCAGGAGCCTGAGAGGAGGGGAGCATGAGCGGGGATATGCAGGCTGGCCGCCTCGCGGCCAAGGGACTTTTGCGGCAGGCCCGGGATTTCCTCTGGCCGCCCAGGTCTCTGATCAGTGGGGATCGTGGCGAGGGCGCTGGCCCGCTGAAGCCCGAAGAGTTCCAGAAGATACGTTTCCTGACCGATCCGGTGTGCAACTGGTGCGGCGTGCCGCTCGACTATGATATTGGCCCCGAAGCGGAATGCCCGGCCTGTATCGCGCGGCCGCCGCGTTGGGACCGGGCGCGCGCGGCATTCGTGTATGATGAGGTTTCCCGGAGGCCAGTGCTGGACCTGAAGCGCGCGGGCCGCCGTGACGGGCTGGAAATCCTGGCAGGCTGGATGGCGCGTTCGGGCAGCCAGCTTCTGGAAGAAGCGGATCTGATCGTGCCAGTGCCGTTGCACTATACCCGGCTGATTAAGCGGGGCTTCAACCAGTCCGCCTGGTTGGCGCAGGCTGTCGGCAAAGGGACGGGCAGGCGAGTTTGTGTGGACGCGCTGAAACGTACCCGGCGGACACCGAGCCAGGCGGGCCTTTCCAACCGTGCGCGGCGGCGCAACGTGACCGGCGCGTTTGATGTGCGCGCCAGCCGCCACAAGTTGGTTGAGGGAAAGCGCATCTTGCTGATCGATGACGTGCTGACGACTGGCGCTACCCTGAACGCCTGTGTGCGCGCCCTGAAGCGGGCAGGAGCGCGGCAGATCGACGTTCTCGTGCTGGCGCGCGTTGTCCGCGAGGTGGACGTAACCATATAATCGTTTGGCGAGACCTCCGGCGCCAGTATATGCCGAGTGGTCCCGATGATATGAAAGGATTTGGCGCCATGGCGAAGGTGACGATTTATACCCGAGCGTTCTGCCCCTACTGTACGCGGGCTGTTCAGGTGCTGAAGGAGAAGGGCGTCGAACTCAACGAGATCGATGCCGGGATGGACCCGAAGCTGCGCGAGGAAATGATCCAGCGCTCCAATGGCGGGCGGACCTTCCCGCAGATTTTCGTGGGCGACCAGCATATCGGCGGTTGCGACGACATGATCGCGCTCGACCGGGCGGGCAAGCTCGACCCAATGCTCGCCAGCGCGTGAAGGGACTGCCCCGCAGTGATTCTCTACGCCCTTGCCTGCCAGGATTGCGATCATGAGTTTGAGGGCTGGTTTGCCAGCTCCGAAGCCTTTGAGCGTTTAGCCAAGCGGCGCCAGATCGATTGTCCGGAATGCGGTGGCCACAAGGTGGGCAAGCAGATCATGGCGCCGGCTGTGCGCCCATCTGATAAGGCATTGCCGGCGCGGGCCGAAGAGGAAGCGGCGCTGAAAGAGTTCGTGCGCAAGGCGCGGGAACATGTGTCGAAGAACTTCGACTATGTGGGCGACGATTTCGCCGAAGAAGCCCGCGCGATGTATTATGGCGAGCAGGAAGACCGCCCGATTTGGGGCGAGACAACGGCCGATGAGCGCGAAGCGCTGGCCGAGGAGGGCATTGCCGCCCTGCCGCTGCCGGCCCCCTTTGCGCCCAAGCCGCCGAAGGCCGCCAAGCGGAAACAGCCTCTAAATTGAACCCCGCGCGCTTTGCCGCGCTTGAACGCCGGGAGCGCCTTGGTTAGAAGGCGGGCGACCTGTAATTCCAAGACGTGGAGGGGCCCTCATGGCGAGCCAGGAATATCATCGCGGTGAAATGGACATCCACGCCCAGAAGGCGACTTGGGATGGCTTTATGGTCGGCTCCGTCTGGGGGTCGCTGATCATCATCATGACGTTGGGCTACGCTGCCCTGGCCATCGCAATCGGCTTGCACTGGGTTGTTGCCCTCGGACTGATGGCGATCCTCGGCTTTGGCGCCGGCATCTTCATGAACCTGGGCGGCCGCTGGATGGCCACAGTGGTGGTGATGATCGTCCTCGCGCTGATCGTGCAGGGCTTTATCTGGCTGTTCAACGTCTTCCTTTGAGGAATTCGGCGCGGGGTTAACCCGGTCGCAAAGCCTTCTTCGGCATACCTCTTGAACTTTATCGAAAATCGCTAAAGTTCTAGACGATGCCGATTTCAGGAGGCCGCCTTTGAGCGACGCGCCACTCACCCTTTCCAATGCAACCAAGCGATTCGGCGGTTTTACCGCCGTCAGCGGGCTTTCGTTTGAAGTGCCTGCCGGACAGATCGTTGGCTTTCTGGGCCCCAACGGGGCCGGGAAGTCGACCAGCCTGCGCATGTCTCTGGGGGTTATGGCGCCGGATGAGGGCGAGGTGCGCCTGTTCGGCGCGGCGCCGGAGCTGAAGAGTCTGAAGCGGGTCGGCTTTCTTCCGGAGGAGCGCGGGCTCTACAAGAAAATGACCGCGCGCGACACGATCACCTATTTCGCGCGCCTGAAGGGCATGAGCGCCAGTGATGCGCGGGCGCGGGCTGATGAGCTGCTTGAGACCACGGGGCTCGGCAAGTTTCGCACAACCCGCATTTCGAAGCTCTCCAAAGGGATGGCCCAGAAGGTTCAGATCCTGTCGACGCTGGCTCACCGGCCGGACTTCCTGATCCTGGACGAGCCGTTCTCCGGCCTCGACCCGATGAACCAGCAGACGCTGGAAGACCTGATCCGGGCGGAACACGCCCGCGGGGCGACGATCCTGTTTTCCACCCATGTGATGGAGCACGCTGAGCGGCTGTGCGACCGGATCGTGATGCTGGCGCGGGGCCGAAAAGTGCTCGATGGGACGCTGGACGAAGCCTATGCGACGCTGGGCAGCGGCGCGCGGATCACGCTGGAGCCGGGCTTCGATCTGATCGCGGCGCTGACGCCAAAGGGATTTGAAGTGCAGCGCGCGGCCGATAAGGGGCCGGGCGAGGCCTGGCGGGTGGAACTTGCGCCGGGCAGGGGCGCGCAGGATGCCCTGCGGGCCGTGCTGGAAGCGGGCGCGCCGGTGATCGGCTTCCAGCCTGAAGAAGCGCGTTTGCGTGATGTGTTCGTTTCACTGGTGGGGGAGGCGGAAGCCGCCTCGCTTGATGTGCCCGTGGCCGCCCAAGGGGAGACTGTGTGATGCGGAACATCTATCTGATCTTCCGGCGCGATTATCTTGGCTATGTCAAAGCCTGGGGCTTCTGGCTGAGCCTTGCGGCGGTGCCGATCTTCCTCGTGATCGGGGCAAGCTTTGGCTATTTCGCGGCAACGGCATCGCCGGTGCGCTATTACGCCGTGGTCGAACCATCGGATGTGTATGCCGGGGCCATCGAAGGTGAGTTCCAGCGCCGCGCAGAGGAAGCCGTCAAGGAAGCAAGGGCGCTGGCCGAGCAGATGAACATTCCGCTCGATGAGGCACAGCATCAGATTGAAGACGCGACGGGCGGACGGAAGTATTTCGCGGTGCCTCCGCCTGCGCAAACGCTTGAAGAGCTGCGCCCCTGGCTGACCGGCGAGCGCACTGTTGCAGGCCCGGCGGGCGAGAAGCCGCTATTTGCCGTGTTCATCCTTTCCGAAGATGGCCGCCAGCTCGAATATTGGAGCAATGACGTCAACATCGACTCGCTGCGCAGCGCCGCGGAGATTGCGATGCGGGACCTCGGCCGGCGCGACGCGCTGGCGGCGGCTGGTCTGGATGCGGATTTCCTGAGGCAGGCAGATGAAGGGGCCGTACAGGTTCCCGCCTTCCGTCTGACAGCGACCAAGGCCGGCGAAAGCGGCGCGCAGGTGACCATGGCAGACCGGGCGCCGGCGATTGTCTCGGCCGCGCTTGCCTATTTCCTGTGGCTGATGGTGTTCTCGATCATCCAGTACCTGCTGATGGGGACGATTGAGGAACGGTCCAACAAGATCTTCGACACGCTGCTGACCTCGGTTCAGCTGCCGCAATTGCTGGCGGGCAAGCTGCTCGCCGTGTTTGCAGTAACCTCGACCATGATGCTGTCCTGGTCACTGTTCGGCATCGTCGGTTCAGCGATTTCGGCAAGCCAGGTGCCGGGCATGGCCGACATGATCCAGCCATTCATTGCTGCGGCGACAGATCCGAAGCTTCTTATCCCAGCTCTGGTGAGCTTTGTGCTGGGGTACATTCTCTATGGCGTGCTGTTCATGGCGCTGGGGTCGCTATGTGACACGATCCAGGAAGCCCAGACGCTGCTCAGCCCGATGATGATCCTGCTGATGCTGCCGATGTTTGCTATCTTTGTGGCGTTTCAGGACCCGGGCTCACCTATCGTGGATATTGCAGCCTGGGTGCCGATCTTTACGCCGTTCCTGCTGATCCTGCGGATGCCGCATGACCCGCCGATGTGGGAAGTGCTGGCGCAGATGGGGTTGATGATACTGGTGACCGCGCTGGCGGTCTGGCTGGCGACCAAGGTCTACCGAGCCGGCGCCGTGCATGGCGCCGGGATCGGAGAACTGGGCGGCATGGTGAAGCGCGCCGTCGGCCTGAAAGGCAAGCCGAAAGCGACTCAGCCTTAAAGGCCTGCCAATCGCTTGCGGCACCCGTCGGCCGCTTCCGGCGAGAGGTCTTCAAAGATTTTCAGACGACGGACGGGCCGCGGCTCGGCGGCGATGGGTAGCCAGGTGATGTCGGCACTCGTTCCGGCCAGGCTTACGGTTGCAGTTTTCTCGGTCGGGTTAAGCCTGTCCTGGCTGGTTTCGGACCAGTTGGTGATGTGCATGCCATTGCGCAGGCCAGCCGCCCAGGCGGCACTGTTGCGTTTGACCCCCTGGATAATCCAGCCGGCGCGGCGCGTTGCTTCGAAATTGAAGCCGCGCTCCCAAACGGGTTTGGATTCCGTGATGATTACCCCGCAAGGGGCAAACGTGTCTTCCGCCAGCGGGATATCGTTGCCAGCTTCCGCCATTTGCTCAATGGCGCTGCGTGCATCCCATCCGCTTTCTTCAAGCAGAGCCGCCAGCAGGAGGTCCGTGGCCTGAGCATTTGGCGCTGCGCGGGAAGCGGCCTGCATGGCAAGCAGGATGTCGTCGAAATCCTTGTTGCCCTGTGTCCGCGCGCGTACCCCGGCGTCCAGCCATGTCGCAATCAGCATGCCGCGCTGATAGGGAAGGTCGCCGATCTCGGGGGTGGTCCAGAAGTCACGGATGATCGCCGTGTTGGGGGCATTGCGATAATCTGACAGGTCGTAAGCAGACAGTGACCGGTTGAATCCTTCTGCAAATCGCTCCGGCGACCAGTGCCCACCGCGCGCGAGTGTGCGAAAGGTTGTCCAGTCCGTGAAGCCTTCAGACAGCCAATAGGCGCCCGCGTCGTTCTCTTCAGGCATACGGCCGATGCGGCCAGGCACCCAGCTGTGAATCATTTCATGCGCGATAACGGGCAAGCCGGTATCAAGGTCCATATTCTGCGAGACGAAAAGGGCGAAGGCGTCGCCAAGCCCCGTGCCGCCAATAGACATGGCGCGCGGGCCCATATCGGATGCAATGACCGTCACAAGGAAGGGTTCGTCCTCGGTCTGCCAGTAGGCGCGCTGATCGGCCGAGATGTGGACGAATGAGGATTTCCATTCTTCGTCGGTGATGTGGTCCAGCTTTCCGGTGAGGGCGAGGCGGCCACCATTGCCTGCGTCGATGATGCGGATGCCGCCGCCGAACAGAACGCTGGAATGCAGGTCTCCGAGATCCATGGCGCGGCCATGGGTGCCATGCTCAAGATCGGAAACGAAGGGTATGCCGCTCTGGCTGAAGGCGGTGAGATCCATCCTGACCGGTGTGTCATCGGGGAGGTGTTCCGGGCGGATGAGCACCGTGTGGCCGAGAAGGAAAAAGTAGTCGGAAGAGAATCGCGGTCGGTAATCGTTTCCGCGTCCTTGCTTGCTGTCGGGCGGGCCTTTACCCGCGCTGGGCACTTTCCAGTGAAGGGTGATCTGCGCGCCGGGCGCGTGATGAAGGATCAGCCCGGCGGGGGAGGAGGCGGGCAGGATTTCCCCGCCCTCCGCCGTGATAGCATCGAGGCCGAGATAGAGCTGAGCTTCGCCGCCCCACCTGTCGGGCAGGCTGAGGGCGGTTTCGCCATCTTCATCGCCAGGAAAGGTGAGGGTCAGGTCCAGCCCGGTGACCGCGCCGGACGAGAGTTGCGGCGCGATTTGCCACAAAACAGTTTCGCCGCGAGCGATTCCCGGAAGGAATGCGATCGCGGCGAACAGAAGAAGAGCCCTGAAAGTCATAAATCCCGCCTTTTCAAACCGTACGCTTTTTATAAAAGCGCAGGGCGGGAATGACTACAAGTGTAATCTTATTAAACGATGCCTTCGCGCTGAGCGCGCTTGCGAGCAAGTTTGCGGGCACGGCGCACGGCTTCAGCGCGCTGGCGGGCTTTCTTCTCGGAGGGCTTCTCGAAGTGCTGACGGGCCTTCATTTCCCGGAACAGGCCTTCGCGCTGCATCTTCTTCTTCAGAGCGCGCAGGGCTTGTTCAACGTTGTTATCGCGGACGACGATCTGTACTATGGGACTTCTCCATCGGGTTCTTTCGGGCGCCAGGCACCCTGGAATTCGTTAATTACGGGCCTGACAGCCTAAGAAGCGGCGCCTATATCACGGGGAAATGCCTTTAGCCAAGCCCCTCGCGCCGGGATTCGACACATGACGACACCGCCTTCCGTTCTGCTTCGCCGCCGTTGGCTGGAAGCCCTCCTGCCGGAGGTCGTTTTTGAGGGGTGGAGCGAGGTTGCGGCCGTAGCAGCAGCCGAAAAGGCCGGTTTGACCGAGGGCGAAAAAGCGCTTGCCGCGCCGCGGGGCGTGATCGACCTGATCGATGGCTTTTTCGACGAGGCAGAGACTGCGGCCAAGGCGGCTCTTGAAGGGGAAGATTTTGAGGGTCTGCGCGTGCCTGAAAAGGTGAAATGCGGCGTCCTCGCCTGGCTCGAAGCGCTCGAGCCGCACCGGGAAGCTGTTCGGCGGGCCGCGAGCCGCGGCTTCCTGCCCTGGGGCGCGGGGCCTGCATTGCAGCGCAGCTGGAAAGTTGCCGACATGGTCTGGACAGCGGCAGGTGATGCCTCGGAAGATTATAACCGCTTCTCCAAGCGAGGCCTGCTCGCCAGCGTCATTCCCGCCATCGTGCTGCACTGGGCCGATAATCCGTCAGCGGAAGACCTTGAGTCGTTTATTGATCGTCGTCTTTCACATGCGTCCGGACTCGGACGAACCGCCGGGCGATTCGTTAAACCGTTCCTTGACCGGCTGCCACAAAAGCACGCGTAAGCGTGCCGCCACGACCCAAGTTAAAAGTCTTTATTTTCAGGGGAGTAAGGTGTCGGACGGTGGCTCTACAAACACCCCAGGGGGCTGGGGGGGCTGATGGGTCCGGGGCGCTTGTCAACGTCCTCCGTCCGACAAGGCCAAGATGGCTGCCCGATGCGGCGTGCACAAGGCCGAATTGCGGTGAAAAAGCGGAAGCGGGATTAATTCTGCGTAAGTTGCGCGAGGGGCTGGACGCGGCGCTCAAGCTGTGACGAAACTGTAATCGATATGACGGATTCTTTCCACAGGAAATCTGCGCCGGAGCCGGTGGTCGCCTTCCAGAAGGCCGAACTCCAGCCCATCTTGGATGTCTATGGTCGGCTCGTGATTGCGGGCGAGGCGCGCGACTACGCTATTGGTATGGATACCGATGTGGCGACCTTCGCAATCTTCCGGCGGCACGCTGAAAGTCCAACCTGGCGAATCGAGAAAGAGCCGGCATTGGCGAATCGGCAGGGGCAGTATGCGGTATACGGATCTGCCGGTCAGGTGTTGCGCCGGGGGCGAGAGCTGAAGCAGGTTTTGCGGGTGTTCGATACCCGCCGCTTCTCGATTGTGCGTTAGCGCAGTCCCCACCTTTTCCACAGCCTGTTCACACCCTCTGAAGCGGGAATTGGTTAACTCTGCGGTATCCAATTAACTCTTTGTTTACTAAAAACTTCTTGCGAACCAAAATGGAACATTATAGGAACAACTCATTGGGAACGGAGCAGGAACATGTTCGGTCAAGTGAGCTTTCGCGGTAGGTCTGGTAAAGCGTGGAAATTCCAGCGGACGGCGGCAGATGCCCCTTGGGCACGTAGTGCTGGCGTTGTTATCTTTGCGGCGCAGGATGCCTGTGGCTGGCGTGTTTACCGGGTCATGGAACTGACCGGGCGTCCGCACGACATCCAGCCCATCTGGGCCTTGGCCGAAGCCGAGCGCTATGGTGCCAATGCGGTCTTCCTGGCGATGGAATTTGACGGCGCGGCGCGTAAGTCGATGGTGGCAGATCTGGAGGCCGGTTTCATGCCGGTGTGCCGCGCTCCGCAGGAACCAGCCGTGCGCCTGGCAGCTTGAACACATTCTCTCCCGCCGGGGGTATGCCGCGCAGGGCGGAGGCTTAGTTCTCCACCTGCGCGGTGTACCAACGGGTGACATCATCTTCGACCATTCTGAGTGGGCGTGGGCCGCCCGTCAGGATGATGCGGTGAAACGCCTTGGCGTCGAATCTCGGGCCAAGTACGCGGATTGCGCGCTCCCTCAAGTCCAGAATCCGTTCGCGGCCTAGCCAGTAGGCGGCCGCGTATCCCGGCCGCACGGTGTAGCGGTCAACTTCATCGGCGCATTCTTCCGTGCTGAGGCCTGTAGTCTCTGTGAGATAGGCAATTGCTTGGTCGCGGGTCCAGCGCTCGCTGTGGATGCCGGTATCAACGACGAGACGGGCCGCCGCGAGCAGCGTAGACTGGAGATAGCCTATCCGGCTCAGGGGATCTTCTGAATACAGACCAAACTCGTCCGCGATCGTTTCTGCATAGGCGGCCCAGCCTTCGCCGTAAGCCGCGTTCCAGATCAACTGGCGGGCGAGGGGGAGGTTTCCTTCTGTGTGGGCGACACTGCCTTCGAGGTGGCGGCCGGGCACAAGCTCGTGAAACGCAGTCGCCGCGAGAGAGAAATCCGGCCAGTCGGCCATGCGGGTTAGATTGATTTCAATACGGGCCGGTGCAGTTTCATCCAGCGCCTGGGGCAGATAGGTCGTCGCCGGAAGGTAGCCCGCGAAAGCCGGCGGAACGGCGCGTACGCCTGCCGGTTCGGGGGCAGCAAAGTCGAACTCTTCGGACAGGACCGCCCTTGCGCGGTCGGCATGTGTGATAAGCTGGCCAATCAGGGCGGCGCGGCCTTCTTCCGTGTCAGGATAGATTTGTTCCGGTTGCGCGGCGAGAAAGGCAAGGCGCTCTCCGACGCTGCCGCTGGTCAAGCCCAGCGCCGCAAGGGCTTTGTCGGTTTCTGACAGGAGCGCTGTGACTTCGCGCTTGCCCCGTTCATGCAGGCCGGCGGGAGATGCGTCATCGCCGGTATAGGCTTTGAGAGCGGCGGCGTAGTAGGCCGATCCCTCCGGCAGCTGCCAGACGCCAGGCAGTTCGGGGGCTGTATTGGCAAGCTTGTTCACGCTCTCGGCAAAGGCCTGATAGGCGGGCTGCACATTACTTGCGGCGATGCGGCGGACATCTGCGATCAGCCTCGCGCGCTCGTCTTCGTCTAGGCCATCAATGCCCGCCACAAGATTTTCGAATGTAACGACGGGGGGGCTCAGGTCTGACGGTGCAGCTGCGGCTGCTGATGCCAGTTCAAACATTCGACGCAGAACCGGAGCAGGCGGCACGGCGCCGGCCTGCGCGTCGGCTTCCAAACGCCGCCGGTCATCCTCGATAGCGTCTGCGAATTGGGCCATTCGGTCTGCAAAGTCGCGCGCGTCTGCCGGCGTTCGCAGCGGGTGATAACGGGCCAGCAGATCGGGCACTTCGAGATAGGCGCCCCGTGTATGGTCGGCGACATAGGGATAGGAGGCCGTCAGGTTCGAGGTGCCGTGGCCAGCCATGAAAAGCGTTTCAGCCATCTCGTGGGCCGTGATGACCGTGTCGAGGTCACGCGCGAGAGCGCTGCCGCGAGCCGGGCGTGTGACGCGTATAAGCAGATCGCGCGTTTCCAGCCTTGAAAGGCGAGTACGCTCGTACGCGGCCTGGGAGCGATCGGTCAGATAGCGGTTGTAGGGAAATCCCGCTGCCTCGGGCGGAATTCCAAGGCGCGTTCCCAGTTCGGGATCGCGGGTCAGCTCATTCTGGGCAACAGTTGTCAGCGTCCGCTCTATCTCTCGTGCGACGCGGCGAGGCGTGCCTTCCGGATCGGCGCGCGGCGTGCAGGCAACAGGCAGGACAGCAAAAATCAAGGCTGCACAAAGTCCAGCCGGGAACAGTTGGGCAGTTCTGCGTCTGTTTACGGCTGGCATGACACTTATATTACTCGGTTTTCACTGCAATTGAGCCTGTTTCGGGTGTTGTGGCCATAGTTTATTTCCGTTACTTCTCCGGCAAAATTTCGAGGAGCCACTTAACGTGACAACGCCTATTCAGACTGGCGGCCAAACCGCACTTTCCGGTCAAGTTCTGTTCTACAAGAACCCGCAACCGCTCTCGGCCGAAGAACACGGCGGTCTCGGCGTAAAACAGATCCCGCAGCCGTTCAGCTTCCTGCGTGAAGCGCACGCTGTTCCGGTGACGGTTACCGAGTTCGGCATCGCTGGCGCTTCCTACCCGGTGATCTTTGTGGGCGAAGACCGCACACCGGTTGCCGTCATGGGTGTTCGCCAGGGGCAGAACCTCTATGTGAACGAGCAGGGTATGGTCCTTGAAGACTATTACATCCCGGCTTTTGTTCGCCGTTACCCGTTCGTCTTTGCCGCTGACGAAGGGTCCGATCGTCTGCTGTTGTGCGTCGACCGCGCTGCGCCAATGGTTTCCAACCAGCCGGAGGTGCCGTTCTTCCAAAACGGCCAACCGACCCAGTTCACCAGCGATGCTATCGAGTTCTGCAAAGAGTTCGAGCGTCAACGCCGTGCCACGATGGAATTCGTGAAGCTCATTCGGGACATGGACCTGTTCGAGCAGAAGTCGGTGACCTTCCAGCCGCGTGATCAGCAGGGCAATAATACGGGTCCAGTGCAGAAAGTGGCAGACTACTGGGCAATTTCCGAAGAGCGCCTCAGCGCGCTGGATCCGGAGAAGTTCCTCGAGTTGCGCAACAATGGCGCCCTTGGCGCCTGTTATGCCCACCTCGTCTCGCTGCTCAACTGGTCGAAAGTGGTCAACCGCGCTGTGCGGACGCCGCCGGTCGGCGAAGCCTGAGCTAAGCGGCTGTCAGCAAGACCATGCGGCCCTCCCTGTCCGGGAGGGCCGTTTGTTTTTGCGGCAATACCCACCTCCGCGGCATCACGAACCGGCGAGCGGGGGTTTCCCGTCTGCCAGCAGCAGCGCATATGAAGCAGGACTTGTAATTCTGAAGGAGCGGTTGCGGATGACAGGTTTGTTCCGGCGCCTCGCCATAGCGGCTTGTGGCCTATTTCTGGCCGCCGGCCTTGCGGAGGCGCAGATGGAAGATCGCCGCGCTGAAGGGGTGCTCATCGCAGACCATGTCAGCGTTGCGCCCGGAAGCAGGGTCTACGCGGCCCTGAAGATGACGATGGATGAAGGCTGGCACATTTACTGGCGCAATGCCGGCGATGCTGGACTACCGCCGCAGCTGATCCTCAAAGAAGGAACGACACTGCCGGACGGTGCGGTCGGCGATTTTCTCTGGCCGTTGCCTCATGTGATCCCCGTCGTGGAAGGCGAGATCATGGACTATGGCTATGATGACGAAGTTGTCTTCGCATTCCCGGTAACCGTGCCTGCGGATGCCAGTGGAGAGATCCGGATCGTTGCCGAAGCCGACTATTTGATCTGTGAATCGATCTGCATCCCTGAAACGGCGGATGTTTCGCTTTCGCTGCCGGTTGGTGAGCCTATCGAAGATGCCGCAGGCGGCGCCGAGATTGGCCAATGGATAGCGCGTGTTCCGGCTGCTTTCGGCGGCGAAGCGAGATTTGACGACGCCGTGACGCCCTGGACGCTTTCATTGCGCCAGCCGGGCGGATTTCCTGAAGGCGCGCAGATACGTTTTTTTCCGTTTGGCCACGAAATCAGCCATCCGGCCCCCCAGCACCTGCGCGCAGGGCCGGAAGGAGCAACGCTTTCTCTCACGCCCGACCAGTTTGGCCAGGTTGAGGAAACGCTGGCAGGGGTGATCCGGATAGACGCGCCCGGCGCAGAACCGGTCGGCTATGAAATCGCTGCGACACGGGGAGAGGTTTTCGCCGGAACCGCCGACAAAGATATTCCGCTGGCACCCACCAGTACGGGGGCAGGTTCCAGCGCCGAAGCAGGGGACCCGGCGGCTCTCGGCTGGGAACGGATTGCGACATTGGCTTTCTTTGCCTTCATTGGCGGCCTGATCCTCAATCTCATGCCTTGTGTCCTGCCGGTGCTTTCAATGAAGGCAATCGGCATGGTGCAGGCGGCGGCCACCGGCCACGCCGGAGAGCTGAAATCCCATGGCGTGTGGTATACGGCAGGTGTGCTCGTTTCCTTTCTTGCGCTGGGCACGGCTCTGCTCGCGGTCCGTCAGGCGACGGGCTTTGCGACACTTGGCTTCCAACTGCAGCATGCGCCAACGGTGGCCGTGCTGGCGCTCGTCATGTTCGCGGTGGGCCTCTGGCTTATGGGCTTTTTTGAGCTTGGTATGTCCGTTCAGAATCTGGGCGGCGGCCTGGCCGCCAAGAGCGGCGCTGCGGGGGCTTTCTTTACCGGTGTATTGGCCGCTGTCGTGGGCGCGCCTTGCGTTGGACCATTTCTGGGCGCTGCCCTGGGGGCAGTGATCAGCCAGCCTGCGCCAGCCGTTATCGCTGTGTTCCTGGCGATGGGCTTTGGTATGGCGCTGCCCTTTCTGGTGCTCAGCTTCGTACCTGGCTTGCATCGCCTGTTGCCCAAGCCTGGCAAATGGATGGACACGCTGAAGCAGGCGTTCGCGTTCCCGATGTTTCTTACTGCGGCGTGGCTCCTTTCCGTGGTGGCGGGGTTGGCGGGAGCTGGCGCCGCTGGCTGGACCCTGGCCGGGGCGACTGCGCTTGTCTTTGCCGTCTGGCTTGGCCGGCAGGGCGGGGCCGTTCGGCGCGGCTTGGCGATTGTCGCGCTGGGCGCTGCATTTATCTATCCGGCGGTTCAGGCAAATGTGCCTGAGGCAGCCATATCCGGTAGTAGCCAGGCGGCGTTTACCGGGACCTATGGCGAAGCTGCCTGGAGCCCGGAGACAGTCGTCGAAAAGCTGGCTGAAGGCCGCCCGGTGTTTGTGGACTTCACCGCGAGCTGGTGCGCGAGTTGCCAAGTGAACAAGCTTACGACGCTTAAGACCCGCAAAGTGCAGGAAGCGTTCACGAATGCCGATGTGGCCTTCCTGGTGGCGGATTTCACGCAAAAGGATCCGCTGATCTCAGAGGAGCTGAAGCTGCGCGGACGCGCGGGTGTACCCATGTATCTCTGGTACCCCGCGGGGGCGAGCGAACCGCAAATTCTTCCAGAGCTGCTCACTCAAGAACTTGTCATTGGACTTGTCGAAGGCTGACGCACCTATATTTCCCTAACAACAATTCTCGACGAGACCGGAGACCAAAATGATCCTTTCCCGCCGCAATTTCAGCCTCGCTGCCGGCATGGCCGCGGCCGTTGCCCTCACGGCTGGCGCCTTGATCGCTTCAACTGCCGAAGCCGCTCCATCGGCCGCACCTGGATCGATGGCCCCTGCATTCACCGGCAAAACGTCTGATGGGGAAACCATCTCGCTCAAGGATTTTGCCGGAAAGACGGTGGTTTTGGAGTGGTCCAATGATGGCTGCCCCTTCGTGAAAAAGCACTATTCGGCGCCGCCTTCGAACATGCAGTCGCTGCAGAAATCAGCAGTGTCGAATGATATTGTGTGGCTGACTGTTATTTCCTCGCGCCCTGGATCGCAGGGGCACGTTTCTCCTGAAGAGGCAAATGAACTGACCGCGTCGCGCGATGCTGCGCCGTCGCATGTCATTCTCGATGAAAGTGGCGACATCGGCCGCCTTTATGGGGCAAAGACGACGCCGCACATGTTCGTCGTCACGCCTGAGGGCGAGTTGGCTTATGATGGCGCGATCGACTCCATCGCATCGGCCCGTGTCAATGACATTGCCAAGGCAGACAATTACGTCACCGCCGCGCTGGCCAATCTTGCGGCGGGTGAAGCGGTCGCGACGCCTGTGACCAAGCCATATGGCTGCGCTGTCAAATACTGAGGTTGGCAGCTTCATCGGATACATTCGAGGCCGGCGGTAAACGCCGGCCTTTTGTTTGGCCGCTTCTGACGTAGCGGTAGGCTTGCCGCGAGGCGGATATACCTTCAAATTTGATATTTGGAGGAGACGCTGATGAGCAAAGACAAGAGCCCCATCGTCAAGGACCAGCCTGTCGAGATGCCGTCTGAGGGCGGTCCGCTCGCCGAGTATGGTGGCGCGTTGCCGCCATCGCCCGCCTGGTTCCGAGAAGCTGTCGCCGTGCCTTACGAGACGGGCAGCGTCATTGTGAAGGGCGCTGAAGTTACCTATCAGCGCTGGGGCAAGAAGGGGGCTCCCGGGCTTTTGTTCGTGCACGGAAATGGCGCGCATGCGCATTGGTGGGATTTCGTCGCGCCCTACTTTGCCGAGCATTACAATGTCGCGGCGCTGACTTTCTCGGGCATGGGCGATAGCGCGTGGCGTGAAAGTTACGACATGGAGACTTTCTCGTTGGAGGAAGTTGCTGTCGCAGAAGCTGCCGGACTCTTCGATGGGCCATGCAAGCCTGTCATTGTGGCACATTCCTTTGGCGGCTTTGTAACCTTGGTGACCGGCGCGTCCCATGGCAGCCGGTTTGAGGGGATGGTGATCGTCGATAGCCCGGTGAACCCGCCGGAGCGTCCGCGTGGCGGGCCCTCAAGAGCTAGCCGTCCGCACAGGATCTATCCTGATCTTGCCGCCGCGCTGGCCCGGTTCCGGCTTGCTCCGCCGCAGCTGTGTGAAAACCACTACGCCATGGATTACATCGCCCGGTGGAGCCTGAAGCGCGCAGACGGCGGCTGGACCTGGAAGTTCGATCCGATGATCTGGACCCGGTTTGAGGCAGGCAATGATCCGGCAGAACTGCTGAAGGCCGCGCAATGCCGAGTTGCCATTATTCGCGGCGAGGAAAGCGCGCTGATGCCAGATGATGTCGGTGACTATATGCGCAGCCTTATGGGGTATCAGGTGCCGTTTGTCTCCGTGCCCCACGCGCGCCACCATGTGATGCTGGACCAGCCAATTGCCTTCATTTCGACGTTGCGAATGCTGCTGGCCGAATGGGACCATTCCGATCCGCATCGCAGCGTTTCTGGCAAATAGCGATCAGGCGCGCCGGCAAAACTTCTGCCACATTCCTTTTGCTTGATCGGTCCGGCAGGGGGGCTAAGGCTCGCCCGGATAGCGAATCGAGGGGACAATGAAACAGGGTACGCTTGACCTGAATACGCATACTTCTGCGCCGGAGCGTTTCATCGAACGGCCGATTGTGCGTGATGCGATTATGGTGCTGATCGTTTTGAATGCGATCGTGCTGGGGGCTCTGACCTATTCCGAACACCTGCCCAAATGGCTGGTGACTGCGCTGAATGTGTTTGATTCTGCAGTGACACTGATCTTTGCTGCAGAGCTGGCGCTGAAGCTCGCGGTCTATCGGTTGAATTTTTTCAAGCTGGGTTGGAACTGGTTCGACTTCATCGTCATCGGCGTTTCGCTTGTGCCGGGCGGATCGGCGTTCTCTGTCCTGCGGGCATTACGCGTGCTGCGCCTTTTGCGCCTGCTGCACTTCATTCCAACGATGCGTCGCATCACCGAAGCGCTGTTGACCGCGTTGCCGGGAATGGGCGCGATCCTGATGATCCTTGGCCTCGTATTCTACGTCAGCATAGTGATGGCGACCTATCTGTTCAGCGGTTCGCAGAACACGGAAAACTTCTCTACCCTGACGGCTTCTGCGCTTACCATGTTTGAAGTGCTCACCATGGAAGGCTGGAATGGCCATATGCGTGACCTGCTGGCGGAATATCCGTGGGCATGGGCGTTCTTCATCCCCTTTATCCTGTTCACCGTGTGGGCAATCCTGAACCTCTTTACGGCGGTGATCGTCGATTCCCTTCAGGACAGCGCCATCGAAACGGTTCTGGAGAAGGAACAGGAGATGGATGCTGAAATGGAGGCGCACGACATCCGGCGCCACAATGAGCTGATGGCGCTCATACAGGAACTCCGCGCTGAAGTTCAGGAACTGAAGAAGGGTAGCGGCGAAGCGGGCTGATCAGCCCGCAAACGCTTTCTCGATCACGAACTCTGCCGGCGCTGCATTCGAACCTTCGGTCAGGCCACCTTTGAGCATCAGCGCTTTCACGTCCTGGATCATTTCCATGGAGCCGCAGATCATCGCGCGGTCTGTCGCCGGATCGAGCGCGGGGACACCCAGATCCTCGAACAGCTTGCCATTTTCTATAAGGGTGGTGATGCGGCCCATGCGGTCGTGCTGTTCGCGGGTGGTCGAAGTGTAGAGCTTCAGCTTGTCGCCCACCATCTCGCCAACCAGCGGATCGTCCTTGAGGCTGTCGATCAGTGTGCGGGAGTAGGTGAGCTCACCGACATCGCGGCAGGTATGAGTAACAATCACCTCTTCATAGCGCTCATAAGTGTCAGGATCGCGCACCAGGCTGGCAAACGGTGCAAAGCCCGTCCCAGTGGAGAACATGTAAAGCCGTTTGCCAGGCGTCAGCGCATCAAGAACAAGCGTTCCGGTGGGTTTGCGGCCGAGCAGAACTTTGTCGCCTGGCTGGATCTTCTGGAGCCGAGAGGTCAGTGGACCATCTGGAACCTTGATGGAGTAAAACTCCAGTTCCTCATCCCAAGCGGGGGAGGCGATCGAGTAGGCGCGCAAGAGTGGTTTGCCATCATCCTTGTAGAGTCCGATCATCACGAACTCTCCGGACCTGAAGCGGAAGCTCTGCGGCCGGGTCAGGCGGAAGCGGAACAGCCTGTCAGTGTAATGCTCCACAGCGAGGACAGTTTCCTCGGTGGGACCATTCGGATTTACCTTGACCGGTGCTGCTTGCCCGGCGGATGCGTCGGCGCTCATGCCCCAAGACCTCCAAGTCTTTCGTGTTCCGGCGTCAGTTGACGTGGGCCCGAAGCAAAAGCAATGCGTCAGATGAACGATTTAGTTTTACTCAACCTTCCGAGGTCACCCATCCGATGCGTGGATCATCTAGGGAATACGCGCCATCAAGCTCATAAAGGTTCTGATAGCCGTATCCGTAAAGGTTCACATAGGTCGCAATATTCAACGCCAGCGGCGCGCTTTTCAGCATGACGGGCGCGATGTCATCGGTGAAGTTGTTGTTGCAATAAATCAGGACGCGACGGTCCTTGTTGCCGATAATGGCAGCCAGCTTTTCTTCGGTGAAGTCTGAGAAGTTCAGGTTGATTGCGCCTTCAATATGTCCCGCTTCGAAGGCGGACGCACTGCGTGCGTCGATCAGAAGCGTATCAGGATCGGACCGCAATTCGTTGAACGCGTTTATATCGACGAGGCGATTTACGCGATGTGGACCAGCTTCGGCAGTGAGGGAGACAAAGCCTTGATAGTCGATCTGGCCTGCAGATTCCTGCGCCGAGGCGAGGCCGGGCTTCATCAGGCCGATCAGGATGAAGGTGAGCGCCAGGGCCGCCACGCCGGCAGCGATTGGCAGGTGAGGTCTGTTTGCAGGGGTTCGCATCGTGATGCCCTCCATTCCTCAGGCATCATCGAGGCTAGGCCCGACGTGCGGCTGAAATATGCGTCAGTTCGGGCAGAACATGCGAATTTTGTGCCGGTTTCGGGGCAGCGGTCAGATGCCGGTCTCGCGTCCCATGCGTTCTTCCCAGTGGCGCCGGCAGACGGAAAGGTAGGTCGCCTTTCCAATCGAGATCTGTTCGCCCTCGGTCAGTGCCTTGCCGTCAGGGCCGAGCCTTACGACCATAGTCGCTTTGCGCCCGCATTCGCAGATTGTGCGGACTTCTCGAAGCTCATCTGCGAATGCCAGCAGGGCTGAGGACCCTTCGAACAGTTCGCCCTGAAAGTCTGTGCGCAGGCCGTAGGTCAGCACCGGAATGCCCAGATGGTCAGCGACGCGGGCGAGTTGCCAGACCTGATCCTTGGTGAGGAACTGCGCCTCATCCACAAAAATTGCGTCAAGCTTGTGTTCGGATAGCTGGGATTGGACGACGGCTAGAAGGTTCGTCGCGGCGGTATACAGCGTTGCTTCTGCTGCAATGCCGATTCGTGAGCTGATGTGTCCGTCATCTGCGTCGCGATAGAGCGCCGAGGTCATCAGAAGGACTTCCATCCCCCGCTCGCGGTAGTTGTAGGCCGCTTGCAGGAGGATGGTGGATTTGCCGGCATTCATGGCGGCGTACGAGAAGTAGAGTTTCGCCATGACGGACCTGAGCGGGAAGGATGGGAAGTTACCGAAGCGAGAGAGCGACGCCTTCGCGGCGCGGATCGGCGCCGCCTTCGAGGCCCTCATCGCGCACGACGATGAGGTGAAGTCCCGAATTCTCACCGGTGCGCTCTTCGACCGTATACCCCATATCACGTAGGGCTTCGGCTGCCTGCGGACCGCCGGCGATGTCGATCTCGACGCCAATCGTATCGCCGCGAGCGATCACGTTGGGAAGCGCTGCGGCTTCCTGAGCCGACTTGCCCCATTCAAGCACACCGACCAGTGTCTTGGAGACATAGGCGATGATCGAATTGCCGCCTGGCGAGCCAGTCACCATGAAGAGTTTGCCGTCCGGATCGAACACAAGCGTTGGCGACATGGACGAACGGGGGCGCTTGCCCGCAGCAACTGCGTTAGCGACGGGCTTTCCGTTCTTTTCCGGGATGAGTGAGAAGTCTGTCAGCTCGTTATTTAGCAGGAAGCCGCCGGTCATGCGGGACGAACCGAAGGCCGCCTCAACCGTTGCGGTCATGGAAACGGCGTTACCGTCCAGATCGATGATGGAGATATGTGTGGTGCCTGCGCCAGGCGTTGTCGGGTCTTCCCCCCACATTGGACGCAGCGGCGCGCCACCTAGAACCACGCCGGGATCTCCCGGGAATACTTTGCCATCGGGCGCGAACGCTTCTTTCGCGCGCGCCTCAATGTAGACCGGATTGATCAGGTCTTCCGTTGGCACCGTCACATGGTCTGCATCGGCAACGTAGTGATCGCGGTCGGCATAGCCAAGGCGCTGAGCGTCCACATAGGCTTTCAGGTATAGGCTCTCATCCGCATTCACACCTGCAGCAGGTTTCAGGTGTTCGTAGAGTCCCATGATCAGATTTTGTGCAACGCCGCCAGAGCTGGGCGGGGGCGCAGAGCAGATCTTGTATCCCGATTGAAGTGTGCCGCACACGGCAGAGCGGACTTTCACCTCGTAGCTGGCAAGGTCGTCCAGCGTCATGTTTCCGCCGTCCGGGCCTTCATTGACGGCGTTCACGATCTCGGCTGCGGTTTCGCCGCGGTAGAAGGCATCGGGGCCTTCATTCGCGATCGATGCGAGGGTCGCAGCATAGGCCGGATTGGTGCGGCGGAAGCCGGCCGCCAAAGGCTGGCCATCGGGGTAGAAGTACGCCGCCGTCACCGGATTGTCGTCGAGACGGATAATGGCGCGCAGGCGCTCTGAGGCGAGCACTTCAGCAAGGCGCGGCGAAACTTCAAAACCGTCTTCGGCGAGTTCAATAGCGGGCTGAAACAGGCTGGCCCAATCTGCGCGTCCAGCAGCTTCGTGGGCTGTTTTATAGAGCGCGATCTGTCCAGGCACGCCAACAGAACGGCCTGACTGCCAGGCCGTCACGAAGTCCATCGCCTGTCCGTCTTTGAAGAACCATTCCGGGCCTGCGGCAGCTGGCGCGGTTTCGCGTCCGTCGAATACAGTGATTTCGTCATGTGCACGGTCGTAGTAGACCATGAACGCGCCGCCTCCGATGCCGGAGCTTTGCGGCTCAACCAGTCCGAGTACGGCATGAACGGCGATGGCGGCATCGACTGCGTTTCCGCCTTCCCGCAAAACTCGAAGTCCGGCTTCAACCGCCCGCGGATCCGCCGCGGCGACCATGGCGCCCTTCGTCCAGGAAATGTCGCCAAGCGCTTCAGTCTCCGACGCCTTGGGCGTTTCACTTTCTGGCGGCGCAGATGCAGACGGCGCGCAGGCGGCAAGCAGGAGTGTGGTGGCGGTGAGGAGAGACGTGCGGATCAGCATATCGGGAGCACCTTCGGTCTTTTTATGAGTTAGCGCCGGTTTAAACCTGCTCTTCCCGCAAGTCACCCTTTGTCGTGCAAGCGAGGCCGCCATCCTTGTTGGTGCAAGGCCAAGCGCCTATGACACTGCAACGCCGAAACAGAAGGGGCCTTCACAGAATGGCAAAACCGGGGCTGCGCAATCTGATTACGGATGTGGACGGTGTGTTGGTTGGGCAGGCCGAAGACCTTCAGGCCTGCACGGGCGTTACCGTGATCGTGCCGGATCGTCCCGTCATGGGGACTGTGTGTGTCGCCGGTGGTGGGCCGGGAACGCGCGAAAGCGATGTGCTGTCCGCCGGGCGGCTTGTGTCAGACAGTATTGATGCCATTTGCCTTTCAGGCGGGTCTGCTTTCGGGTTGGCGGCTGCCGATGGGGTCATGGCGGGGCTGAAAGCGGAGGGGAGGGGCTTTGCCCTTGTGCCGCGGCCGGGTGTGCCGGCGACCCCCATCGTGCCCACTGCAATCCTCTACGACCTGGCTAATGGCGGCGACAAGGAATGGGGCGATGTTGCGCCTTATGCTGCTCTTGGCAGGAATGCGTTCGATAGCGCCGGAAAGGGCGTTGTACTCGGTAAGGCTGGTGCCGGTTTGGGCGCTCAGGCTGGTGCGGCACCGGGCGGTACAGGTTCGGCGAGCATCGTAACGAACGACGGCCTCACGATCGGCGCCATCGCGGCGGTCAACAGCTTTGGATCTGTCCGCATTCCCGGCTCAGATGCCTTCTGGGCGTGGCCGTTTGAAATAGCCGGAGAGTTTGGCGGCGCGCGCCCTGGCGCTGACACGATGTTCGATCCCGAGGATTGGGGCGCAGCGAAAGCAAATCCGACCCCGCGTGAGAATACGACCATTGCCTGCATCGCCATCGATGCCATGGTCAGCCATGATGAGTTGCAACGCATTGCCCAGATGTCGCTTGCCGGCATGGCGCGGGCGATCCGGCCTGTCTTCGCACCAACAGATGGCGATGTTGTGTTCGTCATTTCAACGCAGGCACGGCCCGTTGAGGGCAGTCGTCCCCTCGCCATCGCGCGGCTCGGCGAACTTGCGGCCGGAACTCTCGCCCGGGCTATCGCGCGTGGTGTATATGAGGCGGAGCGGTAGGAGGGACAACCGATGAACAGATACATCAAGCTGGCGGTGGGGGCCGCCATACTCTCCGCGCTCGGCAGCTGTATGGTTGCCGGTCGGGACGCCGACATCGAAGACTGGCCAGGCATGGCCTCTTTGCAAACTGTAGCGGGCAGCCGGATTTATCATGAGTGCGGCGCAACGATGATCGCGCCGGAATGGGCACTCACGGCGGCGCATTGTGTTGAAAGCGCGCGCATGGAGGCCAGTGGCCGCGCGGCGCAATATATGGAGGGCGACGACGGCCAGATGAGCCGCTTCGGAACTCTTGCGGTCGCGGTGGGATTGGGTGACCTGACTATCGTGCCGCGTGATTCCGTGTTCGCCGTGCGCCAGATTGTTGTTCATCCCGGTTATCGCGCCGGGGAACCAGAGCGTGGATATGATCTCGCGCTCCTGCGTATCGCTGGTCAATGGGACGGGCCCACCATGCCGATTGATGGCCTGACCGGCGTCGCCGGTGACTTGATGCGCCCTTATGCGGATATTCTGGCTGCTGGATACGGAAAGCTGGGCGAGACGGCTCAGGGACAGGAAGGCACCGGGCGAGGGGGCCGCCATGTGCGAGCGCCGTCTCTGGTGCTGCAGGAAGGATACGTCCCGGCGGTCGATGTCGGCGTCTGCAACCAGCAGGTCCGCGCGCGCATCAATGAGGCGGGCCTTGCAGCTGTCTATCCCGGCGTGAGCATCGATCCGGAGATGCAGCTGTGCGCCGGCATCGGCGGGTCGGATGCGTGTCAGGGCGACAGTGGCGGTCCGCTTGTGATCCGCGACGCGACGCGCAAGCCAGTTCAGGCTGGCATTGTGAGTTGGGGCATGGGGTGCGCACGCCCGGAAAGCCCGGGCGTATACATGCGCGTGTCGGCTTTTTCCGAATGGATCAGCGACGTGACGGGGCTCGAGCCTGCCAGTCCGCCAGCCGATGTCGTCTCCACAGAGCCGGAAAGTCAGCCCGAGATTCCAGCTGACGAGGCCGTGACCGATCCTGAAAATGCTGCTGAGACGCCTGAACCTGCTGCAGAAGACGACGATGCGGCAGATGGTGGTGACGCGGCGCCATCCCCTTCAGAACCAGCAACTGAAGAGACTGCACAAGATACCGGTAATTGAGGCTTGCAAGGTCACAAACCCGACTGTATGTGTCCCGCTTCTTCAAGTGGCCAAGCACCCGTAGCTCAGCTGGATAGAGCACCAGACTACGAATCTGGGGGTCAGGAGTTCGAATCTCTTCGGGTGCGCCATTTTTCTGAAAATTGATCGACGCCTGCGCTCTTTATCGGTTGAGGGGAGTTGGATTGCGCGTCATTGGCCGTAACATTCACCGGATAAGCTCCGGGAAGGAAACGGCTATGGATCTGAATTTGAAGGGCAAGAATGCCATAGTTCTTGGCGGAACGCGGGGCATCGGGCGCGCGATCGCGGACACGCTTGCCGGGGAGGGGACCAATGTCGCGATTTGCGCTCGCAATGCGGAGCAGGTAGCTGCTGTAGTCACCGAACTTGCGGCGCTCGGCGTGAAAGCAATCGGTGCGTCTGTGGATGTCACCGATGGTGCGGCGCTGAAGGCCTGGATTGCTGACGCCGGCACGCAATTCGGCGGTATCGACATGCTGATTTCGAATGCTGGCGCCATGGCCCAAGGAAATGATGTTGCCTCCTGGGAGCAGAACTTCCAGCTTGATGTGCTTGCTGCGGTGAACGCGTTTGATGCGGCTCAGCCTTTCCTCGCCAAAGCGGGGCAGGCGAACGGCGACGCAGCCTTTGTGATCATTTCATCGGTTTCTGCAGCGCAGGCTGACCGCGCAGATTCCTATGGCCCGATGAAGGCCGCGCTCATCCACATGGCAAAAGGCCTGGCACGGCAATACGCTAAGCAGCGCATTCGCGTGAATGTCGTTTCACCGGGCATGGTGTTCTTTGAAGGTGGTGTCTGGCACATGGTCAAGACCAATGCGCCGGACTTTTTCGAGCAGGCTAATGCGCGAAATCCCACCGGCAGATGCGCAACGCCGCAGGAAATTGCCAATGCGGCTGTTTTCCTGGCGAGCCCAGCTTCTTCCTACACAACAGGTTCAAACCTGATCGTCGATGGCGCCGTTTCAAGCCGGGTGAATTTCTGAATTTTGACAGAAACCGCTGACCATGTGGTTGAGTTTCGGGCGATAATCGTAAGGCCGGGTGGCTTTGACAACAAATCATTATCAGGGTTGCTATGAGCGCGGCATCAATTGAAGCTTTGAGGCAGTTCGGAAACTTTGTCGTAGCAATTGGTATGTTCTTTGGCTGACATGGAAAAGAGCGTCAAAGTTCAGAGACCTGAGATGCCAGACGAGTATGTCGAACTGGAGTATGACCAGCAACGGCTCGCGGCGAGCCGGGGCGTTCTCGAGCTCGCCGTCCGGCAATTGCGAGCATTCGCGCGTTGCGCCACGGGGAGCGTCAACGAGGCGGATGAGCTGGTTGAAGACGCGTTGATGCTGTTTTTGGCTGAGGATCGGGTCGTGGATGAAGCGGGAGCCTGTTTCGCCGAGCTTCTGCGCATGTTCAGAACGGCCTATGAGCGGAATGATGCCCTTCTGGCGGGGCGTGTTACCCCGGACGACCAGTTGGCGACCTTGATGCAGCTTACGCTTCCGGAGCGGGAAATCGCTGCGCTTTGCCTGGGCGCTGGCATGACCGCTGAACAGGCTGCAACCCTGCTCGAAATTCCGAATGAAGATGCCATGTGCCTGCTGGAAGGCTGCCGCAGTAAATTGCGCGTTCAGGACATTCCCGAGTGGCCATTCACGCCGGCCCCGAATTATCACGGCGATTACTTGTTATAGGTTAGCGCACGCCTGATGGCGAGGCTTCCGGCATTGGTAATCTTTGGAGCTTTCGGAGTTAACATGAGTGAAGCTTTCATCTCCACATTTCGGGGCTGATAGACGGAACGGATTCTTGGCTTCCGCGTATAGGTAGGTGAAGCCGGAAGGGGGTGCAGTGATCTCAGCGTCCTCCAGCAGCGGGGCGCAAACCTGCCTTCCTTCCGGCGTCCCTGCTTCGCTTCAGGTCCCATCCCTTTGAATGCGAAGACTGTGGTCTGGTTGCCAGTCGTTCCGGCTGTGCGCACCTGACCCAAACACTGGCGCAGAAGCGCTAGCTGATGCGGATATCGGACGCGTGGTCGTCGCCGCAAAGCTCCGGGTTTCCCCAGAACGGGGAGGCTCGGAGTTCTCAGTCCGGGTTTCAGGCGGCTTTAGGGCTTTCAGGAGCGGCGGCCTGCGGCTCAGAAGTCGGATCCATTTGAGGGCGGGCAGGCGCATTCATAATGCTGGCCAATGCTTCACGACCCCGGCTGACGCGGCTCTTCACGGTTCCTTCGCTGCAGCCCAGAATGTGTCCTGCCTCTTCGTAGCTGAAGCCAGCGACGAGAACGGTCAGTACCGCATCTATTTGCGTATCTGGCAGATGCTGCATTGCTTTCTGCATTGTCTGGAAATCGCAGGCCCATTCCTGATTTGCAGGGACAACGAGCGCATTTTCAGCGCCAGCAGGATCAAGCTGCGTGGAGCGCCACGCGCGCCGCCAATGCTGTGCATGGGCATTGCGAAGAATACGAAACAACCAAGGCTTCATGGGGGCGCCGTCGACAAATCGTTCCCGTGCTGACCAGGCTTTAAGGCAGGTTTCCTGCACCAGATCATCGGCGAGGTCGTCTCCCTTGCAGAGCTGTCGCGCGAATGCGCGCAGATGCGGGACCATGGCTTCCAGCTGGGCAACAAACTCCGCTTCGTTCATGCTCTATGTCTCATCATCGCCAGACCGGGGGGCTTTCAACGGGGGCTCCTCTCTGCAGCTGACTGCCGCCCAATTTGCAGACGAGGAAAGTGTACCACCTGGCGGCGCCCGGCGTGATCCATCTTTCGTGTAATGCAATCGACGCGAGTATCCGGGCGCGGAGTTAACGACTTGTTTTCAACCCGTTGGCTGTCGCCCTTGTAACGAAGGGATGTTTGGCAAAAAAAAAAGAGCCGGCGCGATCGGCGCCGGCTCAGGGTACAAGATAGATGGCATAGCAACTGGTGCTACAAACATCCGTACGCGTGAGAACCGATTGCAGTTCCCAGCTATTTCATTGCTTTTCGTTCAGTCTTTGGCGCGCTCTAGATAGCTTCCGTCTTCCGTATTGACGACAACACGCGTTCCAACGCCGACATGCGGTGGAACCATGATGCGAACACCATTGTCGAGGATTGCCGGCTTGTAGGAGCCCGAGGCCGTCTGGCCTTTGACCACTGGCTCGGTCTCGACGATTTCAGCGGTAATGCGCTGGGGAAGGGTGATGGACACCGCCTCGCCATTGAACATCTGCAGGCTAACGGTCATGTTTTCCTGCAGGTAAGGCGCGCCGTCGCCGACCATGCCGCCGGGAACAGTAACCTGCTCGTAGTTGCCGCTGTTCATGAAGACGTAGTTGTCGCCTTCGGGATAGAGATAGGTGTGTTCGACTTCTTCGACGAAGGCCTTCTCGAGCTTGTCCGAGGTCTTGAAAGTATTGACGACTTTGATGCCATCGGAGATGCGGCGCATCTCGATGGTGGTCGTCGGTGTACCTTTGCCGGGGCGGAAGGATTCCGCTTTGAGGACAACATAAAGTTGGCCGTCGGTGTATTCGATGATGTTGCCTCTGCGGATATCCGCTGCGATTTCAACGGCCATGGAGTGTTCCTGAGTTGCGAGAGCGAAAGCGCCGCTATATACCGCCTCCGCGCCGTTTGGCCAGCCGCAACCTGCGGGTTTTCCGCCTTGCCCAGGCGTTCCCCTCCTTTCCCGAAGGCCTGTATTCTCATGGAAATGCCCCCCTGGTGGACACCTGAGGCTCATGCGCGCCGGCGTGGATACCTGCTGGCGAGGGGGCGGATAAAGTCTGCGATACGCGGTTGGTTTGAGGGGCAGGGGTTTCTGGAAACCGAGTGCGGGGCGTTGGTGTTTTCGCCGGGCAATGAGGCTCATTTACAGGCATTTCAGACGCATTTTGTGTCAGAACGGGGACAAACAGGGACGCTTTACCTCCATACATCGCCCGAATTTGCCATGAAGAAGCTCCTGGCAGCGGGCGAGCGGCGGATTTTCGATTTTGCGCGGGCCTACCGGAATGGCGAAGCGGGGCTGCGCCATTCGCCGGAGTTTACCATGCTGGAATGGTACCGGGCCGAAGAGCCGATCGAGACTGTGATGGCAGATTGTGCCGCCCTGACGCGGGCCGCTGCTGAGGCTGCCGGCATGTCCGAACTGGTCTGGAAGGGACAGGTGTGTGACCCGTTTGCAGAGCCAGAATTCCTGACGCTGGTTGAAGCCTTCCGGCGCTATGCCGGCATCGAGCTGGAATCGTATTTCAATGACGCCGAGGGGCTGCGCGCGCAGGCCCAGTCGAGCGGGATCGGCATACCCAAAGGGGCGAGCTGGACGGACGTGTTTTCCGCGATCCTCGTGACGAAGATTGAGCCCGAGTTGGGGCAGGGGCGGCTGACATTCCTGCATCGCTATCCGATCAGCGAGGCGGCGCTGTCGCGTCCGGCGCCGGATGATCCGCGCTTTGCCGAGCGGTTTGAGCTTTATGCCTGCGGCGTTGAGCTGGCCAATGGGTACCGGGAGCTGACGGACGCAAACATTCTGGAAGCCCGTCAGCGTGCCGAGATGGACCTCAAGGAGGCGCTTTATGGCAACCGGTATCCTCTCGACCCAGACTTCATCGCGGCAACCGCGGCGATGCCTGAGGCGAGCGGGGTGGCGTTGGGGTTTGACCGACTGGTGATGCTGGCGAGCGGAGCGCGCCATATCGAGGATGTGCTCTGGACGCCGCCTGTGCTGCCGCCGGGAGTGCGCCGATGAAACCCGTGACCCACAGAAGTGCGAATGACCTTCTTGCCGCAGGCCTGATCGGCGCCGATGACTTTGAGATGGTTTCGAAAATTGCCGAGCAATACGTCATCGCGGTGCCGGAGCGGCTGGCTGGATTGATCGATGCCAATGACCCCCAAGACCCTATCAGCCGCCAATATATTCCGGCAGCGAATGAACTTGAGACATTTCCGGGCGAAGACACCGATCCAATTGGCGACAATGCGCACAGCCCCGTGCCGGGCATTGTGCACCGCTACCCGGACAGGGTGCTGCTGAAGATCACCTCCACATGCCCGGTCTATTGCCGTTTCTGTTTCCGGCGGGAAATGGTTGGGCCGGAGAAAGGCGACGCGCTTAGCAAGGCAGATGTTGATGCGGCCATCGACTACATTGCCGGTCATCCGGAGATTTTCGAGGTAATCCTCACCGGCGGCGACCCGATGATCCTGTCACCGGCACGCGCAGGCGAACTGATGAGCCGCCTGGAAGCGATTGAACACCTGCGGGTGGTGCGCTGGCATACGCGTGTGCCGGTCGTCAGTCCGGAACGGGTAACGCCGGAATTTGTCGAGGCAATCCGGGGGCGGACAAAGGCTGTTTTTGTGGCGATCCACGCCAACCACGCGCGGGAATTCACGCCTGATGCGTTGGCATCTATCCGGCGCCTTGCGAATGCTGGCATTTCGCTGATTTCACAGTCCGTGCTGTTGCGCGGCGTGAATGACAGTTTCGAGGCGATGGCGGACCTGATGCGCGCTTTCCTGTCGGCGGGCGTAAAACCTTACTATCTGCACCAGTTGGACGCGGCGCCGGGAACGGCGCATTTCCGCGTGCCGGTGGAGGAAGGGCAGGTGCTGGTCCGCCAGCTGAGGGATGAGCTGACGGGGCTGGCAACGCCGTATTATGTTGCTGACATTCCGGGCGGCGTTTCCAAAGCGGTGATGAACCTTTCGGACATTGAGCAACGTGGAGACACCTTCCGCCTGCGTGGACGCGATGGGCTGGACTATCCGGTGCCGGGACAAGGCGGCTGAGCCACGCCCTGGATCAGGCCTCCATGCGCCGCGGGCCGCTGCTCAGAAGCAACAACGCGACAAGTCCGATCGAGGTCGCCTGACTGGAAAAAAGCTCCAGCAGCGCGGCAAACAACCAGCTGGGAAGCGAGGCACGCTTGTCCGCCTGCAGAAGGATGTTGCCGGTGCCCTGGCCCAGCAATTCGGCATTGGCCGCCTCAATCCGGGCCGTCAGCTCATCGCGCCGCCGGGCGAGACCCAATTCATTCTGCGCATCGCGATAGGGCTTTTGCTCAGTGCGGCCGACCCGTTCGACCTCGGCAATATAGGCTTCCAGCCCCTCAACAGAGCGGGTTTCAGGCGGAATGCCTTCCAACTGGCGGCGCCAGTCTGCAATCTGAGATTCAAGCACGGACCGGTTGCTGCTGGCGGTTTCCACTGCCGCGATGGAGGCCTCGGCGTTGCTGCGGATGTAGATCTCCGTACCGAGGATGGAGGCGCCCGCGCCGACAAAGGCGAAGACCAGCGCGCGCAGGGCTTCTTTCATGCGCCGGTTGGCGGCGTGCCAGTAGACGAATGTGAAGCCGCCAAAGGAGATGACGGCGGCGATGACGCCCGCCCAGCCCCAGATGCGCCCTTGCACGGGGTCGGACACGGTTGAAGAGAAAGCCTGATAGTTGGCGAAGGCAGAGAGGCCGGCGGCGGCAAGGCCGGCGATCAGGAACACCAGCGCAAGCACACCGATGATCAGCCTTTCATTGCGGCCTTTGCTTTTTTCCGCTTTTTCGGCGCGCAGGGCGGCGAGGCGTTCTTCGCGGTCGGCCTGGATCTCTTCAGGCGTCGGCAGGCGCTGTTCCGGCTTCAGTTGCAGCACTTTGGGCTCGGTTCTGAGAACAGGGTTTGTTGCCCGGCTGACTTCAGAAAATTCTGCGTCGATTGGGACAGCGTTCAGCGGTGGCGGCTCAGGATCTGCTTCCCGAAGGGCCGGGACGAGGGCGCCGCCGCGTTGGCTTTCCAGCTGCCGGACAAGATCCCGCAGGGTGCCACGCTCGCCTGTGCCGATGCAGGCGTAACTGCTGCGCTGCCAGTTGAGCACCAGATTGTTGTCGCCTGAGGCAACGCACTCTTCATGCAAGGGGCAGGGAAGGCGGGCTTCAGCAGAATCCTGGCTGACATCGCCGTCCAGGCCCAGAAGCTCGCTGGTCCGCTGTATTTCCTGCAGGCGGCGTTCGTCGGTCATGTCAGCTCTATTCCCCTGCCGGATGGCATAGCGGCGCCAATCCAAGCCGTCACCTCTCTTGCGGCATTCCGATCACATCCGGATTACCTTTGCAGTTGAGAGGCAATTACAACTTTAACCGGATCGTGAGACACCTTAATCAGGTCTTAAGGCAGCCGAGGCGAGAGTTGCCCTTACATACAGGGGAGCGCCGCACCTGAATTCCGGCCGGCAATATGAGGACTGAAATGAGATGATCCCGCGTTCCATCGCGATCCCGAAGACCTGGAAGACTTTCGACATGCCGAGCTTTTTCTCGGCCTTTGGCTATCCCGCCATCGGGGTGGCCCTTTTTGTGACCATGGTGCTGCTGGGCATCTTCGTTAGCCAGCTGACCTTCCATTGGTGGTACATGCTGGTGGCGCTGGCGGTCATCGCCTTCTCGGTATTCTGGTGCAACCTCGGCATTGGCCCGATGCACCGCATCCTGCAGCACCGCGCCGGCGAGATGAAATGGCCCGCTCAGGTGCTGACCATGATCAACATCATGATCGCCATGCAGGGCCGCCTGCGCGACTGGGTGAACTATCATTCCCAGCACCACCGCTTTGCAGACCAGCCCGGCGACCCGCACAACCCCTTTGAGTCCAAACGCTGGGCCTGGGTTGGCTGGATCCTGTTCCGAGACCGCAAGGATGTTGAGCGCCCGATGGCTGGCTGGCTGAAAAACCAGCCCGTGATCATGTGGATGGACCGCTTCTATAACGAGATCAGCCTGGTCATCCACTTCGTCATTCCGGCGGTGATCTATCTGATCGTCTGGGCGGCGGGCGGATCGCTCGTGCTGACGGCGCTGCTGCACGCCAGCGTCATCATCGGCCGCGCGATCCAGTTTCACGCGACGACCTATGGTATCAATGTGCTTGGCCACCTGAAAACGCCTGTGTGGGCCGATCACATGATGGCGCTGCTGACGGGCGGAGAAGCGTTCCACGACCATCACCATGATGAGCCGCAAAGCGCGCTGCACCGTCCGCGTAAGGGCATCTGGAACCGGATCGTCGACTATAACGGCACGGTGCTGTTGCTGCTGGAAAAGATCGGCTGGGTGAAGAACCTCAAGATCGCGCCGCAATTTGCCTGAGGCGGCCGGCCAGACCGTTCGCACTCACACAATTGAAAAATTCCGGAAGCGCCCCCTTTAACAAGCGGGGCGCTTTCCCATTTTGGGTAAACGGGCGTGGGGGCGCTTCCGAGGAGGACGACCCATGACCAACACACAAGCTGATACAACGCGCCCGGCACTTTCCAGCCACGCCTATATCCTCCTCGACCGGACAGGCTCCATGTCCTCGATCTGGGAGGAGGCGCTGGGGTCTGTGAACGCCTATGCCGACGGATTGGCCCAACCTGCGGGCGGGACCCCTCCGGGGCCGGACGACAGGATTACGCTTGCCGTGTTCGACCATCAGGCGCGGTTGCAGTTCGATGTTCTGCGGGAAGCTGTGCGGGCCGGCGAGTGGCGGCCTGTGACGAGCGCAGAGGCGAGCCCGCGCGGGATGACGCCGCTATTTGACGCCATTGCCCGGATGATCGCGCTGGCCGAGGCGGATAACCCGCAGCGGGCGATCATCGTCATCATGACCGATGGGGCGGAGAACGCGTCGCAGGAAGTCACCCGGGAAGGCGTCAAGGCGGCGCTGGAGCGGGTGCGCGCGAAAGGCTGGGAGGTGGTTTTCCTGGGCGCGGAGTTTGCCAAGTTCAGCGATGCCGACGCCATTGGCGTAGGCGCCGGACAGCAGATGGCGATGTCCAAGGACGGCCTGAAGCGCTCCATGCGGAGCCTTGCCGCCAAGAGCCGGCAATACTTCGAATCCGCAGCACCCGCGCCGGTGGCTTTCAATGAGGCTGACCGGGCTGAAGCCGGCGAAGCGGACGTCCAGCGGCGCAAGGGCAGCTGATCCGTCTCCGGATGAGCGAAGTCTGAACGCCTGTTCAGTTTCAGAGAAGGGCCGCCCTCAAAGGTGGCCCTTTTTCTTTTCCTTTCCCGATTCATGTCACAGACGTGCCGCAATCGGGGCGCAGCTTTTCCTCACGCAGCAACAGGGAAGGGACGCCCAAATGAAACTCATCCATACGATCGCCGCGCTTGCAGCCGGCGCCGCGCTCGCCGCAACGGCTTCGGCAAAAGTACTGCCAGTCAAACCGAAATCGGAGACGGTTCAATCCTACATCCTGCTGGACCGGACCGGGTCCATGTCGAACATCTGGGATGAGGCGCTTTCTTCGGTGAACGCCTATGCAGACAGCTTTGCCGAAGATGCTCCGGGGGCTGAGATTGCAGGGGACGACATCAAGACGGCCGTTACGGTCGCCGTGTTCGATTACCAGGATGGCATGCAGTTCGATATCCTGCGCGACAAGGTCGTGCCGAAGAACTGGAAGGAAGTGACAGACGATGAGGCCAATCCTCGCGGTATGACCCCGCTGTTCGATGCCATCGGCAAGATGGTTGCCCGCGCTGAAGCGGACAATCCGGAGAAAGCGGTTATCGTGATCATGACGGACGGTCTTGAAAACTCCTCGCGCGAATTCACACGGGACGGCGCAAAGGCTGCGCTTGAACGGGCCGAAAAACGCGGCTGGGAGGTGATCTTCCTGGGGGCTGAGTTTGCGAGCTTCGGCGATGCTGAGTCCGTTGGCGTGACCGCTTCCCAGACAATGGCTGTTGGCCAGGGCCGGATGAAAGACTCGATGGATACGCTGGCCCAGAAAGCGCGTGCATACGGCAAGGGCGCCGCCCCGTCGGTTGAGTTCAATGCCGAAGACCGTGCAGCCGCAGATGAAGAAGGCGTGAAACAGCGTACCGGCAACCAATAGGTCTCCCGTTGCCGGATTTCTCCTGAAGTTCAGGCCGGCTTCCCACGGACCAGACATCAGAGAGAGGCGGCCCGTCCCATCCCCAGGGGCGGGCTCAGCCTTTTCCGCCGCGTCAGCCTTGCTTTCCTTGCCGCTACCCGCTTCACGACAAGTGAGTACCAAGCGCGCGGGGAGTGGCCGATGAAATACTATGAGGATCTGGTTGTCGGCACAGTGAGCCGCTCGTCCATGACCTACAAGGTTACACGCGAAGAGGTCATCGACTTTGCCTCCAAGTATGATCCCCAACCCTTCCATCTGGACGACGACGCAGCGGCGAAAACCCATTTCGGGCGCCTGTCGGCCTCTGGCTGGCATACAGGCGCCATGACGATGCGGATGATGGTGGAAGGCTGGAAACATCAGGAGCCGACTGCAAGTCTGGGGTCGCCCGGCATTGACGAGTTGCGCTGGGTGAAACCGGTTTATCCGGGCGATGAACTGACCGTTGAAATGGAGCTGATCTTCAAGCGCCGGATGAAAAGCCGCCGTGATATGGGCATCTCAAAGTCCCGGCAGACGGTTTATAATCAGAATGGCGAGGTCGTGATGACGATGGTCTCCAATGGGCTCATCCAGGTTCGCGATCCCGAAGCCGATACCGAGTGACCGCCTGCGGCGTACCGTCCGTATTCTGACCGCGAAATCTCTTTACTTCTGACAGGGCCAGCCTTAAGCGTGCGCCCCGATGCTGAAGAAAACGATCATTATTAGCACCAAGACGACCCGCTTTTGCGGGACGTTGCGGGTGCGTGCGATCTGAAGCAGCAACCTCGAACAACGTCCCCGCAAAGGCGCGGGACGGCCATTCTGAGGAAACAGGCTCTCCCGCTCCAAAGTCCCTCACTGGAGAAGAGCCATGCAATCCAAATTCTCACGATCTAACCCGCCCCATGTCGGTGTTGTCGGCGCGACCGGCCTTGTCGGCAGCCTCATGCGAGCGCTGCTCGAAGAGCGCGGCTTCCCGCTCGCGTCCCTCCGGCTGTTTGCATCCGCCCGTTCGGCGGGAAAGAAAGTGGCGTTTCGCGGCGCGGAAGTGACCGTCGAAGATGTTGAGAGCGCCGACGTGTCAGGGCTGGACATTGTGTTCTTCTCTGCGGGCGGTGACACGTCGCGTCAGCACGCGCCGCGCTTTGCGGCCGCGGGCGCAATCGTCATCGACAACTCGTCTGCCTGGCGGAAGGATCCTGAAGTTCCGTTGGTGGTGGCGGAAGTTAATGCGCAGACGCTGACCGCGCTGCCCAAGGGGATTATCGCCAATCCGAACTGCACAACCATGGCAGCCATGCCTGTGCTGAAGCCCCTGCATGATGCCTGGGGCCTGAAGCGCCTGTTTGCCAGCACGTATCAGGCCGCCTCCGGCGCCGGTGTTGCGGGAATCGAAGAGCTGGCCGGGCAGGTGAATGCGGCTGCTGCGGGTGATTTCCAGGGGCTGGCCCAGAAGGGCGGCGCTGTCGAATTTCCTGCACCCTCAAAATGGCAGGTGCCGCTCGCGTTCAACGTTGTGCCGCTGAACTATGTGCTCGGGCCGGACGGTTACACGGATGAAGAAGCAAAGCTGCGCGACGAAAGCCGGAAGATCCTCGGCGTTCCCGGCCTGCTGGTGTCGGGCACCTGCGTCCGCGTGCCTGTGATGACGGGCCACAGCATTGCCCTGCATGCCGAGTTTGAGCGGCCGGTATCGGCCGAGGAGGCCGTAAAGCTGCTTTCCGGCGCGCCGGGCGTTGAGCTTGATGATGTGCCCAACCCGCTGGCGATCACGGGCCGCGATCCTGTGGTTGTTGGGCGCATTCGCAAGGACGCGGCCTTTGAAAACGGCCTTGCCATGTTTGTGGTAAGCGACAATCTCCGTAAGGGCGCTGCGCTGAACGCGGTTCAGATCGCAGAAGTTCTGCTGGGCTGATTTGCAGACACCTCAAATGAAAAGGCGCCGGACCCGTAAAGGTCCGGCGCCTTGTTTTCGTCCGCTAACGGATCAGAGCGCTTCGATGATCGTGACGTTGGCGACGCCGCCGCCTTCGCACATCGTCTGCAGGCCCCACTTCTTGCCGCGGGCGTGCAGCGCGTGGACCAGCGTCGCCATCAGCTTGGTGCCCGACGCGCCGAGCGGGTGACCCAGCGAGATGGCGCCGCCATTGACGTTCAGTTTCGACGGGTCAGCGCCGGTGTGCTGGAGCCAGGCGATCGGAACAGGGGCGAAGGCTTCGTTGACTTCGTAGAGGTCGATGTCGCCGATCTTCATCCCGGCGCGCTGCAGGGCGCGGTCGGTCGCAAACAGCGGCTCTTCCAGCATGATCACAGGGTCGCCAGCAGTAACGGTGACGTTGTGGATGCGGGCGAGCGGGGTGAGGTTGTGCGTTTTCAGGGCCGCTTCGGAAGCGATCATGACAGCCGACGAACCGTCGCAGATCTGGCTGGCATTGGCGGCAGACATGACGCCGTCTTCCATCAGGATCTTGAGGCTTGCCATGGCTTCCATGCTGGCATCGTAGCGAATGCCCTCATCCTTATCGTGCATCACTTCGGCGCCTTCGCCGTTGCGGCCCTTGATGACAACCAGTTCCTTGGCGAAGGCGCCGGCTTTGGTAGCGGCGGCTGCGCGGCGGTGACTTTCAACGGAGAAGGTATCGAGCTGCTCTTTGGTATAGCCATATTTCTTGGCGATCATTTCAGCGCCAGTGAACTGGTTGAAGTGCTTGATACCGAACTTCTCTTTCACCGATTGCGGGGTCGGGTCGGTCGGGATGTCGAACACCTTGCCGGCGCGGGCGTTGATGCCCATCGGGCAGCGCGACATGCTTTCGACGCCGGCGGCGATCACGAGATCCTGCGTGCCGGACATGACGGCCTGGGCCGCGAACTGGATCGATTGCTGGGACGAGCCACACTGGCGGTCGATGGTGACGGCGGGCACCGAGTTGGGCAGGTTCGACGCGAGAACGGCTGTGCGGCCGATCTGACCAGCCTGCTCACCGGCTTGCGAGACGCAGCCCATGATTACGTCTTCAATTGCCTTCGGGTCGACGCCGGTCTCAGCCACGATGGCGTTGAGCACCTGGGCGCCAAGGTCGCCGGGATGCCAGTCGGCAAGGGCGCCGCCCTTGCGGCCGCCGGCCGTACGTTTTGCTGCTACGATATATGCGGTCGCCATGGTCATGGTCCTCCTGACAGTGTGAGGCGAGTTTAATGGTCATTTAGCGAAGCGCCAGCGCTCACGCTGGGGCAGGTTTGTGTGGGGGAGGCCCAGTTTCTTCAGTCCTCGAACCCCAGGAAGGTGGCCGCCTCATCGACGGATTTCCGGAGGGAAACGACCGCGTTGGCGGGAAAGGCGTCGTCCGGCCAGCCCATGGCGACGCAGGTCTGGATCACCTGATCGTCTGGAATGCCGGCTTCAGCGCGCACGACAGGGCTCTGCATGATGCCCTGAGAGTTGATCACGCAGCCAAGCCCCCGGTTCCAGGCGGCGTTGACGAGGCAGTTCACGACGCCGCCGCAGTCAAAGGGCGGAATGTCCCCGCCATGCAGGTCCTTGTCGTAGGTGACGACAATGGAGACCGGCGCGTCGAACTGGCGGAAACCGCGCAACACCCAGTCCATCCGGGCGTCCTTGTCTTCCCGCGCGATACCCATCGCCGAGAAGAGCTGTTTGGCGATTTCGACCTGCCGGTCGCGGTGGACGCCTGCATAGGCCGGACCCATGCGGAACTCCCGGCTGTCGGGGACGCCGGCGACATTGCGCTCGACATTACCCTTGCGGATCCGGTCGAGCACCTCGCCAGTCACCACATAAAAATTCCAGGGTTGCGAGTTGAGCGAGGTGGGCGCCCGCATCGCGATCTCAAGGATCTCGCGGATCAGCGCTTTGGGAACAGGCTTCTTCTGGAAGCCGCGAATGCTGCGCCGACTGCGCACGACGTCGTCAAATTCCATGGCAGGGACCCTCCCGATCCTGATTTTGCAGCCGTTTCTAGCGAACTTTCCGAAGCTGACATCCCCTGCCGCCGGGGCAAAGAAAAAGCCCGCACCTAGGGGGCGCGGGCTTCTGCTTCATAATTTGCGGTCGCCTTAGCGCGGGGCCATCCGGATGGCGCCGTCGAGGCGGACATCTTCGCCGTTGAAGTAGTTGTTGCGGCACATTTCGGTAGCCAGCGACGCATACTCTTCCGGGTTGCCGAGGCGCGGCGGGAACGGAACCTGCGCGCCGAGGGCTTGCTTCACCGGCTCCGGCGCAGCGGCCAGAAGCGGGGTGTTGAAGATGCCCGGCAGGATCGTGTTGACGCGGATGTTCTCGCGCGACAGGTCGCGCGCGATCGGGAGGGTCATGCCGACAACGCCGCCTTTGGAAGCGGAGTAGGCCGCCTGGCCGATCTGGCCGTCTTCAGCCGCAACCGAAGCTGTGTTGACGATGGCGCCGCGGTCGCCGCAGGGCAGCGGGTCGAGGCTCATCATGCCAGCAGCAGATTTCGCGATGCAGCGGAAGGTGCCAACCAGGTTGATCTGGATGATCAGGTTGAACTTATCCAGCGCGAAGTGGCTGATTTCGCCGGTGTTCTTGTCACGGCTGGCGGTCTTGATGGCGTTGCCGGTGCCGGCGCAGTTGACCAGGATGCGCTCCTGACCGATCGCTGCGCGCGATTTGGCAAAGCCGGCATCGACGGAGGCTTCATCGGTGACGTTGACATTGCAGAAGACGCCGCCAAGCTCTTTCGCGAGTGCTTCGCCTTTTTCGGCGTTCAGGTCGAACAGGGCGACTTTAACGCCGTAGCTGGCCAGTTTGCGTGCGGTTGCTGCGCCAAGACCCGATGCACCACCGGTGATGACGGCCGAAATGTTAGAATTGAGTTCCATTGGGGCACTGCCCTCCCTACTTTTCGAGAACTGGGGTCTTCAATTATAATGCCCCTAGGAGAGCGCAATGTCTGACGCCACGGAAATCATAAACACGGTCAAGGGGCAGGGGGATGTCTACCTGCCGAAGACGATCCAGCGCAATGAGCGGCTGGCCAGGGGGCTTGTGCCCAAGCTTGTCCGGCTGGCGGGAAAGCTGCCTTTTGCTGACGATCTGGCCGCCGCCTATTACGCTGCGCGTGATCCGCTCACGCCTGTAAAAGCGAAGGCGGTGCTCTTTGGCGCTGCGGCCTATTTCGTCATGCCCGCCGATCTGGTGCCGGATGTGGTGGTCGGTCTCGGTTTTACTGATGATGCCACCGTTCTGGCCACTGCGCTGAGTGTTGTGGGCATGCATGTGAAGGATCGTCACCGGGCGATGGCTCGCAGGCTGCTTGGCTTGCCCGAGCCGGTGAAAGATCCAGGCTGACGATTATGGCAGCGGGGGCAGGGGTATTCATTGCATCGATGGTTCTGGGCGCCGCCTATTGGGCGGTGTGGTGCTATCGTGAGAAGGGGCCGGCCGGCCTGCTGGTGAAGACCGGTTCTGTCGCGCTGCTGGCGATCTGGGCGTTTCTGATGGGCGGACCGCTGCTTCTGGTGGCTGCGCTGGCGCTCAGCGCGGTGGGGGATGGGTTTCTTGCCGGCAAGGCGGAACGCTGGCTGCTGCCGGGCATGGCGGCCTTTTTCCTCGCCCATGCGGCTTATGTGCCGCTTTTCTGGCAGATGGGCGAAGCTGGCTGGACCTGGCCCGTTAAGGCAGGGCAGGTGGCGCTGGTGGTTGGCGGCGTTCTGTTCGCTCGCTGGCTGTTGCCGTCGGTTGAGCCGAAGATGCGCCTTCCGGTGATGCTTTACACCGGGGTGATCCTGATGATGGGGGCCGCGGCCATTGCGTTGCCTGGCGTCTACTGGCTCGCCACTCTTGGCGCCCTGATGTTCATCGCTTCAGATGTCATTCTCTCCTTTCTCCTGTTCCGTCACCCGAAGGATCGGCCCGCAAATGTCCCGGCTTCGCTTGCAGTCTGGGGGCTCTATTTCGGCGGGCAGGTGCTGATTGCGCTGGGGATCATTGGCAGCGTGCCCGTCTGAAGCGGCTCTGGCCAAGGGTTAAGCGGCCCCTCTCTCACCCTTCATAAAAATGCCACTGGCAGGGCGCGCGGAAATATGCGACAGACGCGGCGGGCCAGGCGCCCCCAACGGCGCCCAGCCTATCTGTGAGGATAGGAGTAAAAACAGATGACAGTGACCACCGCCAAGCCGGTCGTGCGCCCCGCTTGCCCGCATTTTTCGTCGGGCCCCACCGCAAAATATCCCGGTTTCTCGCTGCAGAACCTCGTCACCGCCGCTCTCGGTCGGTCGCACCGTTCTGGCGACGCGAAGAAAAAGCTTAAAGCGGCGATCGACCGCACCAAGCTGATCCTCGGCATTCCTGACGACTACCGCGTTGCCATAGTTCCGGCGTCCGATACCGGCGCTGTCGAGATGTGCATGTGGTCGATGCTCGGCGCCAAGCCGGTGGACGTGTTCGCCTGGGAATCCTTTGGCCAGGACTGGGTGACGGATGCGGTCAAACAGCTGAAACTTGCCAACTGCAACACCCACGTCGCCGAGTTCGGCGCGCTGCCGGACTTTGCCAAAGCGCGCGACGATGCCGACATCATCTTCACCTGGAACGGCACGACTTCTGGCGTGCGCGTCAAGGATGTAGACTGGATCAAGCCGAACCCGGACCGCGTTGTGATCTGTGACGCCACGTCGGCCGCTTTCAGCCAGGACATTGCCTGGGAAAAGCTCGATGTGGTGACCTATAGCTGGCAGAAATGCCTCGGCGGGGAAGCTGCGCACGGGATGCTCATCCTGTCGCCGAACGCCGTGAAACGTCTCGAATCTTTCACGCCCGACCGTCCGCTCCCGAAGCTTTTCCGCATGACCAAAGGCGGCAAACTCGACGAGGCCCTGTTTGAAGGCGCGACCATCAACACGCCGTCCATGCTGTGCGTTGAAGACTATCTTCAGGCGCTCGACTGGGTGGAGCGTCTGGGTGGCTGGAAAAAGCTGAAAGCCCGTTCGGATGAAAGCCTCGGCATCCTCACCGACTGGGAAAAGAAATCCGACTGGGTCGAATTCCTCTGCAAGGATGCGGCTGTCCGCTCCAACACCGGTGTGACTTTCCTGATCAAGGACGCCCGCATTGCCGCCCTCGATGAGGCCGGCCAGCGCGATTTCATCAAGAAGATGATGAAGCGTCTTGAGACGGAGAATGCCTGCTTTGATGCGGCCGGTTATGCCAAGGCCCCTCCGGGACTGCGCATCTGGGTTGGCGGTTCGGTTGAACCTTCGGACGTGAAAAAGCTTCTCCCCTGGCTCGACTGGGCCTTCCACGAAGAAGCCGCCAAGCTCTGATTTTGCATTGAACGCATCGGCGCCTTTGTCTGGTGGCAAAGGCGCTTGCGGCGCCGGCGCAGACGCAGGCGGCCGCGATAAAAGGAAAATCCAAAATGCCTAAAGTCCTTATTGCTGACAGCCTCAGCCCCGCCGCCGTCGACATTTTCAAGTCGCGCGGCATCGAGACCGACATCAAGGTCGGCCTCTCCAAGGATGACCTGATCAAGATCATCCCGGAATATGATGGCCTCGCTGTCCGCTCGGCCTGCAAGCCGGATGCGGATGTGATCGCGGCTGCGACGAACCTCAAAGTCATCGGCCGCGCCGGCATCGGTGTCGACAACATCGACATCAAGGCCGCGACCGCCAAGGGCGTCGTGGTTATGAACACGCCGTTCGGAAATGCCATCACGACGGCTGAACACGCCATCGCCATGATGTTTGCTGCGGCCCGCCAGATCCCGGCAGCGAACGCCGACACGCAAGCCGGCAAATGGCCGAAGTCGGGCTATATGGGCGTTGAAGTGTCGTTCAAGACGCTCGGCCTCATCGGGGCCGGCAATATCGGCAGCCGCGTGGCGGAACGCGCCATCGGCCTGAAGATGCGCGTGGTCGCTTACGATCCCTTCCTGACCGAAGAGCGCGCCATCGAGCTGGGCGTTGAGAAGGTGGAGCTGGAAGAGCTGCTGAAGCGCGCAGACGTGATCACGCTGCACGTTCCGCTTACGGACCAGACCCGCAACATCCTGTCGCGTGAGAACCTTGAGAAGACCAAGAAAGGCCTGATCCTCGTCAACTGTGCCCGCGGTGGACTTGTTGATGAAGCCGCCGTGGCTGATCTTCTGGAGTCCGGTCATCTTGCGGGCGCAGCGTTCGACGTGTTCGCCGTGGAGCCAGCAAAAGAGAATGTTCTCTTCGGCAAGAAAAACTTTGTTGCAACGCCTCACCTTGGCGCCTCGACCAATGAAGCGCAGGAAAATGTTGCCCTTCAGGTCGCTGAACAGATGGCGGACTATATCCTGACGGGCGCCGTTACCAACGCGCTCAACATGCCTTCGGTGACCGCCGAAGAGGCGCCGCGTCTCAAGCCATTCGCGGCTCTGGCCGAAAAGCTCGGCAGCTTTGCCGGCCAGATTTCCGATTATGGCTATGAAGAAGTGGTCATCGAATATGAAGGCGAAGTCGCTGACCTGAACCGCAAGCCGGTGACGGCGGCGCTGCTGGCCGGGCTGCTGCGCGCTTCGCGCGGCGATGTGAACATGGTGTCTGCGCCGGCTATCCTTGCCGAAAGCGGCGTCAAGCTGACCGAGACCAAGACCGAGAGCAGCCCTGTCTATGACAGCCTGATCCGTATCAAGGTGAAAACCAAGAAGACGAAGAACGCGCCCGAAGGCGGCTGGCGGACGCTGGCCGGCGCGCTGATCGCTGGCAAGCCGCGGATTGTCGAGGTCAAGGGCATGGGTCTGGAAGGCGATTTCTCGCCGGTGACGCTCTATGTGAACAACCTCGACAAGCCGGGTTTCATCGGTGCGCTCGGACAGATGCTGGGCGAAGCAAAGGTGAACATCGCGACCTTCCACCTCGGCCGCCAGGAAGCGGGCGGGGAGGCGATTGCCCTCATCGGCATCGATTCCACGCCGCCTGCCGCCATGATGGAAGCGCTGAATGCGCTTCCGCAGGTGCGGTACGCCAAGGTGTTGTCGTTCTGAGGCTTGAGGAAGGCCGGGCGTAACCGTCCGGCCACCCTTGACGCCAGCCACGCTGCAGCGGATGCCTGTGAACGAAATGTCATGAAAGGCACCCCATGCAACGCATCGCCCTGCTGACCACGGCACTTGCAGCCATTTCGGCTGCGGCTTCCGCGCAGATTGTTGACGAAGTTCGCCTCGGCGTTGTGGTGCACAATGTGTGCATCGCCAATTGCGACAACGCCAACAAGGAAGACGGCCCGAATATCAACGGCGAAATCGTCTTCAAGTCGCCTGACTTCCTGGATGTGATCTGGAGCCCGCGCCCTTATCTGATGGGCAGCGTGAATACGGCTGGGGATACGAGCTTTGGCGGCGCCGGCCTGCAGTGGAACTGGGTGTTTGCCGAAGGCTGGGGGCTGGAGCCGGGGGTTGGCTATGTGATCCATGACGGCGAGCTGACTTTTCCCTATCCGCAGGGTGATCCGCGCAACGACCCGATCTCGGAACACACCGTCTTCTTCGGCTCGCGCGATCTTTTCCGCACGAGCCTGTCCCTCAACAAGGATTTCGCAGGCCCCTGGGGTGTCCAGCTGATGTATGAGCATCTGAGCCATGGCCAGATTCTCGGCAGCGGCCGCAACCAGGGCCTTGATAATATTGGCGTGCGCGTGCGCTACGCATTTGGCGAATAGGCCTGCGGCGAGGGGTGGCAAAAGGCCCCTTGCAATTGCCTGCCGAATGCGGCCCATGTCGCCGCGGCTGAACAACGGAGCAGGTTCATGGCAGGTGTAGTGGTCGTCGGGGCTCAGTGGGGCGACGAAGGCAAGGGCAAGATCGTCGACTGGCTGTCGAGCCGGGCCGATGTGGTGGTGCGCTTCCAGGGCGGGCACAATGCCGGTCACACGCTGGTCATCGACGGGAAGACCTTCAAGCTGGCGCTGCTGCCGTCCGGGCTGGTGCGTGGCGGTAAGCTCTCGGTTATCGGCAATGGCGTCGTGGTCGATCCCTGGCACATGCTGACGGAAATCGACGGCATCCGCGCGCAAGGCATTGAAGTTTCACCGGACAGCCTCGTGCTGGCCGACAATGCTTCGCTGATCCTGCCCTGGCACAAGGACATCGATGCGGCGCGGGAAGGGGCCCTGGGCGCGGCCCAGATTGGCACCACCAAGCGAGGCATTGGCCCGGCCTATGAGGACCGCGTGGGGCGCCGGGCGATCCGCGTGGCCGACCTGGCAGACCCAGCCGCGCTGGACATGAAGATCGAGCGCCTCTTGGCCCATCACCGCCCGCTGCGTGCGGGTCTCGACCTGCCTGAGCCTGATGGCGCTGCACTTAAAGCTGCGCTTCTGGAGATCGCCCCGCAGGTGCTGGCCTATGCCCAGCCTGTGTGGAAGCTGCTGGACGAGAAGGTTCGCCGGGGTAGCCGCATCCTGTTCGAGGGCGCCCAAGGCGTGATGCTCGATGTGGACCACGGCACCTACCCGTTTGTGACCTCTTCCAACGTGGTGGCGGGCAATGCCTCGGCAGGTTCGGGCGTCGGGCCCGGCGCGGTGTCCTATGTTCTCGGCCTTGCGAAGGCCTATACGACGCGCGTGGGCGCCGGACCTTTCCCGACTGAGCAGGACAATGAGATCGGCAAGCGCCTTGGCACTGTGGGCCATGAGTTTGGCACCAATACGGGCCGGGCGCGCCGTTGCGGCTGGTTTGACTCGGTGATGGTGCGCCAGGCGTGCGCCACTTCGGGCGTCAATGGCCTGGCCCTGACGAAGCTGGATGTCCTTGATGGATTTGAAGAAATCAAGGTTTGCGTGGCTTACAAGCTGAACGGCAAGACGATTGACTATTTCCCCGCTGGCCTGACGGATCAGGCCGCTGTGGAGCCCGTCTATGAAACGCTGAAAGGCTGGAGCGGTTCGACCCGCGGCGCCCGCAGCTGGGCCGACCTGCCGGCTGAAGCGGTGGTTTATGTGCGCCGCCTGGAAGAGCTGGTGGGCAAGCCCTGCGCGCTCGTCTCTACCTCTCCGGAGCGGGAAGACGTGATCCTGATGCGCGATCCTTTCGAGGGATAAGGCGCACGCTTATCCCGTGGATAAGTGCCCGAAAAACTCCAACGGCACTCCAACGAGCGGCCCGAAAACTCCAAGAAAACTCCAACGCCGTTGGAGTTTTTTTGTTTGGAGCGGGCGCTCGTGATCCCGGTGCATCCGTGTGCTGTTCATATTTCAGAACTGGTGAGCATCAGCGCTATCGCCTCTTCTTTTGCGGCGGCCTCCTCTTTGTGAGATAAAAGTCCGGTTCGGCCTGACAGAAGGGGATTGCCATGCTGAAACGGACGATGGCCAGCGCGATGCTGGCGGTCATGCTGGTTGCCTGCAGCGCGGAGCAGGGGGCGGCGCCTGAGGCTGGCGCAGCGCAATCGGAAGCGGCTGAGCCCGTAGAAAATTCATCAGAGGGCGGCGGATTGGCGAGCGCGCAGGCGGGTGAGGAGCTTGAAGGGGCGCGCCGCAGTGATGCTGGGCAGGCGCCGACGGCGGGCGCCATGAGCGCCAATGAGGCGCTGATGGTGATTGCCGAGTTTGGCAGGCCCGGCATGGCGCTGACCGATGAGCAGGCCGCGAGGCTGCAGGCGGCCAATGACGTGCTTTATGGCGCCAAGGGATCGGGCAAGCGCGCCGCGATTGAAGACCGGTTGGGCGCCGCTGCCGAAGCGGCCCGGAGCGCAGCAGATGCCAAGGCGGGCTGGGAAGCGCGCCAGCCCGAAGACTGGAAACTGCCCCGCTATGAAGCGCGCGGCGGCGAGGCCGCCCTGATCGCGCGGACGGGAGACGTGGACAATCTGGGTTTCGGATGGCCGGCGGATTTTGATCCCTTCTCCGGCACCTCCACCCCGCCGCACACATTTCCCTTCCGCCCGGATTCCGGCGATCCGCAGGGGACGGACCGGATCATGGTGATCAGCGGGTATGAGCGGGAACGGGGCGACAAGACTGACGGCTACACCGAGCGCACGCGCCACCCCTCCAATGCCGTGAAGCCAATCACGCTGACCTATGACCCCAAGGGCATCAACTTTCGCCAGGCGCGCCTGCAGATATTCGTTGATGATTTCCAGGCCCCGAGCTTTGGCAATCGCTATGGCGTCTGGATCAATGGCGAGGAAATTCCCTACATGGCGGAGGTGCTGAACACGCTTCGCCAGAAGGGGCCAATCGGCAAGCTGGTGACATTCGAGATCCTGCCCGAGCATCTGCACCTGCTGGCTGGGGGCGAGGTGGAGATCCTGATTGATGATCCTTATACGGATGCCGGAGACGGGTTTGCCATCGATTTTGTAAGACTGCTCGTCAATCCCGCCGGGGTGACGCAAGCGGGCCTGATCGAGGGGACCGTGACCAGCAAGGCCGGAGGCAAGCCGCTGAAAGGCATTCTGGTCAGCGCGGCGGGCGTTGTGGAAGATGTGACAGGCGCGGACGGCGCTTACCGGCTGGAGGACGTGCCAGCGGGGCTGGCGGTGATCACGGCAAGCCAGGCAGATTACAAACCTGCCTCCGACAGCCGCGACCTGATCGCGGGCGAGACCGAGATTGTCGACCTTCAGCTGGAGCCGCGCGATGAGCAGGCCGAAGCGATCGGGCAGACGCTGGAGGAGGCGGGACGGATCGACCTTTACGGCATCCTGTTCGACACCAATGAAGCGACGCTGCGCCTGGAATCGGAGGAAACGCTGAACGCAGTTCTGGACGCGCTGAACGCCCGCGAGGGGCTGGCCGTGCGGATTACCGGGCATACGGATAGTGTCGGGTCCGATAGCGCGAACCAGACGCTTTCCGAGCGCCGCGCGCAGGCCGTTGTTGGCTGGCTGGTGGATCAGGGCATCGAGGCCAGCCGCCTCGGCGCCTCGGGCGCGGGGGAGGGGCGGCCAGCGGCGAGCAATGAGACCGAAGAGGGGCGCGCACGCAACCGGCGCGTGGAGCTGGCCGTGCGGCGCTGACGCCGGGCAGGCGCCAGCTTAACCTCAGCGGTAAACCGCGATGGAGCGGACGACCTTGCCTTCGGGGCCGAAGACGAAGGTTTCTGCCACCAGCTCGTCACGGTGGTTTGTGTAAAGAATGGTCAGCGCATCAGAGCCGATCAGCACTTCATCCAATTCGAAGAAGAGCTGGGGCGCGGCGCCCAGCGCTTTTGTCCAGTAGTCGCGCAGCGCCTGCTTGCCGAACACGCTGGCGGCTTCATTGCCCAGCACCTTTGCGATGCGGGGCGAATGGAAGATGATGTCCTCGCTATAGTGGGCGAGGATGCGCTCTATATCGCGGTCGTTCCAGGCGGCGAGCCAGTCACGCGCAAAGCCTTCGGCAAACGGCCGGGAAAGGGCTGTCATCAGCCCTGCCCGTTGATCGCAAGCACATCTTCCACCGTGCGCAGGCCCGGCTTGGGCGCGGTGACCAGAACGGCCATATTGCCGGGGAGGTGCTTGTTGTCGAGCATCTTCTCATGGGCAAGCGGAATATCCGCCCACGGAAACACTTCCGACATGCCGGGGTCAATGCGCCGATTGATGACGAGTTGGTTGGCTTCGGCGGCCTGCTTGAGGTTTGCAAAGTGGCTGCCCTGCACGCGCTTCTGCCGCATCCAGAGGAAGCGGGCGTCCATTGTCAGGTTGAAGCCCGACGTGCCCGCGCAGATGACGACCATGCCGCCGCGCTTCACCACGAACACCGAGACCGGGAAGGTGGCTTCGCCGGGATGTTCGAAGACGATATCGACATCCTTCTTGCCGGTGATGTCCCAGATGGCTTTGCCGAACTTTCGGCATTCCTTCATGTAATCGTTGAACTCCGGCCCGTTGACCTTCGGCAGCTGGCCCCAGCAATTGAAGTCGTTCCGGTTGATGACGCCCTTGGCGCCCAGGCTGAGCACATAATCCCGTTTGTCCTCGGACGAAACGATGCCGATGGCGTTCGCCCCCGCAATGGCGCAAAGCTGCACAGCGAAGGAGCCGAGACCGCCGGACGCGCCCCAGACGAGCACATTGTCTGCCGGTTTCAGGATATGCGGGCGGTGGCCGAACAGCATCCGGTAAGCGGTGGCGAGCGTCAGCGTGTAGCAGGCGCTTTCTTCCCAGGTGAGGTGTTTGGGGCGCGGCATGCACTGGCGGGCCTGCACGCGGCAGAACTGGGCAAAGGCGCCGTCCGGCGTTTCATAGCCCCAGATGCGCTGGCTGGGCGAGAACATCGGGTCGCCGCCATTGCACTCCTCATCATCGCCATCATCCTGATTACAGTGGATGACGACTTCATCGCCGGGCTTCACGCGGGTGACGCGTTTGCCCACGGCCCAGACGATACCGGCGGCGTCGGACCCGGCGACATGGAAAGGTTGTTTGTGAACGTCGAAGGGAGAGATCGGCTCGCCGAGCGCAGCCCAGATGCCATTATAGTTCACGCCGGCCGCCATCACGAGGACCAGCACTTCGTCGGAATCGATTTCCGGCACCGGCACCTGTTCGACCTGCATCGCCGTGTTCGGGCGGCCATGGCGATCGCGCCGGATCGCCCAGGCGTGCATCAACTTGGGAACGTGAAACTCCGGCGGGATCTCGCCCACCTCGTAGATGTCTTTCTGAACCCGTCCGGCCGTCTCTGTGGTCATGGACCTTCCTCCGTCTTGTGCCAGGGGTGGGCGCGCTCTTGTGGCGTCTTCACAGCCCCCTCCGGCGCGGGCACACTGGCAAGTGTTGTGTCGCTTCGCAAGGACTATGTTGCGCTGCACAATCGATGTTTCCCTTGCCTGAGGCTTTCCTGCAATGTCCCTTTGTCCGCTCGTTCACCTGAATGGCGCGCTGTTGCCCCTGTCTGACGCTCATGTTTCGCCGCTGGACCGGGGGTTCCTGTTTGCCCACGCCGCTTATGAGGTGACGGCGGTGTATGGCGGGAAATTTGTGGACCTCGACGGGCATATTGCGCGGCTGGAGCGGACGCTGGCCGGGATCGGCATTCCAAATCCGCATGACACAGGCGGTTGGGCGACGCTGCACAGCGACCTGATCGCGCGCAACGCGCTGGTCGAGGGGCTGGTTTATCTGCAGGTGACAGGCGGGGCCTATGACGCGCGCGACTTTGCCGGGCCGGAGACATTCACGCCGACCGTGTTTGCCTATGCCGATACCAAGGCGCTGATCGGGGCAGCGGCGCGCGACGGGATCGGCGCGGTGTTCCTCGATGACAGCCGCTGGAAGCGGCGGGACATGAAGACGACGCAGCTGCTTTCCCAGGCGCTGGCCTACCGGGCGGCAAAGGAGAAGGGGGCGGAGACCGCCTTCATGGTGGAGGACGGGTTCGTCACCGAAGCGGCCTCCGCCAATGCCTGGATCGTGACGCAGGGCGGCGAGATCATCACGCGGCAGCTTTCGCCGGCGATCCTGCCGGGGATCACACGCGCGGGCGTCATGGCGCTGCAGGCGGCGGGCGGATTTACCGTGACTGAGCGCGCCTTCACGCCGGAAGAGGCGATGGCGGCAGCAGAGATTTTCACGAGCTCGGCGGGCGCGATGGTGGCGCCGGTGGTGACGCTGGAGGGCAAGCCCGTGGGTGATGGCCGGCCAGGACCGGTCACGCGGCGCGTGCAGCGGCTTTACTATGAGGCGATGGGCGCAGATGTCGCCTCGGCGGCGGCGTTCGTCTTCGACCGGGACTGAAACACGGCCCGCGCCTTGAGCGTCACGATGACGAGCGAGAGGGCTAGCGTGACGATGTTCGAGAGGATCACCGGCAGGGAGCCGATGAGCAGGCCATAGGCCAGCCAGATGGCAACGCCGAGGGTGAACATCGAATACATGACGAGGGAGATGCCCTCGGTCTGGCCGGTGCGGAATATGTGGACCGCTTGCGGCACGAAGGAGAGCGTCGTCAGCAGGGCGGCGAGGAGGCCGATGGTCTCTGTCATGGGGGTAGCCTGAGCGAAGGGCAGGCTGAAGGCGTAGCGGGTTTCTGGCGCGCGCTCCAGAGGGCGTTTGCTACCTTTGCGGAGGCTCATCCGCGTCAATGATTTCGCCCTCGATGATCTCGCCGCCGGCGTCGGTTGCGCCGGGCTCAGGCTGGCGGGCGAAGGCGGCGGAAATTTCGGTCTGCGCGGCGGAGAATTCGCGCCGGGCGATGCGGGCGCTGATCTCGTTGGCGGCAAGCGCGATGCCGACCGGCAGGGCGATCAGGATGAAGTCTGTTCCGGCGAGTTCCCGAGCGAGCGAGGTGTCCCGGAAGAGGGCAAGAACGCCGACGGTGAGCACGAAGATCGCGATCAGCAGGCCGAGGCGGAAGGCAAAGCCGGTGAGCAGCGAGGCGCCATCAATCAGGCTCTGCGTGCCGGTGGCGCTGGCGAGGCGGCGGCGTTCGTAGAGGCTGACCGCGAGCATGGCGGCGGTCAGCAGCGCGAGCGCAAGCGGGCTGCGCTGGTAGATGGCCATCAGGGCCGCGCCGAAGGGAAACGCCAATAGAGAGGCCAGACGCAGCCATAAGGCGGTCACGAGAGACGTTTGAGGGTGTGGCACGGGCTCTGGCGGGCTCCTGTCATCTGGTGCAGGAGAAGTGGCGGCGATCAGGCCGGGCTGCAAGTGCGGCAGAGGCGCCGCTTGTCAGCCAAGCGGGGCTGGGTAATGCTGCGCCGCAACATTGGGGAGGCAGAAGAAAATGACAAAAGCCGCCGGAACATACCAGCACAAGGCCGATGAACCGTGGATTTTCCGCACCTATGCGGGGCATTCGACTGCCAAAAAATCCAATGAACTCTACCGGTTGAACCTGTCGAAGGGACAGACAGGCCTCTCCATCGCGTTCGACCTGCCAACCCAGACGGCGTATGATGCCGACCATATCCTCAGCCGCGGCGAAGTCGGCAAGGTGGGCGTGCCGGTGAAGCATCTGGGCGATATGCGCGAGCTGTTTGCCGAGCTGCCGCTCGAGCAGATGAACACCTCGATGACGATCAACGCGCCGGCCGCCTGGTTGCTGGCGCTGTATGTCGCCCTGGCCGACGAGCGCGGCGACAGCCGGAAGAAACTGCGCGGCACGACGCAGAACGACATCGTGAAAGAATATCTCTCGCGCGGCACTTATGTGTTCCCGCCGGAACCTTCCCTGCGCCTGATCGGCGATATGGTCAGCTGGTGCTATAAGGAAGTTCCAAAATGGAATCCAATGAATGTCTGCTCCTATCACCTGCAGGAAGCGGGCGCGACGCCGGAACAGGAGCTGGCCTATGCGCTGGCGACGGCAATTGCCGTGCTCGATACGGTGAAAGCGGGCGGGCAAGTTCCAGAATCAGACTTTGAGACAGTCTTCGGGCGTATATCCTTCTTCGTGAATGCAGGGGTTCGTTTCGTAACGGAACTTTGCAAGATGCGCGCATTCGTGGACCTGTGGGAAGAGATCGGCCGGGAGCGCTATGGCGTGACCGACCCCAAGGCGCTGCTGTTCCGCTATGGCGTGCAGGTGAACTCCCTTGGCCTGACCGAGCCGCAGCCGGAGAACAATGTCTATCGCATCCTGATGGAAGCGATGGCGGTGACGCTTTCCAAGCGCGCCCGGTGCCGCGCGCTGCAACTGCCGGCCTGGAACGAGGCGATGGGCCTGCCGCGCCCCTGGGACCAGCAATGGTCTCTCCGCCTGCAGCAGATCCTCGCCTATGAGACCGACCTTCTGGAGTTTGAAGACATCTTCGATGGCAGCCATGTGATCGGTTCGAAGACGGACGAGTTGAAAGAGAAGGCCCGCGCAACGCTCGCCGAGATCGACCGGATGGGCGGGGCGAAGGAAGCCATTCCCTTCATGAAGGAAAGTCTTGTTGGCGCGCATATCGAGCGTATCCGTGCGATTGAATCGGGCGCGCTGACTGTGGTGGGCGTCAACCGCTTCACCGAGACCGAAGAAAGCCCGCTAGGCGCGGGCGACGGCGCGATCCAGACGGTCGACCCGGCAGAAGAAGCCATGCAGGTGCGCGACCTTAAAGCCTGGCGCGCGGCGCGCGATGAAGCGGCCGCGCAGCAAACGCTGCAGGACTTGCGCGCCGCGGCCGCCGAGAACCGCAACATCATGGAGCCCTCCATCGCCTGCGCGAAAGCCGGCGTGACGACGGGGGAGTGGGGCACGGTGCTGCGCGACGTATTTGGCGAATTCCGCGCGCCGACCGGGGTGGCGCTGGTCGTCTCCAGCAGCGGCGAGGAAGACGTTGAGAAGGTAAAGGCAGAAGTTGCCCGCGTTTCGCAGGCGCTGGGCCGCACACTGACTTATGTGCTGGGCAAGCCCGGCCTGGATGGCCACTCCAACGGCGCCGAACAGATTGCCGCGCGTGGCCGGGAAGTCGGCATGGATGTGATCTATGAAGGCATCCGCTTCACGCCCGCCGAAATCGCTGCGCAGGCAAAAGCGGCGAACGCGCATGTGGTGGGCCTTTCCATCCTTTCGGGCAGCCATCTCGATCTCGTGCGCGAGACTGTTGCCGAGCTGCGCAAGCTGGGCCTCGACAATGTTCCCGTGGTCGTCGGCGGCATCATCCCGCCTGAGGATGGCCGGGCGCTGCGCCAGATGGGCGTGGCCGGCGTTTACACGCCCAAGGACTTCCGCATCACGGAAATCATGGGCGACGTGACCCGCCTTGTTGAAAAAGCCTGGCTTGTGAAAGGATAAGTCCGGGAGTCTGCAGGCAGGCCAAAGGAAAGCTCTAGGGCCGATACGGGCGGAAGAATTTTCCTGAACTAGGCCTTTTGGAGGTCGGGTTCGATGCTGGCATCATTCCGAGCAGAGTCAGCCGAATAGAGGTCAACGCCGAAATGGGCGCCTGATCGGAATCGGCCTTCCAGCAAACACCCTGCATCCAAAGAATATATCCGTTCAAAGATTTTCTTCACGCCTGAGACTGGGTGTTCAGATATTATGCGGAACCGGATCGACGTATTCCGAGAGATCTTTTCTTCCTCTTCTTTTCCAATTTTTGCGCTGAACACATAGACATTGGGATTTTCGCCAGGTCTTTTGTGATTCACGCGTTCAATGATCATCGGGCTTTCTGCGGCCAGGGGGATATTTTCAGCGATGTATCGCTCGCCAAGTTCAGCGATTGTGATGGCGTGAAGCGTTGCTCTAGGTTGAAGGATATCTGCGCGGGTCTGATTGATGACTTTCACAAAAATCCGGTTTCCGCCCCTGCGATCCTTACCGCGTACTATTACGTGTGAAATCCTCAGTTTGGGCTGCAAGTCATTGAGCAAAAGCAAGAAGATCACAGATGCCATGAGGCCGGATACAAGGCCGGTGACTACGGCAAGAAAAGTCGCGTGTGTGAAAAACAAGCTCGCGACGATCGCTGCACTACAAGATGAAACTGTAATTGCGCCTTTAAGCACGCCGATCGTCCCCCATCACCCTTGGGAAAGGTTGCGGGAAGTGGACTTTCTTGTCAACCGAAGCGGATAATTCCGGTGCTGCCCGTTCCGCTAGGTGCGGCTGAACAGGCGGCCTTTTTCCGTGATCAGAACGATCACGAGAGATCCGAGGCCGAGGCAGACGAAGCCGGTCGTCAGCGGAACAGTCGTGCCGTTGAAGTGCGATCCGATGGTCATACCGATGATGCTGGAGATCATGGTGGTGGCAAAGCCATAGGCGGCCGACGCTGTGCCCGCGATGCTGCCCAGCGGCTCCATCGCCAGGGCCGAGAAGTTCGAGCCCATCAGGCCGAAGCAGGCAAATGTCAGCGCAAACAGCGGGAAGAAGATCGCAAGGCTCTCGCCGAAAGTCATGGTGAGCAAGGTCAGCACCAGCGACGCGCTGGTGAAGATCAGAAGTGCAATGTGGCTTATGCGACGCATGCCCACGCGCTCCACAAGGCGAGAGTTCATGAAGTTGGAAACTGCCAGCGCGCCTGCAATCCCGGCAAACCAGTAGGCAAAGTTTTCACCCTGGTTGAACACCTGCCGAAACACCTGCTCGGACGAGGCGATGAACGCAAACAGCGCGCCGAAAACAATGCCCGAAGCGAGCATATAGCCAAAGCTGACCGGCGTGCGCGCCACCTGAAGGTAAGCGCGGCTGACGCTGCCGATGTCGAGCGGGCGGCGGGCGTCTTTCGGAAGGCTCTCGGGCAGGCGGAACCAGGTCCACGCAAACATCAGTACACCCCACACGGCGAGCACGATGAAGATGCCTTCCCATGGCGCGACATAAAGAATGAGCTGGCCGAGTGTGGGGGCGATGATGGGCACAATCATGAAGATCGTCATCACCAGCGACATGAAGCTCGCCATGCTGCGCCCGGCAAACAGATCGCGTACAACCGCGGAGGCGACAGTGCGAGCGCCGGACGAGAAGACGCCTTGCAGAAAACGCGCGGCCAGCAGCGCCGTGAAGCTGTGCGCCCAAATGCAAAGAAGCGAAGTGATGAAATAGCCGACGAGGCCAATAAACAGGGGCGCGCGGCGGCCAAAGCGGTCCGTCACAGGGCCCCAGATCAGCTGCGGCGCACCGAAGCCGAGCACATAGGCGAAAATGATGAGTTGCTGGCGGTTCTGATCGCCGCCTTCGGCCGTGAGGCCGGTTGCGCGCGCGATTTCGCTCAGTGCCGGTAGCATGATGTCGATTGCAATGGCATTGAGCGCCATCAGGCCCGCGACGATTGCAACGAACTCGACTTTGCGCATGCCTGTCGGCTGGGCCGCGTTCAGGCTTGGCGCCTTGCCCGCTTCACTACCATCCATGGGTTCGGTCTTCCCGCTATCTGGCCATCAGTGGGCCAATATCTGGCGCACACCCGGCGCGATCAACCGGTTGCCCGCTCACAAGCGGGCCTTTTGGACCCATCTTTCGCACTTGACCAGAGTCTGAGCCCACAAATTCGTGTTCACGGTTAGTCTCCTTGCCAAATGGTCACTTAAGAGGGTTTGGTGGGAGTGATAAGGAACGATGCCATGAAACAGAGTGTAATTCGAAACGGGAGCTGGGTTGCGCTTGCCGCTGCCAGCGTTGTCGCACTGCAGGCATGCGGAGGTGGCGGCGGGTCCGGTTCCTCTTCACCGCCTCCACCACCGCCACCCCCACCACCGGCGAACAGGGCGCCGCAGATCACTTCTGCCGCAAATGTCAGCATTGATGAGGGCGTTACTGGCGCGATCTACACGCTGACCGCAACCGATGCGGATGGAGACCCGATCACGCTTGCCACTGTGTCTGGCGGCGATGAGGGCGTGTTCAGCTTCAATCCAACGAGCGGCGTACTCTCGCTCAATACGGCGCTCGATTTTGAAGCGCCTCGGGATGCCGATCGAAACAACGTCTATGAGATCACTTTCCGTGCCAGCGACGGCCGGGGCGGCGAAACGCGCCTGACCTTGCGGGTTACCGTGCGGGACGTTGATGAAACTATCGCAAACATGGCGTTGCGCCGTGTTGGTACAGGATTCTCCGCACCACTTTATGTGGCGGGTATTCCGGGAACGGACCGAGTGGTTGTGCTCGAGAAGGGTGGTCGCGCCCGCGTGCTCAATCCGGAAACCGGAGTTATCGATGGTACCGACTTCCTGAATGTGACCGCAGACGTTGCGACCGCCGGCGAACAAGGCCTGGTGGGCATTGCCTTTTCGCCGTCCTTCGCCACCGATCGCAGGATCTACGTCAACCTGATCAACCGCTCCGGAAACACCGAAATCCGCCGCTACCAGGTTTCAGCGTCCAATCCGCTGGTTGTTGATACGTCGACTCGGGATGTCATCCTGACGATGAACCAGGTGGATGCCTATCATAACGGCGGCTGGCTCGGTTTCGGCAATGATGGCCTGCTGTATCTGGCGACGGGTGATGGCGGCGGCATTACTGCCGGTGCCGATCAGAGCGCCCAAAATACCAATTCCCTGCTTGGCAAGATCCTGAGGATCGATGTCTCCGGTGATGACTTTCCGGCCGATGCCAACCGTGACTACCGCATTCCGTCAGGCAACGCCTTTCCGGGAGGTGTGGGCGGCGCGCCGGAAATCTTCGCGCTCGGTCTGCGCAATCCCTGGCGGTCCAGCTTTGATCCAGTGACTGGAGACCTCCTGATTGCCGATGTGGGGCAGGGAGCCATCGAAGAGATCAACCGGATGCGGTCGAGCGATGCGGGTGCCAACTATGGTTGGGCGCAGAGGGAAGGGACGCAGCCTTATAATGGCGGCGCCAACTCACCGGCCTTCACGCCGCCGGTCGCGGAGTATTCCCATGGCACCGGCCCCACGCAGGGGCGCTCGATTACCGGCGGATATGTGTATCGCGGGAATATCGGGCCGATCCGCAACCACTATGTTTTCGGCGACTTCATCAGTGGCAATGTCTGGTCCGTGCCGCTGTCGTCGCTGGTTGTCGGGCAAACCCTTTCATCCAGCCAGTTCATTCGTCTCAACGATGACTTGGTGCCGGATGCGGGCACGCTCAGCCAGATATCCAGCTTTGGCATGGACAATGGCGGCGCGATTTACATCGTGTCCTATGGTGGCAGCATATTCCGGATTGAGGGCGCCCCTTGAGGCGCCCTCCAAATCTTCTTCACCGCTGATCAGGGGACCGGACGCTGAATCTGGCCTGCCAGGTTGAAGATCACCTGGTCTGCATCGAAGTAGGCGACATCGTCAGGTTTGGCGCCTTTGCCCATGACGATTTCTGCGCTGGCGACATAGCGGGTCTGTTCACGATAATCGACCGGGCCATCCCAGAACGGATCGTAGGAGCCGTAACGCAGCGGCCGCGCGTAGTCATAGAAGTAAGACGCCCGCGGACCGAAATAGCGATAGCGCAGATAGAAGTTGTCGTAGAAGGGCGAGTAGGTCGCGCCCGTCGGCACCAGGCGGCTGTTTGCGTCAGTATCCCGGCGGACGACACGGAAATGGTCGAAGCCATTCTGCTTGGTCAGCTCGGCCGCCCGGAACAGCAGATAGGTTTCCACCGTTTTGCGGTCGGTCAGCGAGTTACCCGAGAACTCCACCTGATAGCGGTTTTCCTCGATCTTCATTTCCGAGAAGCCGCGGTCCGATTGGGACGCGGGCTGGTATGGTGTGGCGGTAGCGCAGGCCGTCGTGATGGCGAGCGCCGCGATGGCAGCCGCAAGGCTAAGACGTTTCATGGCAAACAGCCTCCAGAAGTTTCCCTACACTATATAGTGTGGCGCCATGAAGATGAACGCCAGCCAACAATCAACTTCACATCTATGTGACGAACTGGCTAAGTGATGAATTTCCCGTGTAGGGGGCAGCCTATTCCTGCTTGAACTCCAAGGGAAACAAGACCGCCTGACGGGCAACGGGTTCGCCTGCCTCAGTCAGCGGAGCGAACTGCAGGTTACCGACAATTTTTTCTGCCAAGTCGGCTAAACTTTCTGGTGAACAGAATGGTAGCAGATCATACGCTCGCCCTTCGGCATCAATACTCAACTGAACGTCACAACGACCAATCAACTGGCTTTCTGTTTTATCTGAGGACGTTTTCCTTGAGGGTACTTCTGATGATCCTTCTCCGAGCAAGATTGGTCGGCTTTGTGGGTCACCACTGAAAATATAAGTGGCATCTGGATGCGGCCCTTTGGAGATGGCAAGAGCCCTCGCGATTGGCTTTGCCTTATCTGGATCGTTGGTCTGCTCATAGAGTATTAGCAACAACTCGAAGATGTCTGTTTCTAGGGTTCTATCCAGGGGGACATTTGGCTCTTTCAAGGCGCCTTCCGCCCAATGCACTGCAGTATCAAATTCATCCTGCCGCTCATGAAGAAGCGCGAGATTGTATTTTGTCTGCCGGTTGGTAAATGCGCCCTGTTCCATGCCCTGTGTCAGATAGGAAAGGGCTTCCGCATCATTTCCCTTGTGCATGTGGAAGTTCCCGAGAGACACCATGCTTCCGGCTCTCTGGGTAGGCGAGAGAATGTTCCTGTCGAGCGCTGCCGTCAGATCGGCGATTGCGCCATCAACGTCTCCTGATTCAAACCTGACAAAAGCTTTGAGCCTGATTGATGCTGCTTCCTCGTGGCAATTGAGTTTTCGAGCCTGCAGTTTGTCCAGCGCGGACAATGCCTTGTCATACTGCTCCGCAAACGCGTCCGTTTCCGCCTGCAGATAGAGGCTGCCATTCCTTTTTGTGAACGCGGTGTCTGTGCAGCCTTGTGCAATCGCGACCGATCCCAATGCGCAAAAGAGTGCAACGAGTAACGTATGTCTGAGTGGCCAGAGCGTGAGATCAAAGTGTGCGTGCATCTGGCGCCCCTAAAGTTTCTCAACTGCGGATAGCATGAAAAAGGCCCGGAGCAATCTTTGCTCCGGGCCTTCTGTTTTCGCAATCAAAAGCAGGATCAGGCTGCGGTGTAGCCCATCACGGCTTTGACCTCGAGGAACTCCTGGAAGCCATGCTCACCCCACTCGCGGCCATTGCCGGACTGGCCGAAGCCGCCGAAGGGGGCCGAGAAATCCGGACGTGCGCCGTTGACGTTGATCTGGCCAGCGCGAATGCGGTTGGCGACGGCATGGGCTTCCTCTGCCGGACCCTGAACATAGCCAGCGAGACCGTAGACGGTGTCGTTGGCCATTTCGACGGCCTGATCGACCGTGTCGTAGGGCAGGATGCAGAGAACTGGGCCGAAGATTTCTTCGCGCGCGATGGTCATTTCATTGGTGACGTTCGCAAACACGGTCGGGCGGGTGAAGTAGCCCTTGTTGAAACCTTCCGGACGGCCAGGGCCACCGGCGACGAGGGTCGCGCCCTCTTCGATGCCCTTCTGGATGAGGTCCTGGACCTTCTGGTACTGGTTGCCGTTCGAGATTGGGCCAATGGCGCCCGGAGGGGCGTCGGCAGGCATCGCGCATTTGATCGACTCGGCGGTAGCTTTCGCGATGGCGACAGCCTGATCGTGCTGGTCTTTCTGCACGAACATACGCGAGGGCGCGTTACAGCTCTGGCCGGAGTTGGTCATCATGTTCATGATGCCGCCAGCGACAGCCTTCTGAAGATCTGCCGTAGGCAGAACAATGTTCGGGCTCTTGCCGCCGAGTTCCTGGGCAACGCGCTTGACAGTCGGCGCAGCAGCCTGTGCCACCAGCACGCCGGCGCGGGTCGAGCCGGTGAAGCTCACCATGTCAACATCCGGGTGCGAAGAGATAGCGGAGCCAACGCCCGGGCCATCGCCGTTCACCAGGTTGAACACGCCTTTGGGTACGCCGGCTTCATGCAGCACTTCGGCGAAGATCATCGCGTCGAGTGGCGCAATTTCCGACGGTTTGAGAACCATGGTGCAGCCTGCGGCGAGCGCCGGGGCGACCTTGCAGGCGATCTGGTTCAGCGGCCAGTTCCACGGCGTGATGAAACCGCAGACGCCGATCGGCTCCTTGCGGAGCAGGGTGGTGCCTTTCACTTCCTCGAACTTGTAGTTCCGAAGAACCGAAGCGGTGATGGCGAAGTGGCCAATGCCCGCCGGCGCCTGAGCGGCGTTTGCCAGCCACATCGGGGCGCCCATCTCGTCGGAGATTGCCTTGGCGATTTCCGGCACGCGCTTCTGGAGGCCGGCTGCGATCTTGTCGAGCAGGTCTGCGCGGTATTCCACCGAGGTCTGGGAGAAGGATTTGAACGCGCGTTTAGCGGCGGCAACGGCCTTGTCCACATCAGCTGCGGAGCCGATGGAGATGACCGCGAAATTCTCTTCGGTTGCCGGGTTCTCGACTTCCAGCGTGCGCGGGGTAACCGGATCAACCCATTCGCCGTCGATATAGAATTTCAGGTACTGTTGCATGAGTAGTGCCTCCCTTGGGCGCAGCTTAATTCGCCATCTCCCTGACTATAGGAGAGGCGAGGCGCTTTCGCCACTCCTTACGCGGGGGGAAGAGCCGTCGCCGGGAGCGCGGGATACCGGCTGCCGCGGCCTACTTCTTCGGCTTCACCCAGCCCCGGCCTGCCATACAGGTAATGAAGTTGGCTTCGATGTTGTAGCTGATCTGTTGGCAGGCGGAGTAGGCCGTCTCGAACGGCTGGGCGCCGGTCGAGCCTTGCCATTGGCCCACCTGCCGGCTGGGCGCACAGGCAGCCAGGCCCAGCACCGCAACCAGCACTAGGAGGGAAGGTTTCATCGCTTCTTGTTCCCGAAAATGCCGCGCAGGATATAGCGGGTAATCTCGCGCCCGGCGGTGGAGGCGGCATTATTCATTGCCCGCTCGCTGGCCGACATGCGGCGGGAAGATGAAGCTTTTTTCTTTGGTGCCGCTTTGGCCTTGGCTTCGGCTTCTTTGGCCTTTGCCGCTTCTTTCGCGGCCTTTTCATCTTCTTTGGCCTTGGTGGCTTCCTTCTTCGTCAGCAGCTCGTGGGCCGACTCCCGGTCAATTGCCTTTTCATACTGGCCGAAGAGGGGGCTTGCCTGCTGGATCGCTGCGCGCTCGGCCTCGCTTACGGGGCCGAGCCGGGAGGAGGGAGGCCGGATCAGCGTGCGCTGCACGACCGAGGGGCGCCCCTTCGCGTCCAGCATCGAGACCAGCGCTTCGCCCACGGCCAGCTCCGTGATTGCATCCTCGGTCTTGAATGAAGGGTTGGGGCGGAAGGAAGCGGCGGCAGATTTAACAGCCTTCTGCTCCATTGGCGTGTAAGCGCGTAGGGCGTGCTGCACGCGGTTGCCCAGCTGGGCGAGGACCGTTTCAGGCACATCGCGCGGGTTTTGGGTCACGAAGAAAACGCCCACGCCTTTCGAGCGGATGAGGCGGACGACCTGTTCGATCTTCTGCAGCAGTGCAGAGTTGATGTCGGTGAACAGGAGGTGGGCCTCGTCGAAGAAGAAGACGAGGCGTGGCTTTTCCGGATCGCCTACTTCAGGCAGCTCTTCGAAGAGTTCGGAGAGAAGCCAGAGCAGGAAGGTAGAATAGAGTTTGGGGCTGTTGATCAGCTTGGTGGAGTCGAGAATGTTCACATAGCCGCGCCCGTCGCGGGTCGTGCGCATGAAGTCGGCCAGCTGCAGGGCAGGCTCACCGAAGAAGCGCTCGGCGCCATCACGCTCCAACACCAGCAGCTCGCGTTGCACAGCTGAGAGGGAAGCGGAGGCGACATTGCCATAAGTCCGGCTGACTTCCTCGCGCAGTTCCGCCTCGCCCAGATGGGCCAGCAGCTTGCGCAGGTCTTTCAGGTCGATCAGGGCAAGGCCGTTATCGTCTGCATACTGAAAGGCGACGTTGAGCACGCCTTCCTGCACAGCTGTCAGGCCCATCAGGCGGGAGAGCAGCACCGGGCCCATCTCCGCGATGGTGGCGCGCACGGGGTGGCCCTTTTCGCCAAACACATCCCAGAAAATCACCGGCGCGGCGTCATAGGTGAGCGCGCCCATGCCGATGCTCTCGGCGCGGCTGGCAAAGGAGGCGTGGTTCTTCTGCTCCGGGCTGCCCGCCATGGCGATGCCGGAGAGGTCTCCCTTCACGTCCGCCGCAAAGACCGGCACGCCGGCATCGGAGAAAGCCTGTGCCATCACCTGCAGGGTGACCGTCTTGCCGGTGCCCGTGGCGCCTGCGACCAGGCCGTGCCGGTTGGCCACCTTCAGGATCAGCGACTGGGCGTCGTCCGGCGTGCCCGAACCATCGGCGTCCGCGCCGCCCAGGAAAATCGTTTCGCTCATGTCGCTTGCCCCTTAGCTGCCGCGATTTGAATCAGGCGGGAGGCTAGCGTTTCCGGCGATTTGAGCAAGCTGGCGCTGGCAGGTATCTGCCGCTTGACGGTTGGGCTGGCCAATCCCACCCTGTGCCGGTCGGAGATGTTGGATCACGGCCAAGTTCGGAGCAGGGTATGGGTAGCGCCACAAAGACAGGAATTTGGATCATCGCAACCGGGGTGATCATTGCGCTGCTCTATCTGGGGCGCGAAATCCTGGCGACTTTCGCAATGGCAGTGTTCCTTTTCCTCATCATCGAGGGCTTCGGAAATGTGATCAACAATTCCTCGCGCCTGATCCAGATCGGACCAGCCAGAGTGCTGGCGGTCCTGCTCGTGGTTGGGGGATTTGTTGGCTACATGGCCCTGATCACCAATGGTCTTGCCGAGTTTGGCCGGGACGCTGGCGACTATGAGGAGAAGATCAACAGCCTGATCGTCGATGTATACAGCCTCGCCGGACTGCAGGAGGCGCCCAGCCTCACCCAGATGCTGTTCAATGAGGGGGGGCAGCGCTTCTTCGCCACGATTGCCAACTCTGTGAGCGGCCTGTCAGGCGACATCGTGCTGATCCTTATCTATGTCGCCTTCCTGTTCACCGCCCAATCGGGCTGGACGCACAAGCTCGACAACATCTTCCCGGAATCGCAGCAGCGCGAGCAGGTGCGCCGCATCGGCAATGATGCGCGCCTCGCCATCGAGACTTACCTGTGGACGCAGACCGTCATCTCGGCGCTAATCACTTTCCTGACCTATGTTTCGCTATTGTTGATGGGGGTCCAGAACGCACTATTCCTGTCGGCACTGATCTTCGTCCTGAACTACATCCCAACCGTGGGCTCTATTGTCGCAGCGCTGGTGCCGCCTCTGTTCGCGCTGGTTCAGCCGTCAATTCCCGGTTGGGTGCCCGCCTTGGCGCTGCAGGAATCCTATGTCTATGCGGCCGCGGTCTTTGCCGTGGTCAGTTTCTGGCAGTTTTCGATTGGCAATTTCATCCAGCCGCGAATGATGGGCGAGTCGTTGAACTTGTCGGCACTGGTCGTGCTTTTGGCGCTCGCGATCTGGGGGGTGATCTGGGGTATCCCAGGCATGTTCCTGTCGGCGCCGCTGACGGTTCTAATGATGATCCTTTTTGCTCAATCTCCGCACACCAGATGGATCGCGATCCTGTTGTCCGCAGATGGAAAACCGCAAGTCAGGGTTGCATCAGAGCAGGCGCCCTGAATCAGCATCAGGCTAGCCAATCTGTTATTGAAATGTTACATCGCGACTGGGTTGAGGGTGTCAGGCGAGTGATTCCCACTTGTCTTACTACCGAAAATTAAGGTTTGTGGCGGCGGATTGTGGTTGATTTGCCGACGTCATAATACGAAATAAAACAAGATCAGGCTTCCGCGTGCGTCCCCCCACCCAGCCTGCGGAATTTGCCTGTAGGGCCCGCTGGACATGTCCCCGTCTGGCGGGCCCGCTTGCTTTAGGGGTGGTTTTTTCCACAGCTTCGCCAAAGGCGGCAATTGTTTCCTTTGAAACATGTTCCTTGAAGGCTTCCCTTAGGGCGAGTAGACCCGTTTTTTGACCGGTTTTGCCGCGAGAGTCGTTTTCATGCCCCGTTCTACTGCCGCCCACGGACCTGCCAGCCAGGTACTCGATCAGATTCTACAAGAAGCCGCACGGGAGGACGTCTCAGGACTGAGCGATGCCGACATCCGGTCCATCGCGGAGCATCTGTGGAGATGCGCTGAGGCCGTTGCTGCCGGTGAGCGAGCTGTTCACGCACATGTGAAGTTCGAGGGCGCCGAAGGTATTCTCAGCCGGAGCGTTCTGGAGGTCATTGGCCCAGACATGCCGTTCCTCGTGGACTCGCTTCTGGGCGAGTGTGCCGCGCAAGGGCATGAGATCAAGACGCTGTTCCATCCCGTGGTCGCTATGGCCGATGGCCGGATGGTGTCGCTGATCCAGATCCACACCGCCTTGTTGACGCCGGATGAGGCACGCACGCTGGAAGCCGGCGTTCGGAGCGCTCTTGCCGAGGTCGAGCGTGCCGTCGCCGATCATGCGGCCATGCGGGCGCGGATGCGCGCCGAGATGAAGCGCATTTCGGCTTTGCACCATATTCAGTCTGCGGAGCGTGATGAATCTGTTGCCTTCCTGGAATGGCTGTCGCGCGAGCATTTCGTGTTCCTTGGTGCGCGCGAATATGATTTTGAAACCGACGCGCAGGGCGGGGTGAAACCTGCCGAGCCGCTGATGGTGGAAGGCTCCAATCTTGGCATTCTGCGTGACGAGGCGTTGAACGTCCTGAGCCGTGATAGCGAGCCTCTGGTGCTGACCCGCGAGATTGGCGAGTTCATCCAGTCGCCGGTGCCCCTGATCATTGCCAAGTCGACCCATACCAGCCGTGTGCACCGGCGCGTGCCGTGCGATTATATCGGCGTGAAGAAGTATGATGAGGATGGCCGCGTCAACGGTGAGGTCCGCTTCCTCGGCCTGTTCACTGCGGAGGCCTATGATGAAACGGCGCGCACAATACCGTTCGTTCGTCGCCGTGTGCAGAAGATCATGTCGGCTTCCGGCGCTGCGCCGGGCGGGCATACTGAGAAAGCGCTCGCCAATCTGATCGAAACCTGGCCGCGCGACGAGCTGTTCCAGACCCGCTCGACCGTGCTTGGCCCGATGATCATGGGCGCGCTGCATCTGATCGGCCGGCCTCGCACGCGCGTGTTCCTGCGCCGGGACGAGTTTGACCGGTTCGTGACGGCGCTCGTCTTCGTTCCCCGGGAGTCTTACGACACCTCGCTGCGTCAGCGCATCGCTGCGCTGTTGACGGAGGCCTATCAGGGCGACCTCAAGAGTTTCCAGCCCTATTTCGATTCCGGGCCGCTTGCGCGTGTTCATTTCGAAATCGCTCTGCATCCGGACCACCCCGAGCCAGATCCTGCCGAAATCGAGCGTCGCATCGTCGATCTTGCCCGCACCTGGGATCAGGGCTTCCGCGACGAATTCATGAAGTCGCATCTGACGGGAGAGGAGCGGGAAGGGGCACGCGCTTTCATCGGCGCTTTCAACGCTGCCTATCGGGAAGCCTTCCCGCCGCAGGAAGCGATGATGGACGTGACCTGCATGGCAGAGCTCAGCGCAGGCGAGCCGATTGTTGCGCGCGCCTATCGTCACGGCGCCGATGATGCGTCAAAAGTGCGCGTCAAGATCTATGCCCGCACCGGTTCCATCGCCCTGTCGCGCTGTGTTCCAGTGTTCGAGAACCTTGGCTTGTTTGTCGATTTCGAGACTGGCTATCCGGTCCGCCCACTGACCAAGCCGGTAGCTGATGCGCCGGATGTCTACTGGGTTCACTCCTTGTCGATGAAAACGGCGGACGGTTCCGCCCTCGATCTCGACACGATTGCGCATGATTTCGAGCAGGCCTTCCTCGCTGTTTGGGGGGGCAAGGCGGAGAATGATGGCTTCAACAAGCTCGTTCTTGTGGCCGGCGCAGATTGGCGCGAAGCCGCGCTCATCCGGGCGCTCGCCGCCTATCGCCGCCAGAGCGGTATGGAGCAGCCTCAGGAAGTGCAGGAAGCGGCCCTTGCCCGCTATCCGGCAGTCACGCGCCTGCTGCTCGACCTGTTCCACGCGCGCTTTGATCCGGATGCGCACAAGACGCTCGATGCCCGCCGTAAGGCGCAGGCCGCGATTGCTACCCGCTTCAATGACGCAATGAAGGATGTCGCCGGCCTTGCCGACGATATCGTGCTGCGCCGTCTTTTCTATCTCGTGGAGGCGATCCAGCGCACGAACTTCTATCAGGAAGACAGCGACACCGGCGCGCATCGTTCGTTCCTCAGCTTCAAAGTCGCTTGCCGCGAACTGGCAGACCTGCCGGAGCCAAAGCCCTTCCGTGAGATCTACACCTCCAGTCCGAAAGTCGAAGGTGTTCACCTTCGCTTCGGTCCGGTTGCCCGCGGGGGGCTGCGTTGGTCCGATCGTCCGTCAGATTATCGCACGGAGGTGCTTGGGCTTGTTAAAGCCCAGCAGGTGAAGAACGCGGTCATCGTGCCCGTCGGCTCCAAAGGTGGCTTCTATCCCAAGCAGCTGCCGGAGCGTTCCGATCCGGCCTGGTTCGAAACCGGCCGCGATGCGTACAGGGAATTCATCACCGCGCTGCTCGGGGTGACGGACAATATTGTCCATGGCAAGGTTGTGCATCCTCAGCGTACGGTCATCTGGGACGGGGAAGATCCCTATCTCGTCGTCGCTGCCGACAAGGGCACGGCGACCTTCTCCGACACTGCGAATGCGATCAGCATCGAGAGGGGGCATTGGCTGGGGGACGCCTTCGCCTCGGGCGGCTCTGCCGGTTACGACCACAAGAAAATGGGCATCACGGCACGCGGCGCCTGGGAAGCTGTCAAGCGCCACTTCCGCGAGATGGGGCGTGACATCCAGACAGAGCCCTTCACCGTAATCGGTGTGGGCGACATGTCGGGCGACGTGTTCGGCAATGGCATGCTGCTCTCACCGGAGATCCGCCTGGTTGCCGCGTTCAACCACATGCACATCTTCATTGATCCAGATCCAAAGGATTCGAAGAAATGCCTTGCCGAGCGCCAGCGCATGTTCGGCCTGCCGCGATCGAGCTGGGGCGATTATGATGCCAAGCTGATTTCCAAGGGCGGCGGCGTTTTCCCGCGGTCAGCCAAATCAATTGATCTGACCCCGGAGATCAAGGCGCTTACCGGTCTTGCGAAGGATGCGGTGACCCCGGACGAACTGATCAACGCCCTCCTCAAGGCGGAGACCGACCTCCTCTGGTTCGGTGGTATCGGCACTTATGTGAAGGCCAGCCACGAAACGAATGCCGACGCCGGCGACCGCGCGAATGATGCTATCCGCATCAATGGCCGCGATCTCAAGGCGAAGGTGATCGGGGAGGGGGCAAACCTCGGCATGACGCAGGCAGGACGCATCGAGTTTGCGCTTGCCGGTGGCCGCCTCAACACCGACGCTATCGACAACTCTGCCGGTGTCGACTCGTCCGACCATGAAGTGAACATCAAGATCCTCGCGGCCGAGGCCATCCGCCTTGGCGCGCTTCAGGAAGGTGATCGCAACGCCATGCTTGCGCAGATGACGGACGATGTCGCCCGCCTCGTGCTCACGCATAACTATGATCAGACGAATACGTTGACCCTGGCAGCCGCTACGGCTGGCGAAGACCATGAAGCGCTTGAGCGTCTGATGGTCTATCTGGAAGAGCGCGGCGTACTTAACCGTCCGCTGGAGGGGCTGCCCTCGACGCAGGAGATGCAGACCCGCGGCGCCGAAGGCCGCCCGCTCACCCGGCCGGAGCTTGCTGTGCTGCTGGCCTGGTCGAAGATCGTCCTGTTCGACGACATCGTTGCGTCCGACATTCCCGATGATGAGTTCTTCATCGAAGTGCTCAAGGGGTATTTCCCGAGCCCCATCGACGGGTTTGGCGAGGCGCTCGCCAATCATCGCCTGCGCCGAGAAATTATCGGGACGATCATTGCCAATCGCAGCCTGGATCTGGGTGGCCCGGTTGCCATCCTGCGCCTGCGCGAGCTGACGGGCGCTGCGCCCGCCACGGTTATTCGCGGTGTTGAGGCGGCCCGTGCTGTGCTCGACATCGCCGGCTTCCGCCGCGCAGTCTTCGATCTCGACACCAAGGTCGCCGCAGACCTGCAAACCGAGCTTCAACTCGAAGCGATCCAGGCCGTCAGCGAGGCGGCTGCCTGGTTCATCCGTACCCTGCCGGAAAAGACGGTCGGTGAAGCGGTGAAGCTCACGCGCGCGCCGCTGGACGAGCTCAAGGCGGCCCTCGGGGACATTCAGACCGGCTATCCGGCCTCCCGGATCGAGCGGGCAACGCGCGGTTTCGTCAAGCGCGGCGCGCCGGACGCCCTCGCGCGCTGGGCGGGCGCCATGAGCTATTTTGCGCAAGGCCTCGTCGTCACCGATCTTGCCGCTCGCAAAGGCAGTAAGATCGCAGATGCCGGCGCCTGCTTCTACCAGATCGGCGACGCCCTCCGGCTAGATCGGCTGCGCACCTCGGCGCGTGAGGGCCTTGCCGGCGCGCCTTATTGGGACCGGGTGGCGGGCCGCCGCCTGATCTCTGAACTCGTTCGCCTGCAGGCCAGCGTGTCGGAAGAGGCGCTGGTTGCCGGCGGTGCGGAGGCCTGGCTGGAGGCGCGCGCTGAGGGCCGCAAACAGCTCCTGGCGAGCCTCAGCACGCTCAGCAAGGACCGGGAGTGGTCCTTTGCAAAGTTTGCCCTTTCAACCGACGCTGTGCGTCAGTTCATGGGCCGCTAAGGCCGCGTTCAGGGAATATTCATCGTCCGGCCCCCTGTCTGATGTTCTTCAGGCAGGGGGCAGGCATGATAAGATTACTCTGTGCGGGACTGGCGGGTCTGGCGCTTGCCGGCTGTGCTGCGGATGGCGACGCGCCCAAAGAGCGGGCCGCGGCTGCCAGGGAAGTTGTCATCCCGAACTTCAATGGCATCATCGCGGGTAGAGAGAGTTACTTCTATCATCAGTTCTGGGGCGACTGTTCCGCGCTCGATCACGGTCATGGGCGCAACTATGTCTGGGGGCATTGGCGCATGCCTCTGGAAGCCGTCTCCTACAAGCTCCGCCCGTCGGAAGAAGGGGCGGGCTTTATGGTTGAATTCGTCTGCAAGAAAGGCGAAGCCTGCATCGAAAGCGGCTTCATGGAAGATCTGCCAGAGCGGATCAAATCCCACATTATCCCGTTCGAGAACACGGGCTACGCCAATGTTTACCTCTCTCGCGTGGAGGAGCTGAAGGCCGCCTGCAAGGCAGCCGCCGGAGGCTGACGCCTCAATTAACGCTCCGCCAGCGCCGCCGCCAGCAGGGGCATCTGCTGCGTCGCCAGCGCGTCACACAGCTTGGCCCGTTCAATCCCTTGCGCCAGGTTGCGCTCATAGCCGGCAATCAGGTCTGCCTTGCTTTCGATAAAAGCCTTGGCTTTGTCGGCATCGGCCGACGAGCAGAAGGCGGCTGTCAGCCCACTGATCTGTGGCCGGCGCACTTCCGGCATCCTGCCGACGATGGCGTCAAAGTTGGTTTCCAGCGCGGCCCACACTTTCTCAAACCCCTCTCCGGTACGGGTGGATCTCGCCGTGTCGGTGAAGGCGCCCGCCAGAATAGTGTAAACTTCAGATGTGGTAACTGGCAGCTCGGGCAGCTGGGTTAGCAGGTCGGCTGCGGTGTCGGCGTCCGCATTCAGTGCAATTGCGCGCAGGATAGCGCCGCGCTCCGACTGGTCTTCCGAGGCCAGCGCAAAGTCCAGCGCTGCGTCGGCAAAGGGCTTGCCTTCCTCGCGCAGCGCCGCGGCCACAGCCTGACCGATTTCCTGAGGTTTGAGCGCTTTGGCGTCGGCCTTGCGGCCAAAGCCGATATAGGCAATCGCCGCATCCCTCAAGCGAGCGCGGGTTTGCGGCCGGTTCCCGATTGATGTCAAAAGACCGTTCACGGACTCTTTCAGCAAGGTTTCGCGCACGGTCAGCGTCTCGCTCGGTCGTGCCTGCAGGCGGGTTGAAAGCGGGCCATAGGTCTTTTCGATCCAGGCGGAGAAGGCCGCGCGGTCAGCGGGCGCCAGACGCGCATAGTATTTTGTCAGCGCGCTGAAGGGTTGAGAGACAGCCGCCGCTGAGCCATTGGCGGAGGCTTCCAGTCCGCTCAGAAGCGTGTCTGCGCTCACATTGCCCGCTTCAAATCCTGCCACCAGCGAGTCGATGTAGGCCATTTGCTCGCCCGCACTGAGCTTCACGAAATTGTCGGAAAGTTTCTGCGCATAGGCGTCGTTCAACGAGAACCGCCAGTATCCGGCGCCGCCGGCATTGGGCATCACATAGTCAGGGCACTTCTGAAGATCGGCAGCCAGGCCGTTGGGCGAAAGCATCCAGGTGCGGGTCTCTTCGGTCTCGCCATAGCCGATACGGGCCGTGAAGGGGATCTGCCAGCTCGTTCCCTTGCGGGCGATTTCGGATCCCAGCGGCGCGTAGCGGCTCTGGCTCACATGCATCAGCCCGTTGCCGCCAGTTCGGCATTCAATTTCGACCGTCAGCATGGGAATGCCGGGCTGCTGCACGAAACTGCGGAAGCTCTCCACGATACCGGTATGGCCGGACCCCTCTGCAAGGCTCTGCATGAAATCGTCCACATCGGCAACGCCATCATGGAAGCGGCGCATATGCGTGCGAATGCCTTCGCGGAACTTCTCTTCGCCAAGATAGTTTTCGAACATGTTCAGCACACTGCCACCTTTTTGATAGGTGATGGCATCGAAGGCGTCCTCAATGTCGGCATTGCTGGCGATTGGATTGCGGATCTGGCGGGCGCTTTTCAGGCTGTCGGCCTGCATGGCGTGGAGGCCTGCCGCGATGGCATTGAGGTTCCACTCGCCGCCGGGATCGACGGCATTCATCGTCTTGTAGCTCATCCATGTGGCGAAGGCCTCGTTCAGCCAGATGTCGTTCCACCATTTCGGCGTCACCAGATTGCCGAACCATTGGTGTGCGAGTTCATGCGCATGGGTGGCATAGACGCCACGTCGCTGGATCAGCGTGGAGCGTTCGTTCAGTAGCAGCGTCGCCTCGCGGTAAACGATGGCGCCAGCATTCTCCATCGCGCCCCAGGCATAGTCTGGCGCGGCGATGAGATCGAGTTTTCCATAAGGGTAGGGTAGGCCGAAATACTCTTCCTGCCAGGTCAGGATCGGATGCGTGATGGCCAGCCCGTCTTCCAGCTGCGCACCTTTGCCTGCGGCTGCAAACCCCCGCAATGGGATCGGCGCAGGGCGGATCTGTGTCGGCGTCTCGATCCATTGCTGCTCGCTTTCGTCGTAAGGGCCGACAATCAGTGCAAGGAGATAGGTGGGCAGAGGCCGGGTCGGCGCAAAACTGTGTCGCAGCATGCCGCCGTCGACGGGGATTGCCTCGATCTCCGGGCTGTTGGCGATCACTTTCAGCTTTTCAGGCGCGGTGACCGAAACGGCCCACACCGTCTTGAAGCGCGGTTCGTCAAAGCTCGGCACCATCCGGCGAGCGTCAATCGACTGCATCTGGCTGACCAGATAGTCCTTGCCGTTCTGTGTCACCTTGTAGAGCCCGGCCAGCGCGAGATTGTAGGGCGCCTCATAGTCCATCACGAGCGTCACCTGCCCGGCTGGCAGCGGCGTCTCGAAGTCGAGACGCGAAACACCGCCCTCGGCAAGGCCTCCGGTGAAGGTTGCGGGCACCTCGGTGCCATCGGGCAGCCGGGCAAAAGCGTGGATCACATTCGGGCCCAGCGCATGCAGCCAGATCCGCGCATGCGGCGCGTCCAACGTCACGTCGATCTCCACGTCGCCGGTAAAGCCAGGGGCAGACGGATCCGTCACAAGGTTCAACCGGTACACGGTCGGCATTACTCCGGTCGGCAGTTGCCCGCCTGGCGGCTCTTCCAGCTGCACGATTTCCGGTTCGCTGCGGATCAGTCCGGGATTGGCGCCGCAGGCAGCCAGGACGGCGAAGGAAGCAGCGCCCGCAAGGGCAGCGGCGAGACGGGAACGGATCATGGAGGCCTTCCGGTTCGGCTGGGCGGAGTGCGTTTAGGACTAAACGCTCCTTTCCCCGAGGAAAAGGCACGGAAACAGCGCGCGCTCTACCGATCGTTTACGCCTGTTCTCCACAATGGCCCTCATGCTTCGCCTGTATCACTGGCCCCTTGATCCCGCCGGACGCATGGTCCGGCTCGCGCTCGCCGAAAAGGGCGAGCCTTTTGACGCTGTGCCCTCGCGTCCCTGGGCGCCGGAACTGGAGATTGCCTCCATCGCGCCGGGCGCTGTTGCTCCAGCCGTCGTCTCGACCCATGGCAGCTCGCCCTTTGCGGCCAGCGGCACGCGTGCCATCTGCGAGCATCTTGAGGAAGTCCGCCCGGTTCCGCCGCTGCTGCCCGATGATCTCTCCGAGCGCGCCGAGGCCCGCCGCCTGTGGTCCTGGGTCGAGGCCGGCATGGAGGAGGTCACCGACACCCTCCTCTCCGAGCGCGTCATCCAGTGGACCCATCGCGGCCGCCAGCCCGACTCGGAAAAGCTCCGCCGCGGGGCGCACGCCCTGCGCGGCCGGTTGACCTATCTCAACGCTCTCGCTGAAACACGCGGCTATCTCTCTGGCCGTCAGCTCTCCCTCGCTGACCTCGCCGCCGCCGCCCACCTCTCCGCCTACGACTATTTTGGCGATGTGCAGTGGGATGCCGTGCCAGATCTCAAGGCATGGTATATGCGGATCAAGTCGCGGCCCAGTTTCCGGCCGCTCCTTGCAGACCGTCTTGAGGCCGCCCGTCCCGCTCCCCACTATGCAGAGCTCGACTTCTGATCCTGAAGCCCGGCTGAAAGCACGGGCGCTTGCGCTGGGTTTCGATGCCGCCGGCATTGCGCGCGCCGATGAGGCCATCTGGGCGCCCGGCGCACGGCTGAAGGAATTCGTCGCCCTTGGCCGCCATGGCGAAATGGCGTGGATGGAAACGACGCTGGAGCGCCGCAGCGCGCCCACGGCCATGTGGCCCGGCGCCCGCTCGGCCCTTGTCGTGGCCATGAACTACGGCCCCGACCACAATCCCCTCGACACCCTCTCCGAAACCGAGACCGGCAACATCTCCGTCTACGCACGGGGGCGGGACTATCACGACATCATCAAGTCACGCCTCAAACAGCTTGCCGGCGAGGTCGCCCAGATCACCGGCGCGGAGGTAAAGGTCTTCGTCGATACCGCCCCCCTGATGGAAAAGCCGCTGGCCCAGCGCGCGGGCCTCGGCTGGCAGGGCCGCCACACAAACCTTGTCAGCCGCGATCTCGGCTCCTGGTTCTTCCTCGGCACGGTACTCACCAGTGCCGAATTGACGCCCGACCCGGAAGGGGCAGATCATTGCGGCTCCTGCCGCGCCTGCCTCGACATCTGCCCGACCAACGCGTTTCCCGCGCCTTACCAGCTCGACGCCCGCCGCTGCATTTCCTACCTCACCATCGAATATGGCGGGCCGATCCCTGCCGAGTTCCGTGCCCCGATGGGCAACCGCATCTATGGCTGCGATGATTGCCTGGCGGCCTGCCCATGGAACAAGTTCGCCGCCCATGCGTCTGAATCGGCATTGTTTGCACGCGCCGAACTGAAAGGACCTGGCCTGGACGAGCTTGCCGCCCTCGATGACGCGACCTTCCGCGAAGTCTTCTCGGGCTCCCCGGTTAAGCGCTCGGGCCGTGACCGGTTCGTGCGCAATGTCTGCATTGCCATTGGTAATTCGGGGGGCAATTCCGGGCAGGGGCGTCTTGTGGCCAGCCTGCTGCCGCTGTTGGGGGACGCTTCGCCCCTGGTGCGCGGCGCAGCCATCTGGGCGCTCGCCCGCCTTGATCCTGCCCGGTTTGCAGAGGAAAAGGCGCGCCGCCAGCCGTCCGAGCATGATAGGACGGTGACCGCAGAATGGGACGAGACGCCGGCATGAGCGACAGCATCTACGAACAGGCCCAAACTCAGGCCCCGCCTGCGCCCAAGCCGCAAAAGCCGCTCTGGCGCCGCATTCTCGTCGGCGCCGTGCTCGCCGGTGTCGCGGTCTTTGCGGCGTTCCATCTCTATGCGCTCATCCTGCGCTTTGCGCCCACGCCCGGCACGATCCTGATGACCCAGCGCGCGATGCAGGGCGAAGACGTGCGGCGCGATTGGGTCTCGCTCGACAAGATTTCCCCGCGCCTCGTCTATGCCGTCATCGCGGCAGAAGACGCAAAATTCTGCACCCATGGCGGCATCGACTGGGACGCCATCGAACAGGCGCGCGAATACAACGCCAGGAACCCCGGCAAGCGCCGCCGGGGCGGCTCGACCATCAGCCAGCAGACGGCCAAGAACGTCTTCTTCTGGAACGGCGGCGGCATGCCCCGCAAGGCCGGCGAAGCCTGGATGACCTATGTGATCGAAACGGTCTGGGGCAAGCGGCGCATCATGGAGATGTATCTGAATGTCGCCGAATGGGGCGATGGCCTCTTCGGGGCCGAGGCCGCCGCGCAGGCCCGCTTCGGCAAATCGGCAGCAGACCTGACAGAGCGTGAGGCCGCCCTGCTGGCCGCTGTTCTTCCGTCGCCGAACAAATGGAGCGCGGATAATCCGGGTCCTTATGTGCGCCGCCGGGCCAGCTCCATTCAGGGCCGTATGCGCGTCGTTGCCAATGAAGGCTATGCGGCCTGCGTGTTTGGCGGCGAGGTGCCCAAACTTCCGCCCGGCGAGCGTCCCTCCGGCGACACGCCCCGTCCGCCCCCTGTGCTCGAGGACATCCCCGAAGCGCCGGAAACCGGCGACGAGGCCCTCGAGACGCCCACGGAAGAAGAGGGGACAGACGTTCCGCGCAACGCCAATGACGAGCTGAACGATCTGCTGAACTCGGCTGACCAGACTTTCACCGGCGAGCCGCTACCGGAGCCGGCGCCCCCGTCAGAGGCTGCGCCGGAAACATCCGACGTTCCTGCTGCCGAGCCAGCTGCGGAGACTCCGGCAGACCCGGCACCAGCAGACCCGCAACCGGAACAGCCGTCTTCAGGCCCCGCCGAATTGCGCCCGCCGGAATAATCCCCCTTTTCAGGGGAGTGTGTGGCGCTACGCTTCAGGTCAGACTTAATGAAAGTCAGATCCCGGAGCCACGCCATGAAGCCTTTCACCGCCGCTGCGCTTGGCGCACTGTCCATCCTGTTCGTCTGCGGCGCTGCCAGCGCGCAGAGCGCCAAAAGCGTCAATGAGGCCTTTCAGGCAGGGCGCTCCCTTGGCGTCTCGCCGGTCACCGCTGATGAGATGACGCTCTGCGCGGCGTATTGGGAAGTGTGGCGCCAGAGCGCCGAGCGCGATTGGGAGCCGTCTTTCATCGATGCGCTCGATCCTGCCCTCACCGCAGAAGAGGCGGATTTCGCCAGCTACTATTGGGCCAATGAAGCGCAGGCGACTTATGAAGATCAGGATGGTGACCTCTCCGCCTACGAGCCGCAGGTGACGATCGCCGTCGATCAGGCAACGGAGGCATACGACCGCCTGATGCTGCTGATGCCCGAACCCCTCAAAATCTTCGAAACGCTTGGCACCTGCCAAATCCCGTAAGGGGTAGCGCTCCCGCGCCGTTGGAGGTTCGTTGGAGTTTTTTGGGAGTTTTCCGGAAAAAGCTCCAACGGGCCTTCCGCTCGCCCGCACCCCGTCATCCCGGAATTTGCGCAGCAAATATCCGGGACCCAGAACGCCCCAAAACACTCCCTCACTGGGTCCCGGACAAGCGCATTCGCGCTTTCCGGGAAGACGAACCTGGTCTCTCAGCGGCCCAACGCCGAGGAAACCCCGCGCCCTATCCAACACCCAATCCCCACACACGCAACAGATCCCGCCCCGCCTGTCCGGCAGGGCTGCCCATGCTCCATCCTCCGCCTATGGACTACGCCTTTTCCACCCCGCTGCCGGGCCTCAGCCTGCTTCAGCGCCTGCTCTGGCCGCTGATCTTTGTGCAGCTGATCGCCCTGCGCGATTGGGTGCGGGCCCATTATGGCCGCGGCGTGCCTTACTGGATCACCATTTCGAAGTTTGGCCGCGTGCGCCTGCGCCGTCTGCCTACGGATTCCACGCTGAGCTTCGCCGCGCCCGCCTCTTATGCGCCGGCCGGCTATGATTATGCCAGCGGCCTGACGCGCGCCTGTCTGTCTGATGCGTTCTGCGAAGAAGACGCCGCGTCCGTATTCGTATCTGTGCCCGTGCCTGTAGCGGGCATCGCGCCGATGCCCCAAACGCAATCGGGGCAGGCTTTGGCAGCCCGCCCCGACACGTCTTAGCTTTTTCTGCCGTCCCCGGATTACCGGGGAGACGCATTTTGCCGGGCAGCCCAAGGGCTGCGCCGGGCAAAGCTGCTGGCGTCAGATTGGCTCGTAGGGGAACACAGAGGTCGTCGCGCCCAGATCGGTAAAGTCGGGCGACATCGCCGGGAAGCATTGTGCCAGCAGCGACTCCGGGTTCCAGCCTTCCAGGCGGGCCACCGATTTCACCGGACGCGGCTGGTCGAACAGGACAACTTCATTGCCGCGGACGCCGAAGATCTGGCCGCTGACATTCGAGGCGCCATCCGAGCAGAGCGCGATGGCGACCTGTGCCACCTGATCGGCGCGCATGCCGTTTTTCATCCGCTCGACACGCTGGGCGGCGGCTTCGTCTTTCACCGGGATCGAGGCGATCATGCGGGTCCAGGCGAACGGCGCGATGATGTTGGAGCGAACATTCTTGGACGCGCCTTCCATGGCGATGATGCGCGAAAGGCCAGCAATGCCCAGCTTGGCGGCGGCATAGTTTGCCTGGCCGATATTGCCGATCAGGCCGGAGGTGGAGGTGAACAGCACATAGTTGCCGCGTTCCTGCTCGCGGAAATACTCGATTGCCGCGCGCGTCACATTGAACGAGCCATGCAGGTGAACGTCGATCACGGCTTTCCAGTCGGCTTCGCTCATCTTGTGGAACATGCCGTCCCGCAGGATGCCCGCCGGGTTGATGATCGAGTCGAGGCGGCCGAACGTGTCGAGTGCCTGCGTCACCATGCCGGAGACAGCCGCATAATCGGTCACGCTCTCGGAGTTGGAGACCGCTTCGCCACCGGCGGCGCGGATTTCCGCTGCGACAGCCTCCGCCGGGCCTGCATCGCCCTCATCGCCGCCCTTCAGGCCGCCGCCAAGGTCGTTGACGATGACTTTTGCGCCTTCGCGCGCTGCCAGAAGCGCACATTCCTTGCCGATCCCGTTACCGCCACCGGTTACCAGAACCACTTTGCCGTCTAGAACACCCATGAGTTCCTCCTTGTTTGTCGCGCCGGACACTACCGGCCAGAAGCTCCGCTGCAAGGGGCGTGAGAAAATCAAGATTTGAAATGCCTCGCCTGAGCGGCTAGCAAGCCGGTCATGACACGCACATTTCAGGCAGTAATCTGGGACTTCGGCGGGGTATTCACCTCCTCGCCCTTCGAGGCATTCAACCGGTATGAGGCCGAAAAAGGCCTGCCGAAGGACTTCATCCGCTCGGTCAATGCGGTCAATCCGCTGGAAAACGCCTGGGCCAAGCTCGAACGCAGCCTTGTTGGCGCCGACGAGTTCGACGGTCTCTTTCGGGCCGAAGCGGTCTCCATGGGCCATGATGTGCCCGGCAAGGATATCCTCGGCCTCCTGTCGGGCCATCTGCGCCCGCGCGTCGTCAATGCCCTCAAGGTCTGCAAAGGCCACGGCAAGGTCGGCTGCATCACCAATAACGCGCCCATCGGGAAGGGCGCTTCGATGACGAATGACGACAAGAAGGCCAGCGAGCTTGCCGCCGTCTTCGATCAGTTCGATCACCTGATCGAAAGCTCGAAGCTCGGCATTCGCAAGCCCGATCCACGCATCTACGCCCTGATGTGCGAAGCCCTCGATGTTGATCCCAAGAACTGCGTCTATCTCGACGATCTCGGCATCAACCTGAAGCCGGCCCGCGAAATGGGCATGGCAACTATCAAGGTGACCAGCGAAGAACAATTGCTGGCCGATCTGGAAGCCATCACCGGCTATGCGGTGCGCTAGCAGCATCCTCGCCCTCCTGCTGGGAACGCTCGCGGCCTGCTCGCAGGCCGAACCCGAGGTTGTGGTGCCTATTGGCCCTCCGGTGCCGTCCGAATCCCTGACCCAGGCGCCGCAAGTGCCGGAACCTGTCGAGCTGTCGACCGAAGCGGCCGACATGAAGGCGGAAATCCTGCGCCACGCCGAACGCGGCGCGCTGCGCAGCCTCGCGCGCCTCGCCGATAAGCAGGAAGGTTTCATCTCCAATGTCGGCGGCCAGGATCATTACGAGTTCTGGGATCTACTCCGCCGCACCGGCGTCGATCCCAACCGCAAGATCAGGGAACTCTTCCTGGAGCCCCCTGGTGAGCGCGAAGTCGATGGGGAAATCTGGTTTGTCTGGCCAGACCTTGCCGCCAAGGATTCCCGCGACCTGATCCCCGAAAAACTAACCTTTGTAGAACGCCGCCGCCTGCGCGAACTGATCGGCGAAGATGGCATTGCCCGCATCCGTGCCGGCGAAGGCTATCCCGGCATGCGCGCGGCGATATCGGCAAACGGCCGCTGGATCTATTTCGTCCTCGGCCAGGATGGAGAAGATTGAATGACGCTGAAGATCGGTGCAGATGCCGCCCTCAAAGCCCTGCGCGGCTGGACCAGGATGGAAGGGGAGCGCGACGCGATCCAGAAGTCCTACCGCTTCGCCGACTTCAAATCGGCCTTCGCCTTCATGTCGGCCACGGCGCTCAAGGCCGAACAGATGGATCACCATCCCGAATGGTTCAACGTCTACAACAAGGTAGACGTTATCCTGACGACGCATGACGCCGACGGCGTAACGCAAAAGGATCTGGAACTTGCCGGCTTCATGGACCAGCTTGCTTCGCGGCTCGGCTAGGCCTTACTTCCAGGCGACCCGATAGAGGTCAAACCGGCGATCCTTGAGGTTCTGCACCGCTCCGGACTGACGGGCGGTAAGCAGGTCCGACAGGGAAAGGTCGGCAATCGCGACCGTTTCGGTGTTGGGCGCTGTGTCAGCGGCAACGCCGTCGCGGGCGAACGGGAAGTCCGACGGGGTAAGGATGCAGCTTTCCGCGTAGTGAATGTCCATATTCTCGACATTCGGAAGGTTTCCAACGACGCCGGAGAGAACGACGTAGCATTGGTTCTCGATGGCTCGGGCGGCGCAGCAATACCGTACACGGAGATAGCCGCGGCGCTCGTCGGTGCAGAACGGAACGAACAGCATCAGCGCGCCCTGATCGACGAGATGGCGCGCGATCTCCGGGAATTCGGAATCGTAGCAGATCATCACGCCAATCGGACCGCAATCTGTCTGGATGACGGAGTTGCCCTCGCCGCCCTTGATGTTCCACCAGGTGCGTTCCGAGGGCGTCGGATGCAGCTTCTGCTGGGTGTGAACGGAGCCGTCACGCAGGAAGATGTAAGCGACGTTGTGAATGTCGCCGTCTTCCATCCGGGAAGGGTGAGAGCCGCCGATGATGTTGATGTTGTAGGAGACCGCCAGCCGCTCCATGAAGGCAATGAAGCGCGGCGTGTATTCGGAAATCTTTTCAATTGCTTCCACGGGGCCGAGCGGCTTGCTCTCAAGCGAGAGCAGCTGAAGCGTAAACAGCTCCGGGAACGTCACAAAGTCCGCCCGGTAGTCCGATGCGATATCGACGAAATATTCCACCTGCTGCTCGAAATCATCAATCGAATTGATGCGGCGCATCTGGAACTGTACCGTAGCAACGCGCACCCGCTCAGGTAGGGCAGTGTCACCGAGGCTGGGCTTTGCCTTGATCGTTTCCTGGGCTAGGGGATTGCGCCAGAACATCTGGGTGGCATGGCCGCAGGATTCAAAATCCTCTGGCATGTAATTTCTCAGTATACCCACGAGCTCAAATCCCTGGCGAAGCTGAAAGCTCAGCACCGGGTCGCGCAGCTTCGATGATTTTACGGCTTCGACATAGTCGGCAGGGTTTGGATACTCCCTTTGATGGCGCTGATAGCCCGGAATGCGGCCGCCAAACAGGATGCCCTTCAGCTCCAGCCACTGGCATAGATCCTGGCGGACTTTGTAAAACCGTTGGCCAATGCGTAGGCGGCGGAACTCGGAATCGACAATGACATCCATGCCGTAGAGCATGTCGCCTTCCGGATCGTGCCGGGCGGCAAAGCCGCCGCCGGTGATCTCGTTCCAGGTGTGCGGCGCCAATGCGGTGGATGAGTTGATCATGAATGTGACGCAGTGACCAACGATCTGGCCTTCGAACTCGGCAACGAATTGGCCGTCCGGAAACTTGTTGATCTGTCCGGCAATCTGATCGGCCGTATAGCCATAGGCGACGCCATAAACCTTTTCATACAGCGGAAGGATTGCCGGAATGTCTCTCGGCTTGGCGTTTCGGATGACAAGTTTCGTGCGTGTGGCCGTCATGGTTTCTCCGATGAACTTCCTGCGCTTTTATTTAGTGTGGCAATCTTAAAATTGCGCGTAGCCCTCCCAGTGGACTCTGCGCAAGACGCACGTCACCGCCATGAAGCCGAGCGGTATCGCGGGCCAGCGTGAGGCCCAATCCGGAACCAGCCGCATTCTGGGTGCGTGCCTCGTCTAGTCGCGAGAAGGGGCGGAACGCCTCTTCGTGGCGTTCTGGCAATATGCCGGGACCATCATCATCGACGACGATTTCGACCCAATGGGGGCCGTCGAGGACCGTGATCTGTGCGCTGGTAGCGTACTTCAGCGCATTTGAAACCAGGTTGGAAATCGCTCGCTTCAAGGCGAGCGGCCGCCCGCGGATGACAAGATTATCCGGACCGATCACCGGGACATTCCGTCCAAAACCTGCCGCGATTTCGTGCGCGAGGCTGACAATGTCGAAGTCGGTTGTCTCGTCTCCCTCTTCGCCGCGCGCAAAGGCGAGGTACTCGTCGAGCATCATGGCCATGTCATCAAGGTCGCGCTTGGCTGCCTTAAGATCGTCCGTTTCCGGCATAAGCGCGAGGGTGAGCTTCAGGCGGGTAAGCGGTGTGCGAAGATCGTGGCTCACGCCTGCCAGCATAGCGGTGCGTTGTTCGGCAAAGGCCGTCAGGCGGTTTTTCATGTCAATGATCGCACGGGCGGCGTCGCGCACTTCGGTTGCCCCCGATGGACGGAAACCGTCTAGATCCCGCCCTCGACCGAAGGCGCGTGCGGCTTCCGATAGGCGGATGATGGATCGAACCTGCTGGTTCAGGAATCCGATCGCCAGAGCGACCATCAGCAGGGAGAAGAAAATCACCCACACCATGAAAAAGTGGGAATTGATAACGAGTGCGCGTTTGCGGTCGACAACGATCTCGCCGATTTTGTCATTCACTTCAAACCGGATGTGGAGCTTTGTATTGTCCGGCGCCTGACCAATATACATACCCGTTCCGAGGCGATTGACGAGCTCGCCCCGAAGAATATGGCTGTAGGGGAAATCAGCCTTGAGGAGGCTTCTGGGAACAGCATTCGGCTTCAGATCACAGTGAAACTCCGTTTCCAGAACATACTGGATGCGAGCATAGTCGGTCGGACCGTAATCCGGGTCGAGGCATGCGCTGCGGATCAACGCCGCATCCCGCCCGATGCCTTGCCCGAGCTTGCGGTTCACCTCCGCGATGTGGCTGGAATAATAGTACCAGGTCATGAGGCTGAGGATCAGCAGGACCGGCGCCAGTATCAGCAGCAAGCTGCGGGCATATAGGCCACGGGGGGTAATGTCGCGAAGGCGGGCCACGGCCGGTCAGTCCGGCATCAGGCGGTAGCCGATGCCCCGCACGGTCTGAATATGGATTGGCTCTTTGGGGTTTGGTTCGATCTTCCGGCGCAGGCGCGTGACCTGCACATCTACAGACCGCTCCAATCCTGCCGAGGTTAATTCGGCCAGGTCTTCCCGGCTTATCGCTTCGCCCGGCGCATGGGCGAGTATGGTCAGCAGCTGGAGTTCGGCGTCGGTCAGGCGAATACGCTGGTCGCCCGCTTTCAGTTCGCCGCGTTCGACATTGAACACCAGGCCGGACATCTCGATCTCTTCAGGGGGAGGGGCGGGCTTTTGCGAGCGGCGCAGGATGGCTTCGCATCGAAGCGCGAGTTCTTCAGGTTCGAATGGCTTGGCCAGATAGTCGTCTGCACCGAGGCGCAGCCCCTCGATCCTGTCGCGGGCTTCCCCGCGGGCGGTCAGAAGCATGACTGGCGTTGCCTTTGCCGGGCTGGACCGAATGCGTTCAAGCAGCTCGAGACCGGTCTCGCCCGGCATCATGATATCCAGAACGGCGAGATCGAAGGTCATGTTGTCCATCAGGCGGCGTGCGCCGGCTGCGTCCGGGGCGCCGGTGACGCGATAACCCTTCATTGTCAGAAAGCGTTTGGTGAGATCACGGATGCGATCATCGTCGTCAACGATCAGGATATGGGCAGGTTCACGAGTGCTCATGCTGGCTGCCTCACTTCACCAGCGCCTCAAGCAGGAAGCGCGCGCCGGCGACTGCTTCAGGGCCACACGCCCGGAATGCCAGCCGGAGGCGCTCGCGCAATTCGATCGCGATGGGGGTGGTCAACGTCGTTCCTGCATCTGAAAGGACCAGCTTGCGGCGTCGGCCATCGCTCCCTTCCCGCTCCCTTTCGATCAGCCCGCGCGTGTCCAACTGGCCGATGATCCGGGCAAAAGTCGGCACAGTCATCCCCAGCTGGTTCCGCAACTGGCTCACGGTCAGGCCTGGCCGGTGTCGAATGGCCATGAGAATCTGCATCTCAGACTTGCTCAAACCAGCCTTTTTACGGGCCTCTTCAGCAGCGCGCATAAGCTCATCTGCCCCTGAAATCAGGAGACCTGCGCCTCTGTCGAGTTCCTGATCGATCAGGAAGAGGCGGGGATCAAATGGGCGGTTCAGGTTGACGGATTGGGCCATAAGTCGGAAATGAACGCGAACCTAACCAAAAGTGCAAGCGAGGAGCGTACTCAATGGCTGCCATCCCTTATGATGACCGTGACGGATACATCTGGATGGATGGGTCTTTTGTACCCTGGCGTGACACCAAAGTGCACGTCCTGACCCATGCGCTTCACTATGCTTCTTCGGTGTTTGAGGGGGAGCGGGCCTATAGCGGCAAGATTTTCCGCTCGCTTGACCATTCCAAGCGGCTGCACAATTCGGCAAAGATTATGGGCTTCGATATTCCTTTCAGCGTTGAGGAAATCGAGCGCGCGAAAAAGGAGGCTTTGGAGAAATCCGGCCTCGACAGCGCCTATGTGCGCGCAGTCGCGTGGCGTGGATCCGAAATGATGGGTGTTTCGGCGCAGAACAATACCATCCACCTGGCCGTGGCTGTCTGGCATTGGGGCGACTATTTTGCCGACAAGATGAAGGGCATCCGCCTGACCCATGCCGAATGGCGCCGCCCGGCGCCGGACACTGCGCCCTGCCATGCCAAGGCTGCCGGCCTCTACATGATCTGTACCCTTTCCAAGCATGCGGCAGAGAAGGCCGGCTATCAGGACGCCCTGATGCTCGATTATCGCGGCCAGATTGCCGAGGCGACCGGGGCGAATATCTTCTTCGTGCGCGATGGCGCCCTGCATACGCCGACGCCTGATTGCTTCCTGAACGGCCTGACCCGCCAGACGACGATTGCGCTGGCCAAGGCACGCCAGATCGACGTGGTTGAACGGGCGATCTTTCCCGATGAGCTCTCGACCTTCTCCGAGTGCTTCATCACCGGGTCGGCCGCCGAGATCACGCCGGTCGCGGAGATTGGCGTGCATCGCTACACGCCGGGCCAGATCAGCCTTTCGCTGGCGGAAGACTATTCCAACCTCTGCAATGGCAAGCTTGAACTGGCGCTTTGATCTTTCACGCTTTAGGTCAGGTCAGAATATCGCTCGCTGGCAGCTTAGCTTGCCGGCGGGCAACGAAGTGTGTTTCGAAAGCAACGACCAGGCAGGCGGCAATGATGATCGCGGCACCTGCCCAAACGCGCCAGCCGGGGATCTCCTGAAAGAAGGCGTATCCAATCAGGGCGGACCAGATCAGTCCGGTATATTCGAACGGTGCCAGCGTTTGCGCTTTCTCTCGGGCATAGGCCATCGTCATCAGCCACCAGATGCCAATACCGAATAGCGAGGCGCCGATAAGAGGCGACCAGGCAGCGGCATTGATTGGAAGTGGATCTGAAAACACAAACATGAATGGCGCCAGGAACAGCGCCGGGAAGATGTTCATGAAGGTGACAAGCGTCAGGCTGTCCTCTTCCTTCGTCCGCAGGCGAAGTAAAACGATGTTCAGGGCGTACAATACTGCCGAGCCAAGCACGGCAATCGTTCCATAAAGCCGGTTGCCGTCTGCGGGCGCGCCGGCCGTCTCTGCAGTCGCTGCCAGAGCGGCGCCGCAAAAGCCGATCAATGAGGCGCAGATCGTAACCGGGCTCATCTTCTCGCCGAGTATCACGCGGGCAATTGGCGCGATCATGAGCGCTGCGGTGAAGCCCATCACCACGGCTTCTGCCAGCGCGATCTGGGTCAGCGAGTAGAAAAAGCAGAAGGCGGAAATCACCTGTGCAAGTGATCTCAGCGCATGAAAGCGAATTGCCGGCAGCGATGGGAATGGGCGGCGGGAAGCCGCAAATAGTGCGGTCATGATGATGGCGCCGAGCGTGTAGCGCCAGGTGGTCGCCGTGATCACGCTGGTGCCGCTCTGCATGACGTACTTCATCATCGCGTCGATGCCGCAACCGAAAAGGACACCAAAGCAGACGAGCAGAATTGGGTGAGGTGTGCGCATACGTTCAAGCCGCCGCGTTGAGGGCGAGCCAGCCAACATAAGCGCCGTAAGCAGCCAGCATGATTGCGCCCTCGATGCGTGTTACCTTCCAGCGCGACGTGGCGGCCACGAACAGCAGTGCGGAGGCGGCGAGCATGACCCAGATGTCAAGCTGGATGATTTCAGCGGGTACCGGGATGGGTTTGACAATGGATGTGACGCCAAGGATGCCCAATACATTGTAGATGTTGGAGCCTACAATATTGCCGAAAGCAATGTCGCCTTGCTTTCGCAGGGACGCCATCACCGAGGTGATCAGTTCCGGGAGGGACGTGCCGACTGCGACAATGGTGAGCCCGATGATCGTCTCGGAAATCGAGAACATTCTGGCGAGATCGATCGCGCCGCTCACCAGGAACCGTGCTCCGAGCATCGTCATGACAAGTCCGCCGGCAACGAAAGCAAGGTCAATGGCGATTGCGCCGGCGCTTGCCTTTGGCGCTGGCGCCGGCCGGCCGGTCCCGACGGCGACGGTGGAGGTCTTGCGATCCTGCTGAAATGCAAACCAGATATAGCCCGCAAGCGTCAGCACAAAGAAGATGCCCATCCAGCGCGTCAATTGCCCCAGCAAAACGGCGGAGGCGCAAAACAGCATGGCGATGGCCAGGACGATGCCGTCTCGCTTGAACGTGTCCTTTGCGACAGCGACCGGCGCAATGATGGCTGCGGCGCCAAGGATCAACAGAATGTTTGCGGTGTTGGAGCCAACCACATTGCCGACCGCGATGCCCGGAGAGCCGGCAAAGGCGGCTTGCAGGCTGGTGACGAGTTCGGGTGTTGAGGTGCCGAAGCCAACCAGAGTGAGGCCAATCAGCAGCGGTGATACGCTGAACTTTTCCGCCAGCTTGACGGCGCCTCTGACGAGGCATTCGCCACCAGCCACGAGCAGAACAAGGCCGAGCACGAGAGACACAAAAAGCATGGATGAATTTCCCCGAAGGCACATCGCCGGCCGAGGATTTGGCCTATCCGAGAGCTTTGAGGAAGATGACGTCTGAAAAATATTCTTCGCTAGGCGCGGTCGCGGTGTCGGATCAAGCCTTGTTGGGCTGTGGCGTCAGACGGAGGTAAGGTTTCACCGTCTTGTAGCCTTTCGGGAACAGCCGCTGCATCTCGGCGAAGTCTTGGAGGGAGGGCGCGATGATAACATCTTCACCATCTTTCCAGTTCACCGGCGTGGCGACCTTGTATCCATCTGTCAGCTGCAGTGAATCCAGCAGTCTCAGGATTTCATCAAAATTTCGGCCGGTGCTCGGCGGATAAATAATCGAGGCGCGGATTTTCTTGTCTGGATCAACGATATAGACCGCCCTCACTGTGACCTTAGCGTCCGCGCCGGGGTGGATCATGTTGTAAAGGGTCGCAATCTTCTTTTCCGGGTCCGCGATGATGGGAAAGTTGACCGCAGCACCCTGCGTCTCCTCGATGTCGCCAATCCAAGCGCGGTGTGACTCGAGAGTATCGACCGAGATCACGAGCGCCTTTGTTCCGCGCCGCGAGAGTTCTCCTTTGAGCTTCGCCGTGTAGCCAAGTTCGGTTGTGCATACCGGCGTAAAGTCGGCGGGGTGCGAAAAGAAGATGACCCAATCCTTGCCGGCCCAGTCGTGAAACCTGATGCGGCCCTCGGTTGTCTCAGCTTCGAAGTCAGGTGCGACATCACCGATCAGAAGGCTCATCTTTTCGTCTCGCTGCTATTGATTTTCCTTGTATTAGTAGTGCCTAAGAACCGGCAGACCAATTAAGAGCCCCTGATTCAGTCCATGAGAATTCCTCTTCAGTTCAAGGTGTGGACCAAGGCATGAAACGCCTGGTCCTGATGCGCCACGCCAAGACCGAACCCTGGAGTGAGGGGATCGATGATTTCAGCCGGGCGCTGACGCCGCAGGGGCATGCGGACGCAACGCGCATGGCAGAAGAGATTGTTGCGATGGGGTGGAGTCCTGAACGCATTCTCGTTTCCAGCGCCCGCAGGGCCCGGGAGACCTGCTCAGAAGTTGCCAAGGTGGTGACGGGAGAGAGGGTCCGCCCCATGGAGGCGCTTTACCTTACAGGCGTGAGAGGCTTGACCGAGGCGGTCACCCAGAATGACGGCGCCAAGGTTCTGATGTTGATCGGACACAATCCGGGTCTCCATGATTTTGCGCTGAGCATCCTGAGGGAAGGTGGCTCAATGGACCATGCCGCCGCATTGCGCCTGCACGAGAAGTTTCCGACCAGCTGTGCTGCGCTTTTCGAAACAGAGGAAGACGGAGCTTTTGTGCCGGCTCATTTCAAGCTTGCGCATGTCTTGCGTGCCAAGGATTTCCGCGACGCTGACTGACAAAAAAACCGCCTCCGCCCAGATGGGCAGAAGGCGGGAGGAGCCACGGTTCCGTGGAGGGTCAGGGCTGAGAGGCTCGGGGATCAGGAACCGTGATTTGCGCACCGCTTAGCGGTGTTCTGCGTGCACAGCGGTCAGCTGCGGATTGTCAATCGAGAGGACTGTGCGATCCATGGTTTTGCTAATGCAGAATGTTCGCGCGTAGCCGCCTGCGAAGATCCGATCAGTCATTTCTGCTTTGCAGCGCTCAGCGACTTGCTGGCGAATGCTGTCGTATTCTGCTTCGGCGCCGCTGCGCGTCGTCAGGTTCTCGGCTGTGTATGCAACTTCCATTTTGAAAGTATCTGAGGCGGCAAGCGCAGGGGCTGCGATTGTTGCTGCGGCGAGGGCGGTGGCGATGATGAAGCGTTTCATGGGCGTTTCCTGAGGGGTTGGCGTTTCTAGGGGGGGCAGCCGAGCCAGGGGAGAGCCCGGCTGCTCTTTAGCCGCTTAGTTGCGGGCTTCGCGGCGGTTGAAACGGCGGCGGCGTGCGACCAGAAGGTTGCGGCGGCCCTCCTTGCCAACGTCGTTCGCTGGAATGGACCGGAAGTCGGCATCGCCGGAGACGAGGCCGTAGGCCAGGACACCTTCGAACACCATGGGTCCGTTGTCGCTGAGACGGGCACGGGGGGACATAACTTGATACTCCTTCTTGTTGGTCGGTTTGTCCGTTCTTCTCGTTGGCGGGCTCTTCCCGCCGCCGATGAGAACTAGATAGATCAGATATTATTGTTTTTCAATATTAAATTATCGAAAAAAAATAAATCATAATAAAAACAAGGACATAATTTCATCGAAAAACGATAATTTCGGCTTTTGACGAAGAAGCAGGATTTATCGCAAGCCGATAATCCTGGAATCGGGGATTTCCCGGCCAAGCGTGCCGTGTTCCGCATTGCGTGCAGACCGGGTGGCGCTCAGGAAATCCTGATTTGAGGCGCCGCTCCGAGATCAAAGCTCAGCTGCAAAGGGTCTGGCGCCTTTTCAGGGCGCGGTTTGGCCAGCGGGCGCCGTTGTCCCCGCGTGGGAATACCAGCGGCCTTGCCGCCATGGCGTGCATCGATTCCAGCGGCGCGGGTGGCATGCCTCGTCTTGCGGCGCAGGGCGAAGATGCGGCTGCGCGCCTCTTCCGCCGCGGCGAGATGGTCAACAATTCGCATCGGATAAGTCTGGCCGAGAACAATGCCCGCGCGCGCGCGGACCGAAGCCGGCGCGTCCCATGGCGCATGGATCCATTCCGTCGGCATTCCTGCCAGCTCCGGCAGCCAGCGCCGGATGAAAGCGCCTTCGGGGTCCTGATCTCTGGACTGCTTCACCGGATTACAGATGTGCGGCGTGTTGGTGTCTGTGGTAGCCGCTTGCATCTGAGCCTGCGGATAATGGATGCCGGGCTCGAAATCCGTAAAGAGCGCGGCCAGCCGTTCGGCGGGACGTTTCCAGTCGAGCCAAAGATGATGGCTCGCGAACGCCATCATCATCGCCCGCATCTGGAAGTTCAGCCAGCCGGTCGCCTTGAGGGAGCGCATGCACGCGTCAAGGAATGGGAAGCCGGTGCGCCCCTCGATCCACGCCGTCAGACGTGGGTCATCTGCTTCCGGCACGGGCTGGAGACCGTCATAAGTCGGGCGCAGGTTACGGTTTTCAATCAGGGTTTGGTCTTCAAGTTTCTGAATGAAGTGACAGTGCCACTGCAGACGTGCGGTGAAGCTTCCGATTGAGACGGCAAACTCGCGATCACCTGCGGAGGTGTGAGCATCCTGCGCACGCCGCGCCGCCTGCCATGCTTCCCTTATTGAGACTGTACCAAAGGCAAGATGTGGCGAGAGCCGCGAACATGCGTCTACTGCTGTCAGCGGGCTAGACATATCGCGTTGATAAGTGCGGCCTCTGCATTCCAGGAAGCTGCGCAAACATTCAACGCCATGCGAGCGGCCGCCCATTTGCCGGTCCGGGCAGTCGTCCTGTCCAAGGCCGAAGTCCTGGGGAAGGGGGGAGTCTTCGGAAGCAATACCCGCAGAAATCAGACTGTCCGGTGCAGTAATCCGTGGGCGGCGCATCATGGATTCCCAATCGTCAGCCCAGCCTTCGCGGTGTGGCCGGCCCCGCTGGACGCCATGTTGAGCCTGTTCCCGGAACGAAATACCGGCATTGCGGGCCCAGCGCCGAACAGATTTGTCCCGGTCGAAGGTCCATTGCAGCCCGGTTTCCTCATGCACGTGAATGGCAGCGATCCCATGCTTGCGATGGATGTCTGAGAACACATCAATTGCATTGCCGGTGCGCACGACCAACTGTGCGCCGCGCGCCTGGAGCGCTGCGTCCAGTTCTTCGAGTGCTTCCTTGATAAAGTCGAATTGCCGGCGCGAGTGTTCCGGCAGCGCCCAGTATCCCGGCTCAAAGATATAAAGCGGCAAAACGGGCGCACCGCTCGCCGCAGCGGCGGCAAGCGCGGCGTGATCGTGAACACGCAGATCTCGTTTAAACCAGATGACATGCACACCAGACATAGAACAAATATGGAACAAAAGTTCGCTTCCCGCAAGAGGTGAAGTGTTTGCATGGCCGCGCATCGTTGAGGGGGATGGCTTTGCGGCGGTGCGTTCGATGCAACGGCCCGAACAGTTCGTTGCGATAGTGAAACGAGTGTGATTTAAGGTTTAAAGGTTGATGGGCATGTTCCGGGAGATGGGGGATGGCGGCAGACGGAGAGTCGGCCAGGCAATTGTTGTTGCCTCTGCTAGGGGGCGGTATTCGGGAGCCCGCGCCAGACGAGCGCCAAGCAAGTCTTGCAGCTTTTGCGCTGGCGGAACATCAACCCAGGGATTCAGCAATCCGGACCCTGACGAAGGGGCAGACAGTGGTTTTGTCGATAGGCGCCATCCTGCTTGTTGTCGCCTTGCTGCTGCTTCCAGGTACCTTGTTTCAGATTGCAGCTAGCGCTGTCTTCAGCGTGTTCGCTGCTGCGTTGGTGTTTCGCGCCGCAATATACATCTGGGGCGCACATGTGGTGGAGGGGCGGCCTGTCTCCGCGTCTGTTGTAAACGACGAAGAATCGGTTTCCTGGCCCGTCTACACCTTGCTGATTGCTCTGAAAGACGAAGCTCAGACTGCGGCGCAATTGGCCCGCGCGATCTGTCGGCTCGATTATCCTCGCGACAGGCTGGACGTAAAGCTTCTCATCGAAACTGGAGATGAAGCGACCCGTGAAGCGCTTCGAATGCAGGATTGGCCCAGAGGGACAGAGCTTCTTGTGGTGCCGCCAGGAATGCCACGGACAAAGCCGCGCGCGCTGAACTATGGCCTGCTGGCCGCCAAAGGTGAATTTGTTGTCGTCTACGATGCTGAAGATAAGCCGAGCCCGGATCAATTGAAGGCGGCGGTCAGGGCTTTCCGGTCCGGTGGACCATCGCTTGCCTGCGTGCAGGCGCCCTTGGTAGGTGCGGGTGACAGAGGCTGGATCGCCGGGCAATGGGCCCTGGAGTACGCTGTGCAGTTTGGCCGACTTCTTCCTGGGCTCGCTGCATTGGGTATGCCGATACTGCTCGGGGGAACCAGCAATCATTTCCGCCGATCTAGGCTCGAAGCTGCCGGTGGATGGGATGCTTGGAATGTAACGGAAGATGCTGACCTCGGCCTGCGCTTGGCGCGGCGCGGTAACTCTGTTGGTGTAATTGCGCCGCCAACGTTCGAGGCGCCGCCGGAGCAGCCGATGATTTGGCTGTCGCAGCGGTCCAGGTGGCTCAAGGGCTTCCTTCAGACCTGGCTAGTAGCCATGCGTCAGCCCATTCGCGCAGTCCGGGAAATGGGCGCGATTAATTTCCTCGCGCTTCAATTGACGCTTGGCGCCTCCATCCTGTCTGCTCTGGTGCATGGGCCATGGGCCATCTGGTTGCTTCTGGCGTTTGTGCTGCCGGGGGTAGCTGTCGCCCCTTTCTATCTGGCTTTTGCAGGCATCGCTTACCTGTCAGGTCTGCTGATGGCGCTGCTCGCGCCAGGACGTAAGGACTTGCGGCGCCTGCTTCTGGTCCTCACATTGCCCGCCTACTGGCCGCTTCAGTCGATTGCCATGATACGGGCAATTTATGGGCTGATCCGGCGTCCCCACTATTGGGCAAAGACGCCCCATCCCGGCGACCTGGCGCCGGTTTGTCCTGGCGGCTCTGCACGCGACACGCGATTCAGCTCGCCTGCCTGTTGAGTTGTTCCGAAGTCGAAACGTTCCGTCTGTGTTCGCCAGTGAAACCGGAGGCGGCGCTTTGCTCAAACTCTGACGCCGCGTGAATGCTTGGCGACGGCAGGGGAGAGGCCTAGGGTGACCTAGAGACATATATGCCCCAGGGAGCACTGACATGGCTTATGACAATGCCGAGCAGCTTGAAGAGTTTCGCCTAGCGGCGCGCAAGTGGCTTGAAGAGAACTGCCCGCCCTCCATGCGTACACCGATGCTGGATGATGAGATTGTCTGGGGTGGCCGCAACGCAACCTTCAAGAACCCCGATTCCAAGGTCTGGCTCGATCGTATGGGCGAAAAAGGCTGGACCGCGCCGGAATGGCCCAAGGAATATGGCGGCGGAGGGCTCTCCCGCGGCGAAGCACGCGTGCTTGAGCAGGAGATGCGCCGTATCAAAGCGCGCCCGCCTCTCTTTTCATTCGGCCTCTGGATGTTCGGCCCGGCGCTGCTCGAGTTTGGTAATTACGAACAGAAGCTACGCTTCATCCCGGACATCGTGAAGGGCAAGATCCGCTGGTGTCAGGGCTATTCCGAGCCGGGCGCAGGTTCCGACCTTGCAGACCTGCAGACGCGCTGCGAAGACAAGGGCGACCACTATCTGATCAATGGCCAAAAGGTTTGGACCTCTTACGCCGACAAAGCCGATTGGATCTTCTGTCTCGTGCGCACCGATACGAGCGTGAAGCATGAAGGCATCAGCTTCATCCTGTTCGACATGAAGAGCCCCGGCGTGGAAGCGCGTCCGATCCAGCTGATTTCTGGTGAAAGTCCTTTCTGCGAAACCTTCTTCACGGACGTGAAGGTTCCCAAGGACCAGCTGGTCGGCCGGCTGAATGGCGGCTGGGATATCGCCAAGCGACTTCTGCAATTTGAGCGCTCGTCCATTTCGGCCGGCGGCTTCGGCGGCACCGGCGGCTCCGGTATTCTCGGGCCGGAAGACTATGCAAAGCAACACGTGGGCACTGACGAAGCCGGTCGCATTGCCGATGGTGACATGCGAGGCCGCATTACCGATCACAAGATGTATGTGAAGGCTTTCTCGCTGACGGTTCAGCGTCAGGCCGAGCAGGCGAAAGCCGGTCAGGCGGTTGGCCACACCGCATCCATCCTGAAATACGCCGCCGCCAAGATGAACCAGGACCGTCACGAGCTTCTGATTGAATCGCTCGGAACAGAAGGTCTCGGTTGGGAAGGCGAGGGCTTTGACCGGGGCGCGAAGAAGGCGACCCGCCAATGGCTTCGCTCGAAGGGCAACTCGATCGAAGGCGGAACTTCGGAGATCAACCTCAATGTCGTCGCCAAGCGCGTGCTTGGCCTGAAAGAGCATCAGTAAGCGCCGGAAACGGCCGCTTCGCCCCTACGACCACACAGATTTGAATAAGGTGTCAGAGTAATGAGCTTTGTGCTGACTGAAGACCAGGAAATGCTGCGTGAAACCGCTACGGCTTTTGCGCGTGATGAACTCTCTATCGCCCACCTTCGCGCGATGCGCGATGCAGGTGCCAACGGCAAGGATTCTGCCACCCGCCAAAAGCTTGCTGAGCTTGGTTTCTTTGGCGTGATCATTCCCGATGAGCCGGGCGCAGAAACTTTCGGGATGGCAGGACTTGGCCAGATCCTGGAAGCACAGGGGCGTACTGTCGCGGCGACGCCGCTTCTGCAAACGGCGCTGATCGCCGCGTCCACGCTCCAACTGGGTGGCTCGGCTGCGCAGCAGGCAGCATGGCTTCCGAAAATTGCCGCCGGCGAAAAAACCTTTGCACTCGCGCTCGACGAGTCGGCGCACTTCTCGCCGTACAACGTTTCGACCGAGGCAGAGCGCAACGGCCAAGGCTACACGATCAACGGCCTCAAGAAATACGTGCCGGATGCCCATCACGCAGACATGCTGATCGTCGTCGCGCGCACTTTTGGTGAGGCGGGGGATCGTCACGGGCTGAGCCTCTTCCTCGTGCCCGCAGATGCAAAAGGCGTCTCCATTGCGGAACTCAAGACCGTCGACAGTCACGGCGCCGCGCATGTTACATTCGATGGCGTCAATGTTCCGGAAAGCGCGCTGATCGGCCCCGCGGACGAAGGCGCCGATATTCTCGATCCGGTGCTCGACCGGGCCGCCATCGGCCTCGCCGCCGAAATGCTCGGTTCCTCTCAGGCCGCATTCGACATGACGCTGGAATACCTCAACACCCGCAAACAGTTCGGCCAGCTGATCGGCTCGTTCCAATCGTTGCAGCACCGCGCCGCGAAGATGTTTGTCGATCTGGAGATGACACGCTCGTGCGTCATGGCGGCGCTTTCTGCCGTAGACGAGGGCAAGGCCGATATTGCCGAGCTTGCCAGCCTTGCCAAGGCGCGCGCAGGTGAGCTGGTTCACCTTGTCTCCAACGAGTGCGTGCAGATGCATGGCGGCATTGGCATGACCGATGCTGCAGAACCGGGCTTCTACATGAAGCGCGCCCGCGTGCAGGAAGCCCTTTATGGCTCGGCGAGCTGGCACCGCGACCGTTATGCCCGTCTTGGCGGCTACTGATCGATTAGCTGATTGACATAGAATAAAAAGCCGCCGCTCCGGTTCTCGGGGCGGCGGCTTTTATTTGGCCTTCAAGTCTGAAATCAGGCGCTCTTGAGAGCAGCAGCTTTTTTCAGTTCCTTGGCGATGAGGTAGTAGACAACCGGGCGGTGCTTGGCGCGCACGCTGCGGCCATACTTCTCGATGGCGCCCTTGATGGCGGCGTCGGCTTTGGCTTCATCGGTGACGCCAAGGCGCTTGGCGATGAAATTCATCTTTACACGCGCAAGCTCTTCTTTGTCGGAAGCGGCAACGGTTGCCGAGTCAGCTTTATAGATTGCTGGGCCGCACGCTTTCACGCAAGCATCGAGAAGGGCAAGGTCCGGGCGGGTTTCGCCGACTTTTTCCTTCAGGTCTGCAACGTACTTCTCAACGAGCACTTCTTTGGCGCTGGGCGCCTTGGTGGTGGCTTTTGCCATTTTTGATTTCCTTCCTTGGTCCACTCCAGCGCAGAAAGGCGAAGCGGATAGTGCCATAGGGATTGCGAAGGAGGCCTGATGCCTCAACGGCATGTAGACCTCGCTTCGCAAGAAGGATCAAGAAGAAATGCACAGGCTGTGCATTTCTGTCTCAAGCGTCAGTGTAAGGATTATTATTTCCCGAGCGCGTAAATCATGCAGACGCTGGCGGAAATTTGCTGCGGTTTGTCATCAGAGGGCAGATTGAGGGTATCGATATCAGCCTGTGTGATGGTTATCTGGCGACCGCCGACCATACCGGCAGCAACTGGTGCTGGCGGTGGAGGTGGGGATGGTGGAGCCATGGCGGCTGGAGCGGAGCGGTAATAATCGTAGTCGCTGCCAGCCATGGAAGACCACTGGCCGAGGCAGGGACCGGTACCCTCTTGAACCACCATCAGCTTTCCGATGACTGCGCCGCTCGCTTCAGCCGTTGCTTTTGCGCGCGCCGTCCCATCTTCGACTGCGGCTTCATAGGCGGCGCGGTTCATATCCGTCGTGCGTTCAAGATAGGTGGAAAGGCCGGTAGAGTTTTCCGGCGCAAGAGCAAGTGCGCCCGCGCGCGCAGCGCCTGCCTTGGAAACCTGGTCCACAACGATGCTCAAGGAGACGCGCGCTTCATATGCGCGGATCTTGTCGGAGCGCTCATTGTCGATCCGGTTGCCGTCCTTGTCTTTGTATTGCTCGTAAAGCGCTGTGACGTTGACGGAAGATTGGATGCGCGCGCTTTCACCTGCCGTCTTCTTGATCGTGTCATAGGCGAGGCGCCCACGCTCCACTGCCAGCTGCATCGCTTTCTTTGAATCCTTGTCCGTCTCCAGATAGGTCACGGAGAAGGAGGCGCGGTTCGGAGCGACTTCCATATTCGCCCGGCCGAGCACTTCGATGACCGGAACGCGCGTCCAGTAGGGCGTAACGAAAGCTTCGTTCTGAAAGTCAGGTACGCTCTGCGCTGCTGCCGGAAGGGCGAGGCAGAGGGCTACTAGGCTGCTGGCTAGGCGGTGCATGTTTGTCCCCTTGAAGGTCTGGATGTGAAAACGGCCCGCAGCGTTGCTGCAGGCCGTTAGAACTATCCGTCGCTTAATGTGGCGGCACAATGACCGGATTAGTCCCCTTTTTCGTTCGCTTCCGACTGGAGCAGCGTATAGCGCTCGATGCCGATGCGTTCGATCAGGGCGAATTGGGTTTCGAGATAATCGACGTGCTCTTCCTCATTGTGGAGGATCTTGAAGAACAGGTCGCGGCTGCCATAATCGCGAACTTCTTCGCAATACTGGATCGCGTCACGCAGCAGCGGAATGGCGATGTTCTCAAGCTTCAGGTCGCATTCGAGGATTTCCTGAACGCTCTCGCCGATGTGCAGCTTGCCCAGGTCCTGAAGGTTGGGAAGTCCGCCCAGGAACAGGATGCGTTCGATCAGCCAGTCAGCGTGATGCATCTCCTCGATCGACTCTTCATGCTCTTTCTTGCCGAGCTTGGAGACGCCCCAGTCGTTGAGGATGCGGGAGTGCAGGAAATACTGGTTGATCGCGGTCAGCTCGTTCTTGAGGGCCTGGTTCAGGAAGTCGATGACCTTTTTGTCGCCTCTCATTGGAAAGCTCCTGTGCAATGGAATTAGGTGAATCTACATAGCCGTATAAGCGACGATTCCATGCGGATCAAACAAAAAATCCAATAAAATCAATTGAGTATGATAGTGAGACACAGTTGCAATGGGGGTAGTCCTGCTCCGCGCGGGCGCTGGGAGCATGCAAGCTGTTGAGTTTTCAGGAAGAATGCCGGTGGCTTATTCAGCCGCCAGCAGCGGAGCGGTGCCTGCCGCTGCATCCATCTTTTCGGAAATGATCTCGCCGATGGCGGTCGAGCATTTGCCGCAATTGAATTTGCATCCGTGGTGAGCCTGCACGGCCCGCGGGCTGCGTGCGCCGCCATCGACGGCTTCGCGGACACCCCGGCAGTTGATGCGATTACAGACGCAAATGATCATGAGAACCATTTGCATCAATTGAGAATGAGTGTCAATCGGAGTTTTGCGCTGGCCCTGCTCATTCGGCAGCGGGCGCATCCCAGCCAAAAACGTCTTCGATTCCAAGGCCGAATACCCGTGCGATCCGGAACGCGCTTTCCAGAGAAGGGGAGTATTTTCCAAGCTCGATCGCAATCACTGTCTGCCGGGTGACGCCAATGGAGTCGGCGAGTGCTGCCTGGCTCATATTGCCATGGGATTCGCGCAACTCGCGGATGCGATTGGAAATTGGGGGTGCCTTTGCCATCGGTCAGACGCCGCGCCGGTAAAGAATGATCTGGAACACATATTCGGCAATTTGCGAAACCATCAGGCCGGCAAATACCAGGTGGAACAGCATGTTTCCATCGCCATCGACCGAGAAGTTGAGGAGGGCGCCAAACGCCGCAAAGGCGAGCATGTAGCCTGACCAGTGGCCGGCCTTGTCCTGAATTTGCCGCTCCCGTTCGTCGGCGGGAGCTTCGGCTTCCCGGGCAGATGAAGCGGCCAGTGCAGACATCAGGATGATGGACCCGATGATGATCAGCACAACATAAGCGATCACGAAGCCGATGATTGGCGGCGCTGTTTCCCCCAGCGCGCGGGATAGGCTCACCACCTTGTCGAAGTAAAAGATACCGCCTGCCGTCAGCAGGGTGGCCATCGCCCATGCGGTTTTTTCACGGAATGGCATCTCACGGATGGATGTGAACAGGGACAAAGCGTTCTCCAGTCATGTCAAAAATTCTATACACCAGCGGATAGTCTAATATTTTTGACATGTCAAACATGTTTTACAAATCATGGTGCATTGCCTTGACGCTTTCCGGCGTGGCCTCTAGGTCCGGCCAACCAATAATCTCCAATGACTGATGATCCGATGACCGACCTGTCCACTCTCGCCCAATCTGCCAAGGCCTGGCCTTTCGAGCTTGCCCGCGCGCTGGAAAAGCGCGTTGAGGATCAGATGAAGGGCGGCCAGCGCAAGGCCGACGATCCGGTCATCTTCGAAACCGGCTATGGTCCATCGGGCCTGCCGCACATCGGCACATTCGGCGAAGTCGTTCGCACCACCATGGTGCGCCATGCTTTTGAAGTGCTGACAGCTGGAAAATACACCACCCGCCTGATCTGCGTATCTGACGATATGGACGGTATGCGGAAGGTGCCTGACACGGTGCCCAACCCCAAATCGCTGGAAGAATATCTGCAGAAGCCGCTGACGTCAGTGCCCGATCCGTTCGGTACACACGCTTCCTACGGCGCACATATGAACTCACGCCTGTGCGCCTTCCTTGATCAATTCGGTTTTCAGTACGAGTTTCTCTCGGCCACCGATTGCTACAAGTCCGGCCGGTTCGATGCGATGCTGCTGCGCGCGGCGGAGAAGTATCAGGACATCATGGATGTCATGCTGCCGACGCTTGGAGACGAGCGCCGCGCCACCTATTCGCCCTTCCTGCCGATCAGCCCCAGCACGGGCCGCGTCCTCTATGTGCCGATGAAGCATGTCGATGCGGCGCGCGGCGAGATCACCTTTGCGGACGAAGACGGCCGCGATGTGACGCTTCCCGTCACTGGCGGCGCTGTGAAGATGCAGTGGAAGCCTGATTTCGGGATGCGCTGGGCCGCGCTCGGCGTGGACTTTGAAATGTTCGGTAAGGACCATCAGGCCAACGCCCCGATCTATTCCAAGATCGCGCGCATCCTCGGCGCGCGTCCGCCCGAACAGTATGTCTACGAACTGTTCCTGGATGAAAAAGGCGAGAAGATCTCGAAAACCAAGGGCAACGGCATCTCGGTCGAGCAATGGCTCACCTACGCGCCGGACGAGAGCCTCGCGCTCTTCCAGTTCCAGAAACCGCGCGTTGCCAAGAAGCTCTATTTCGATGTCATCCCCAAAGCGGTCGACGAATACCTGACCTTCCTGGAAAAATATCCGCAGGAGGCTCCCGCCGCGCAACTTGAAAATCCTGTCTGGCACATCCATTCCGGCCAGCCGCCGCAATGGTCGAGCCCGGTCAGCTTTGCGCTGCTGATGAACCTCGTGGCCGTGGCAAACCCGACGGACGTGTCCCAGCTCTGGGCCTATATCACGCGCTACGCGCCGGAAGCGTCGCCGGAGAGCCATCCGCTCCTGAACGATCTCGCCGGATACGCCATGCGGTACTATCGCGACTTCGTTCTGCCGGCGAAAACCTTCCGTGCGCCGAGCGAGCAGGAGCGCGCCGCGATGGTGGATCTCTCCTCCCGCCTCAGGGCGTTCAGCGACGAGCCGACCGGAGAGAACCTGCAGACGCTGACTTTCAGCGTCGGCAAGGATCACGGCTTCGAAAATCTCCGCGAGTGGTTCAAGGCGCTCTATGAAGTGCTGCTGGGGCAGGAGCAGGGGCCGCGTTTCGGCAGCTTTGCAGCGCTCTATGGCGTGGCCGATACCGCAACGCTGATCGACGAAGCGCTCGCGCGCGACTGAGCTCGTAAGCAGACGGTAACGCAAATCAGGGCTTAAAGGGGGCTTCCAGAGGAGGCTTCCCCATGCGCACGTTCATTCTCGCCGCGACTGTCCTGGTCTTGCCGCTGACAGGCTGCGTGGCGACCAAGATCGTCACAGTCCCGGTAAGCCTGGCGGGCGACGCGCTTGAGGGCGCTGCCAAAGGCGTTGTGTTCGTTGGGGGAACCGCTGTGCGGGTCACCGGCGACGCGCTGGACGGCCCTGATGAAATGGTCCGGCTCGAAGTCACCTACAAGAAGGGCAAGGGCACGCGCACCGAAACACGCGAAGTCAAAGCCAAGCATGTCGAGCGCGAAATCGAGAAGATGAGCAAGAAGGGCAAGGTCGTCGACGTGGAAGTCTCGCCGCTCCACTAGACCTAAAAACGATCACACCCAGCCTGCTTGCGCGGGCCGGGTGTGATTTTTCCCTGAGCGGGCGAGCAGCCGGTAAGCGGCCAGGCTACTCAGCAGCGGCGATAAGAGAGACCTTTGCTTTCGGCAGTTTGCCGGTGGGCCAGCCGGCCCAGAGTTCTGTTTCGCGGGCGGCGGCCTTTTCGACGGCGGCTTCCTTCACATGGCCAAAGCCGCGGATTTCGTCCGGCACGCGGGCGATCTCGACGGCCAGCGTGTGGTTTCCGGTCGTCAACTCGGATGCAATGCGGCGCATGTTGGCGAGATAGGTGTCGCGCAGGCCGCGCTCCATCTTGCGCTCTTCGGTGCGGCCGAAAATATCGAGCTTTGTGCCGCGAAGGCCCTTGAGCTTGGCAAGCACGCGGAAGCCGGTGAACATCCAGGCGCCGAAATGCTTCTTCTCCAGATGGCCGTGCACATCTTTCTTCGCGATGATCGGCGGGGCGAGCCAGAAGCGGAGCTTGCCGCCCTTGAACTGGCTGGCGAGCTGCTTGGCGAACTTCCCGTCCGTATAGAGGCGGGCGACTTCATACTCATCCTTGTAGGCCATCAGCTTGTAGGCATAGGTGGCCACGGCGCGCGTCAGGTTCTCGCCGAGTCCGGCAGCTGTTTCGGCCGCGCGCACTTCGCTGACGATTGCGCGGTATTGATCGGCATAGGCGGCGTTCTGATAGGCCACGAGGCGCGTTGTACGATCCTCGATCAGCTCATTCAGGGATTTCTGCTCCACATGGCCGCGGGGATCGTGCTGGGGCGCCAGGCGCTCCGGCGCGGCGGCGGCAAGGCGGCCAATATTGAACGCGGACATATTGTCTTCGACCTTCGTGCCGTTCAGCCGGATTGCGCGGTAAAGCCCGCGCAGGCTGACAGGCACTTTGCCTTTCTGCCAGCTGTAACCCACCATGATCATGTTGGTGTAGATCGCGTCGTGCAGATAGCCGACCGCGAGGGCTTCCGCGTCGAATGCGCCAAACTCAGCCGACTGGCGTTTCACCCGCGCGGAGAGAAGATCGCTCTCGAAGCGCTTCGACCGGTTGCGGATGAATTCCGAAGTCGGCGTCACGTCAGAATTCGCGTAGGCCGCGGTGCGCTGCGGGTCCATCAGGTTCAGCGCGTCGCCGGCAGCGGCCACGACAAGATCGCAACCGATGATCAGGTCTGCGCTGGCCGGCGGCACGCGGCCGGTGGAGATCATTTCCGGCTCGCGCGCAAAGCGCACATGGCTGAGCACCGGGCCACCTTTCTGGGCAAGGCCGGTCATGTCCAGCGTGCAGGCGGCATTGCCATCCACATGCGCGGCCATGGCCAGCACGGCGGCAACCGTGGTCACGCCCGTTCCGCCAACGCCCGTAAAGAGGACGTTCCAGGGCTGGGCGAGGCTCGGCGTTTCAGGCAGAGGCAGGCCATCTGCATCGAAAGTCAGGCGCGGCTGGTCTTCCCAGGCGGGCTCGCCATCCTGAATGGTCATGAAGCTCGGGCAGAAGCCCTTGAGACAGGAAAGATCGGTGTTGCAGCTTGACTGGTTGATCCGGCGCTTGCGGCCAAGATCTGTTTCCACCGGCTCGACCGAGAGGCAGTTCGATTTCACTGAGCAGTCACCACAGCCCTCGCAGACTTCGGTGTTGATGATGGTGCGCACGCGGTCCGGCTTGATCATGCCGCGCTTGGAGCGGCGGCGCTTTTCCGTCGCGCACATCTGGTCATAGATGATGACCGACACGCCGGGCGTTTCGCGCAGTTCCATCTGCACGTCTTCAAGGTCGTCGCGGTGATAGATCTTCACGCTGCGGGGCAGGCCGCGCACAGCGGCATAGCGTGTGGGGTCTTCCGTCACGATACGGATGGTGCGGACGCCTTCGGCCTCCACCTGCTGGGCGATCTGCGCAGGCGTTTGGCCAGATTCCACATGCTGACCGCCAGTCATGGCCACGGCGTCGTTGTAGAGGATCTTGTAGGTCATGTTGGCGCCGGAGGTGACGGCGGCGCGAATGGCGAGGGAGCCGGAATGGGAATAGGTGCCATCGCCAAGATTGACGAAGACATGTTTCTCATCGGTCGCCCAGTGCTGGCCAACCCAGGCAATGCCTTCGCCGCCCATCTGGCTGGTCATGTCGGTTTTCCGGTCCGGCATGAAGTTCGCCATGTAATGGCAACCAATGCCGGCCAGCGCGCGGGAACCGTCGGGCACGTTGGTGGACGTATTGTGGGGGCAGCCCGAGCAGAAGTGAGGAGAGCGCACGGTCGGGGAGGCGTTGGTGCGCGCGGCTTCGCTCGCGCTGCCCACACGGTTAAAGTAGGCCTCCGCGCGGGAGGTGTCCCAGCCTGACGGGACGATCCGCATCAGGGCGTTGGCGATTTCCGGAATGCTAAGGGAGGCAATATCCGAGAGAAGAGGGAGGCCCTCCGCGTCAAACTTGCCTTCGATGATGGGTCGGCGGCTTTCGGGCAGATCGTAGAGGGCGGCTTTGAGCTGCGCTTCGATCAGCGGGCGTTTGTGTTCGATCACTACGACCCGCTCAAGGCCCGCGCAGAACTCACGGATGCCTTGCGGCTCCAGTGGCCAGGGCATGGCCACCTTGTAGATGCTGAGGCCAAGGCGGCCTGCGTCTTCCGCAGAGAGGCCAATGGCCGCGAGCGCTTCGAACACGTCCCGCGCGGCCTGACCTGTGACGATCACGCCGATGCGTGGATTGGGTGATGGCAGGATGACATGATCCAGGCGATTGGCACGGACATAAGCCTGGGCGGCGGGCAGCTTGATCTGGCGCAGGCGCGCTTCCTTGCTGAGGGGGATGTCGCCCCGGCGCATATGAACACCGGCTTCTGGCAGCTGGAAACTTGGTTTCTGGATGGAGAGGCGGCTCAACGTCACGTCAACGACGGAGCCGGAGTCCATCGTGTCGGCGAGGGCCGTGAGGCCGACCCACGCGCCGGAGAAGCGGCTCATTTCCCAGCCATGGATGCCATAGTCCAGCACGTCCTGGATGGAGGCGGGATTGAGGACCGGGATTTCGGCGTCTGCCATCGCATATTCCGATTGCGAGGGCAGGGTGGAGGATTTGCAGTTGTGGTCATCGCCGACGACGGCGAGGACGCCGCCCAGGGGCGAGGTGCCGGCGGCGTTGGCGTGCTTGAACACGTCGCCTGTGCGGTCAACGCCGGGCGCCTTGCCGTACCAGATGCCGAACAGGCCATCGAGGCGGGCGCCGGGGAACAGGCCGAGTTGCTGGGAACCCCAAACGGCGGTGGCGCCGAGGTCTTCGTTGAGGCCTTCCCAGAATTTGATGTCGTGGGCGTCCAGCAGTTTCTGGATGGCCCGCAGCTGCTGGTCGTAGCCACCCAGCGGAGAGCCGCGATAACCCGAGATGAATCCGCCTGTCTTGTGGCCCGCAGCGGCATCGAGACGCTTGCGATCAAGCGGCAGGCGAACGAGCGCCTGGATGCCGGTCATATAAGCCTTGCCCTCGACAAGTTCGTATTTGTCGTCCAGCGTAACTTCACGATGTTTCATGGCAGACGAGTCCTTTGGGCGCCTGCGGCATATTATTGGGAAAATCGAACGAAATTGCTTGCCTATCTTGCGAGAGTTTTGTTATTTCCGGGAATATTATTCTATCAAAAGAGAGGTTCCTGGCAAATTGTCCCAAGAGCTTGACGCCATCGACGCCCGAATTCTGGACCTGATCCAGCATGATGCCAGCTTGTCCGTCGCGGAAATTGCTGAGCGTGTGGGGCTTTCTTCGTCGCCCTGCTGGCGCCGTATCAAGCGTATGGAGGAGGCCGGATTCATCAAGGGCCGCGTCACGCTGATCGACAATCATGCGCTGGGCCTGAATTTCGAGGTCATCGCCAGCGTCAAGCTGGCCCTGCCGAGCAAGGAGAACCTGGAGGCCTTCGAGGCGCTGGTGCAGGTCTGGCCGGAAGTGGTCGAATGTATGACTGTGACCGGTGCCGTAGACTATTCCATGCATATCGTAACAACGGACATGCATGCTTATGACAACTTCCTGCGAGACAAACTGCTGGGTTCCAAGCTGGTTTCGGATGTTCAGTCGCGGATCGTTATCCGGGTTGCCAAGAAAACCACGGCGCTTCCACTGGGGCTGGTCCGGCAGACGGCAAAGTCCAGCGACTAGGCTCGCGGGCCTGTCGAAACGGGTCGTTTTGATATCACTCTGTGTATTTTTGAGTACGCAGAGTGCCTTTTCAGAGACAAACAGTGACAAATCGGGACATCTCAGGGACATCCTGAGCGCGGCGCAGACCGAATACGGGCTGGTCGGCGTCGGGGCCGTGATCGCGACGCCGGAAGATGGCATCCTCGCCCTGGCGGTGACGGGCGCGCGGGCCAAGGGCGGCGAACCGGTCGCGCCGGGTGACGCCTGGCACATTGGGTCCAATACAAAGATGCTGACAGCGCTAGGCTGGGGCCGTCTTGTGGATGCAGGAGGGGCGCGCTGGGGCATGACCCTTGGCGAGATTTTCGAAGGCGACGACCTGGCGCCCGGCTGGCGGGACGTGACGATCGAGGAGCTGCTGGCCCACCGCTCTGGCGCAGCGGCCAATCCGGGTGGCTTCTGGATGCTGGGCGCGGGCCGCAATGGCGAGCCGGTGGCCCGGCAGCGCGCGAAGCTGGTGGATGCCACGCTGAAACAAGGCCCACCGGGAACGCGCGGCGCGTTCGTCTATTCCAATCTTGGCTACATCATCGCGGGCCGCGCGATGGAGAAGGTGGCCGGGACAGGGGAGACCTATGAGCAGCTGATGTGGCGGCTGGTGATCAAACAGGCACCCGATGGCGCAGGCCGGGGATTTGGTTTCGGGCCGCCAAAGGCCATTCAGGGGCACAAGCCGACGCTGCTCGGCGGGATGAAGCCTGCCGGATTTGGTCAGGAGGCTGATAATGCGCCGGCCTTTGCCTCGGCAGGCACCGCGCATATCAGCCTGGAAGGCCATGCCCGCCTGCTGCTGAGCTTTTTGGAGGGGCCGGACGCGCTGCCCGCCGCGATGCGGCAGAAGCTGATGACGCCTTATCCGGATGCGGCATCCGACTATGCGCTCGGCTGGGGCGTGCAGACGGGAAAGGATGGCAGCAAGGCTTACCTTCATGCGGGATCGAACACGATGTGGCTGTCTCAGGTGGTGGTGTTGCCCGAGCCGGGCGCCGTGATCATCGTCAACACCAATCAGGCCGGCAAGGACGCAGATGCGGCCATCCGTAAGCTGACGGGTGAATTGATTGAGTGGGTAAAGACCGGAACGCCCTAGAGCGGCTGAACGCGGCGGACGTGCCCATCGGAGCGAAGCAGCCGGTGGGTTTCGTTATCTGGCCAGACACGCAGATAGGTGATGAAGTCATTCGGATCGATGCCGACCTGATCTTCTCCCTGAAAGAAGGCGCCCGGTTCGAAACAAAGCCAGGCGAGGGGGCGCTCGAACGTTGCGGCGGCGCCTTCTTCTTCCAGCATCGCCTGCAGGGCGCGGCGCGTTTCGGCTGGCGGATATTGCAGGAAGACCGAGTGATAGACGACCGTGACGCCTTCTTCAGGGCGGGCGGCAAGCTTTGCGGCCAGCCATTCGGCGGCATCGGCAGCGTCAACAGAAACGCGCGTGCGACGCGCCAGATCCATCGCCGCGTCCAGCCGGGCAAGGCGCTCTGGCTGGTCGGGCCAGAAATAGGAGGCAAGGCGCAGGGCGGCGTCCGGCTCGTTCACATTGATGGGGCTCTGGTCGCAGGCGGCGCGCGAGACGATATTGAATGCAATGTCCAAATGATCCGGAGGCGGACCATCCCATTCGGTGTCGATCTCGATGCTCGGCTCGCCGGAAAGCTCCCAGCGGTGTGTCTTGTAGGTGAAGCGGTCCCAATTGAGATTGAGGCCGGCGCTCGCGCCCAGTTCCAGCAGGTGCATCGGCCCCGGATAAAGGCTGGCAGTCTTCAGGAATCCGGGCAGCAAGGCGATGGCGCGGCGCGTCTCGTTGGTTTGCGGCGGCGATTGGATGAAGAGGGCGGCTTCTGTGGCCCGCTCTGCCAGCAGCGCGCGGGCGACCGGCCAGACCTGCTCCATCGTCCAGTCGGGATTGGCGGCCGGATAGGCTGCGGCAAGCTGCGGGGCTGCGCCGCTGAGAACGCAATAATGCAGGAAGCCGGCAATGCGCAGGGAAAGCGCGTCGCGGCGCGGATTGCCCTTCCAGCCCTTGACCAGCTTCGAGACGGGGCCGCGTTTTTCAATGTCGGTGGCCATGGCGAGGCAGAGCGCCTGCATGAAGGGCGAGCCGAGCGCCGCGCAGAAGCCGGCCTGCTCGCGAAAATGCGCGAGGATGTCATCCTGCGATGGCGCCACCCGGTTGTGCTCCTATGCCCTGCGCACTACCGATAGACGTGTGCGTCGCTGGTGAATAGCCCGAATTTAGTGCGCCGCATATGATTTCCGGCGTTAACCCCACTCCCGCTTCATGCAGGGGCCGGGAAGCGCCGTAGCCGCTGAAACTCCAAGCATAAGCAAGGCCTTGCCAGACAAGCCAGGCGCGCTCCTCGGCGGCATACATGGCGCCATCGGGCAGGGTGGTGGGGGTGATTGCGCGGCGGGGGCGTTTGCCGCTGAGAACCTGCTGGACCTCGCCGGCGGCGCGGGCGTCGACTTCCGTGATGGACGCGCCGGGGGGCAGCTCTCCGGCTCGGATAAGCGCATCACGAAAGGCGACCGCCTCGGCCCGACGGCATTCGAAACAGGGACGGTGGCCGCCCGCCAGCGCGGTCGGCTCGTCCAGGAAGAAGAGTTCGGTGTAATGGCCGGGCCGCATCAGCTGGCGGCGCCGGTCCTTGAAGTCCAGCCGGCAGATGATCCAGCGCTGGCTGGCCCATTGCCGGGCTTTCAGGGACTGGTCATCCCGGTGAAAGCAGCCGCCCCGATTGCCCATGAAGGCGCCCCGTTCGGGCACTGCGTGCAGCAGCCCGAACGGATCAGCGCGGTTTTGCAGCGGCATGGCCGCGTGCGCCTGTTAATCAGACGCGCTCGACAGCCATGGCGATGCCTTCGCCGCCGCCGATGCAGAGGGAGGCCATGCCTTTCTTGAGGCCGCGGTCTTCCATGGCGGCCAGAAGGGTGATGAGCACGCGGGCGCCGGAGGCGCCGATCGGGTGGCCCATGGCGCAGGCGCCGCCATTCACGTTCAGCTTGTCATGGCTGATGCCGAGCTCTTTCATCGCGATCATCGGGACAACCGCGAAGGCTTCGTTGACTTCCCAGAGGTCGACATCCTCGACCTTCCAGCCGGCCTTATCGAGCGCCTTCTTCATGGCGGGCACGGGGGCGGTGGTGAAGTAGGCCGGTTCGTGCGCATGGCTGGAGGCCGAGACGATCTTGGCAATGGGCTTGAGGCCGCGTTTCCTGGCTTCCGACTCGCGCATCAGCACGACAGCCGCGGCGCCATCGGAAATGGCCGAGGCGTTGGCGGCGGTGACCGTGCCATCCTTGCTGAAGGCGGGGCGCAGGGTGGGGATCTTGTCCGGCATCGCTTCGCGGGGAAGCTGGTCGGTGTCGACCACGGTTTCGCCCTTGCGGGTTTTCACGGTGACGGGCGCGATTTCGCGCTTGAACTTGCCGGCCTTGGTAGCGTCCTGCGCGCGGCGCAGCGTTTCCAGCGCATAGGCGTCCTGCTGTTCGCGCGTGAACTGGTATTCGCGGGCGATCATGTCGGCGAAGTTGCCCATCGGGCCACCTTCATAGGCGTCTTCCAGGCCATCGGTGGCCATATGGTCGCGCGCCTGGGCGGCGCCGTATTTGTGGCCCTGGCGCAGGGTGATGAGGTGGGGCGCGTTGGTCATCGATTCCATGCCGCCCGCCACGATGACGCTGGCTTCACCGGCGAGGAGGGCGTTGCGGCCCTGAACGACGGCCTGCATGCCCGAGCCGCACATCTTGTTGATGGTGACCGCTTCGGTTTTCTTGTCGAGGCCAGCCTTGATGGCAGCCTGACGGGCAGGGGCCTGGCCCTGGCCAGCGGGCAGGCAGTTGCCCATGATGATTTCGTCGATCTCGGTGTCGCCCAGCTTGGCTTCGGCGGTGGCCGCTTTGACGGCATGGGCGCCAAGCTCATTGGCGGAGAAGCTGGCGAGTTCGCCGAGCAGGCCACCCATAGGGGTGCGGGCCATACCGACGATGACGACGGGATCTTTCTCTGACATGGGACGCGTTCCTTCCTGACGTTTAAGTTTTTGTGCAGCGCGCAAGACTTAGGCGCCGGACATGCCGTTTCGTCAAGGCCGGGACGGTTGGCGGGATCTGGCCGGGAACGCGGTCAGGTGCCGAGGGCGGCGTCGATATCGGCAGCGAGGCCCTTGTCGTTTGGCTTGACCGAAGAGGGGTAGGCCTTGAGCGGGATACCGTCCGCGCTGACGAGGATCTTGTGGAAGTTCCATTTGGGCTGGGCAGGATCGCCCAGCGTGGCGACGGCGGCCTTGTAGAAGGGGTGCTGGGAGGCGCCGATGACGGCGTATTTCTTCGTCAGCGGGAAGGTGACACCGTAATTGATTTCGCAGAAGGATTTCACGTCCTCCTCGGTGCCCGGCTCCTGTCCGCCAAAGTCGTTGGAGGGGACGCCGACAATGACCAGACCATCGGCCTTGCGATCCTCATAAAGGGTTTGCAGGCCTTCATACTGGGGCGTGTATCCGCAGCGCGAGGCGGTGTTTACCACCAGGATGGCCTTGGCGCCGAGGTGGGTAAGGTCGAGCGGTTTGCCATCGATGGAGAGAAATTCGGTCGCGGTCATGGGCGCGGCGGCCTCTTCGACTGGGGGAGTGGCGGTAGGCTTGGTCTCGGGCTGGCCGGCGGTCGCCTGCGAGCAGGCGGTCGTCAGGGCGGCGGCAAGGGCAAGCAGTGCAAGGCGCATGGCGCAAATCTCCCGTGGAACTGCCCCATAAGGTATAGGGCGCACGGGCGCCGCGTCATCCCCGGGAGAGATGAAAAACGCGTGAGGTTTGAAACTTGTTGCGCGATCTGCGCGTCAGATCAGCTTGAGGCCGACCTCGGAGCCCTTCTGCCAGACAAGCTGGGCACGCCCATCCATGCCGATTGAGGCGGCGCTGACCTTCAGGAAGCGGGGCATCGTTTCATTGGTCGGGAAGCGGATGCGCAGTCCGTTATCCGAATAGTCGAGCACGATGCCTTTGCGGCTGTAGCCGGACTCGAGATGAACGGTGACTTCGCGGTAGACCTGGGAGCGGACGGGGCGCGCAAAGTCCTCCTTCGAACGGGAAGAGGTCACCCTCTCTATCCGGGAGGCGTTGATGGTACCGGCTTTCCGGCCCCCGAAGAGACGCATCAGAAATGTCATTCCCAGCTCAAAGCAAGAATCATGCCGCAGCGTATCGCGACTATGATCATGAATACGAAAGCCGGGGTTAAAAGCTAGTTGACCGGGCAAATTCAATTGCCCGGTCAACCATCGAAACGTCAGCAACCAGGCCGGTTACCAGATGCGGATGCGCTCTTCCGGCGGCAGGTAGAGGGCATCACCCTCACCCACGCCGAACGCGTCGTACCATTCGTCGAAGTTACGCACGATGCCGTTGATCCGGTATTCCGGCGGCGAGTGCGGATCGGTCAGCAGTTGCTGGCGCTTGGCTTCATCCCGGTATTTCGCGCGCCAGACCTGGGCCCAGCCGAGGAAGAAGCGCTGGTCGCCGGAGAGGCCGTCGATGACAGGCGCTTTTTCGTCTTCGCTGACAGCGCCGTCGCCATTGGCGTCGAGGCTCAGCTGGTACGCCTTGTAGGCCATCGAAAGGCCACCAAGGTCGCCGATATTCTCGCCGAGGGTCAGGCGGCCATTGACGCAGGTCTTGCCGTCATCGAGTGGGCAGTAACCGTTGTATTGGGCAACGAGCGCGTCGCCGAGGAGGCGGAAGGCTGCCTGGTCTTCCGGTGTCCACCAGTTGTTGAGCGCGCCGGTGGCGTCGAACTTGGCGCCCTGGTCGTCAAAGCCGTGGCCCATCTCGTGACCGATCACGCCGCCGATCGCGCCGTAGTTCACAGCCGGATCGGCCGAGAGATTGAAGAATGGCGGCTGCAGAATTGCGGCCGGGAACACAATCTCATTGAAGCTCGGATTGTAGTAGGCGTTGACCGTTTGCGGGGTCATGAACCAGCGGGTCTTGTCGACCGTCGTGCCGAGATCGGACAGGTTGTCCTCCATCGCCCACTTGCTGGCGGCCATGGAATTGTCAAGCGCGTTGGAGCCAACCACGAGCGTGTCATAGGTCTCGAACTTTTCCGGATAGCCGATCTTCGGGTTGAAGCTGCCCAGTTTTTCGTGCGCCTTCACCTTGGTGTCGCCGCTCATCCAGGTCAGCTCGTCGAGATTGACCGCCATGGCCTTGCGCAGGTTGACCACGAGGTCATCCATGGCAGCCTTGTTTTCCGGCGGGAAGTAGCGCTCGACGAAGACTTTGCCGATGGCTTCACCCAGGACGCCTTCGGTGGCAGACACGGCGCGCTTCCAGCGCTCGCGCTGCTCAGGCTGACCGCGCAGCGTGGTGCCATAGAACGCGAAGACTGCGTCGTCGATTTCCTTGGGCAGAACGTCGGAATGGTCGATCAGGAAGTGTGCCTTGAGATAGGCTTTCCAGGTGTCAAGCGAGGTTTCGCTGGCAAGCTGGAACATGGCGGGGAAGCCGCCGCCGAGCTTGGCGGCGTCCTCTGCCGAAATGCCGGCCGCGGCCAGTTCTTCCGCTGTCGGAGGAATTTGCGCAACGAGGAAGTTCTTTTCTGCGCCGACGCCGATGGTGTCGAGCGCTGTTTTGGCAGGGAAAGCGCCCGCCATGGCGTAGAACTCATCGCTGGTCACCTTGTTGTAGGTGATCTCCGGATTGCGCGAGAGGGCGCGGTCCCAATGGGTTTTCGCAAGGGCCGTTTCGAAGGCCATCACGTCTGCTGCAGCAGCGGCGGGGTCGGCATAGCCAGCCTTGCCGAGAAGATCGGTCAGGAGCTCGACATATTTGGCGCGCTGTTCGACCGATTTTTCATCATCCTTCAGATAATAATCGCGGTCCGGCAGGCCGAGGCCGCTGAGGCCCATCTGGAAAATGTAGGTTTCAGGGTCTTTGTCATCGACGAAGACATAGCCGCCGATCGGCGAAGCAAAGCCGACCGATGCGGTGAGGACGGCCAGGTCTTCCAGGCCGGTCATGGCGTCGATTCTGTCGAAATAGGGCTGCGCCGGATCAAGGCCTGCGGCATCGATCACAGCCGTGTCGAGATAGGCGTTGTAGTAAGCGGCGATCTTGCCTTCCGGCGTGTCCAGGGCAGGGGTCGTGGCAGCAAGGTCATCGATAATGATGCGTACGCGCTGTTCCGATTTCTCGCGCAGCAGATCGAAGGCGCCATAGCGGGAGCGGTCTGCCGGGATCTCGAAGCCGGAGATCCAGGTGCCATTGGCGAAATTGTTGAAGTCGTCACCGGCGGCGACGGACTTGTCGGCGGTGGTGAGATCGATGCCCCACGCGCCCCAGGTGTCGGGGGCGGACAGTTCGAGGCCTTCGGCGGTCAGGAATTTTTTCGGTGCTGCCGTGGCTTCCGGCTCGGACGCGGGCTCGGTGGCGGGCGCAGGAGTGGTTGGGGTAGCGGAGCTGAGCTCCGCTGCAGGCGGCGCATCCGGCGCAGTTGCACAGGCTGTCGCCAGCGCGGCAACGGCCGCGCCAAGAAGCAAACGTTTCATCTTCGGTCCTCCGAGGGTTTGCAAAAGATCACAGATGGCCGGGAGGCCCCGGCCATCTGCGGACGGATTATTGGCAGGCGCATCCCGGATCATTCCGCCGGTTGGGGAGACCCGTGACCACCGCCCTGACTCGTACCCATAAGGGCTTCTTCATCCAGCGTCACCTGTCCGGTGTAGCCTTCACCGATATGGCGGTAAGGCTTGCCACCCCAGGTCCAGCGGACGATGCGTCCGATCTCGACACCGACAGCGTAGAGCGCGGGAACCATGAGGAGAGAGACGAACAGCGCGAACGCGACCGCATAGCCCAGCGAGACGATCATCGGCTTCAGGAACTGTGCCTGCACAGACTTCTCTGCCATCAACGGCAGGATGCCGACGAAGGTGGTCACCGAAGTCAGGATGATCGGGCGGAAGCGGGAGACGCCGGCATCCACCAGGGCCTGAACGGCGCCGGCGCCTTCATCCCGCCTGCGGTTCACATAGTCGATCAGAACGAGGTTGTCGTTGATGACGACACCAGCGGCAGCCGCAATGCCGAAGAAGGCGAACATAGCCATCGGCACGCCGCTGATGGCGAGCCCGAACACCGCGCCGCAATAGGCAAACGGCAGGGCCATCATCAGCAACAATGGCTGAGAGTAGGACCGGAAGGCAATGGCCAGCAGCATATACATCGCGCCGACAGCGATCATCAGCAGGCGGCCGACTTCGGCGAAGAAGCGCTGTTGCTCTTCATATCCGCCGGCCTCACCGCGGATCACGTCCGGGAACTCCTTGCGGAACTCCGGCCAGAAATCCTTCTCCATTGCGCCCATGATCTGGCCGCGGCCGCCATCGCCGAAGATTTCAGCAGAGACAGTGACCGAGCGCATCCGATTGCGGCGGACGATGCGGTTGATACCGGGCGCAAATTCGAAGTCTGCGACCTGCGTGATCGGGATTTCGCGGCCATCAGCCGTGCGCACACGCAGGGTTTCAAGGCTGTCGAGATCCTCGCGCGCCGATTCCGGGAAGCGGACCATGACGCGCACGTCCTGTCCGTCGCGGGGCAGGCGCTGGGCTTCGAAGCCGTAATACGCCTGGCCGACCTGGCTGGTGACATCGCTGAGCGTGATGCCGAGGGACTCGGCGCCGGGCTTCAGCGTGATGCGGATTTCCTCAGCCGATGAGGAGAGGTTGTCCGAAATGTCGTAGGCTTCCGAATAGGTGGCCAGGTGTGCCTTCAGATAGTCTGCCGCGGCGCGCAGGCGTTCAAGATCCTGATGGCTGAGCGCAAACTGGACGCCGGTGTCGGCCTCGTTGAAGGTGAAGGCGAAGTCGATATTCTCCGCATCCTGAATTTCACCCGTTTTTTCGCGCATCCGCTCGGCAATGTCCTTGGAGCGGATCGTCTCGGGGCGATGTTCCGGTGGGACAAGGCCGACGAAGGCCTGGATCTGGCGGCCCGATGCGATGACGGATGCATCGCGGATGAGGCCTTTTTCGACGCCGGGATATTCCGTGTTGAACTCGGCCTTTGCCGTATCGATGCCGTTGCGCAGCTGGTCGCGCACCTGGAGCAGGCGCTCATAGGGCGTACCATCGGGCATTTCGATATTCACCCGGATGAGGTCTGCCTCGATTTCCGGCATGAATTTGAATGGCACGACGCCGGTTCCCTGGATCGAAACGGCGATCGCAAACAGGCAGAAGAAGAAGGTGACCGTCGCATAGCGCATGCGAATGGCGACTTCGAGCACAGGCTTGTAATAGTGGTTGGCGAACCACAGCATGCTGTCGGCGATCTTGCGCTGCATCGACATGAAACGGCCCGTGCGCCCGCCGAACTCCTGCTTCTTCATGTGAGACAGGTGGTTGGGCAGGATGAACATGCTCTCCACAATCGAGATCGCCAGCGCGGCCACGACCACGAAGCTGATCTGCTGGGTGAACATGCGCGTCGGGCCGGTGATGAAGGCCCAGGGCAGGAAAGCGATGATGGTCGTCAGCACACCGAAGATAACCGGCTTGAGAACAAGCTGCGTACCGATGATCGAGGCATCGATGCCGTCTCGTCGCCCGCTTTCGACTTCCCTGTGTATGTTCTCGCCGACGACAATCGCGTCATCGACGATAACCCCGATCACCAGCAGCACGGCGAAGGTGGACAGGATGTTCCAGGAGACGCCGAAGAACGGCATCAGCATCACAGCGCCGGCAAAGGCAGTGATGATGCCGGCCGTGACCCAGAAGGCCACCATGGGGCGCAGGAAGAGGATGAGGACGAGCATCACCAGCAGCGTGCCCTGGAGGGCAGAGGTGGTGATCAGGTCCATCCGGGCATTGAAGGTTTCAGAATCGTCCCAGAGGATGTCGATCTTCATGCCTTCCGGCAGGATGCCGTTGGACGGATCGTTGGCGCGCTCGATGAAGTCGCGGAAGCCAGCGGCATAGCGCGGAATGTCCATCTGGTCTGGCTCGGGCACCATCACGAAGACGGTGTTGCGGCCGTTGAACGTGGCGCTGAATTTGTCCGTCGAGAGGCCGTCAATGACATCGGCGACATCCGACACGCGGACCGTGCCTTCGTCCGTGGTCTGGCGGATGATGATGCTGCCGAACTCTTCGGCCGTGTCTGCGAGATTGCGCGACATGATGCCGACATCCCCGACGGGGGATTCGATCCGGCCGCCCGAGGAGTTGATGGAGTTTTGACGCACGGCATTGGCGACTTCGGCAAGTGTCAGGCCGTAGCGGCGCAGCGATTCCTCGGCGACCTCGATGCTCACCTGCTCGTCGGGCGAGCCTTGCAGGACGGCCAGCTCCCCGCCGGGAAGGCGGGCAACGTCGTCGCGGATTTTCTTGCCGATGCGGCGCAGGGTCTTCTGGTCGACATCGCCATGGACCACCATGCCGAAGAACCAGTTGCGCTGCTCCCAGCGCGTCACCTGCGGGCGATAGGCGGCCTGCGGAAGATTGTTGATCTGGTCGACGCGGATTTTGATCTCGTCGAGGAAGACATCCATGTCGATGTCGTCGCGGCCCTTGATGTTGACCACGCCGACGCCTTCGCTGGCGATGGAGGTGATGCGGTCGAGGCCGTTGATACTGGAAACCGCCTCTTCGATCCGGGTGACGATCTGTTCTTCGACATCGCGCGGGGAGGCGCCGTTCCAGGCAACTGAAACGGAGGCGCCCGACACCTTCACGACAGGGAACATTTCCCGTTCCATGGAGCTGTATCCGAAGACACCGCCCGCAAAGAGAAGGATCATCAGGAGGTTTGCAGCAACCGCGTTACGGGCAAACCAGGCGACAAGGCCGTTCATTGCGCGCCCCCTTCAGTGCCGTCCTTCGTGCTCGCATCGGCGACGGCTTCGGTATCAGCAGGTTTCTTCTTGGCTTCGCCATGCGTCTTCACGGTGCCGTCGGGCATCCGCTCGAGAACCGTGATGGACATGCCGTCAAAGGCAGCCTGGATCGGGCTGACGATCGCCAGCTCGCCGGGTTCTGCGCCGCCGCGGAAGTAGGCGCCGTCCTGATTGGTGTAGACCACTTCGACCGGGCGGATCGACAGCTTCCCTTCCTTGGTGTCGCCAAGATAGAGGCTGTTCTGCCCGCGGAGGGCTGCGCGCGGGGCGATCAGCACGTCCTTCACCACTTCGCCTTCGATGCTGGCGGTGACGAACAGGCCGGGCGCCATCGGCGCGCCGTCGTCAGCGCCTGCGCCGTAGGGGTCCTTCAGCTCGGCGAAGACGTTGATCTGGCGGGTCTGGGAATTGATTGCGGCGCCCGTGCGGACGACTTCGCCTGTCCAGGTGCGCGGCTTGCCGCCAACCACAGCCGAGAAAACGACCTTGGGGCCGGGCGCTTTGTCCGAGGCGGCAAAGGCGATCGGCAGGCCGAGCAGGCCGAGGTCTGCATCTTTCAGGGGCAGGGCAACTTCGACCACATCTGTGGCGAAGATGTTGCCGAGCGACTGGCCGGGGGAGACGAACTGGCCAATATCCACCGACCGTTCGCGCACGCGGCCATCGAAGGGAGCGACCACGGCTGTACGGGCGAGGCTGAGCTCTGCTTCGGCGAGCTGGGCCTTGGCAGCTTCGAGCGCGGCGCGGGCTTCGGCGAGTTGTGGCTCGCGGCGGGCAAGCGGGGACACGTCCGTCAGGCCGAGATTGTCGAGATCCTGCTGGGCAAGCTCTGCCTCGGCCACTTCGCGGGCAAGCCCCTGTTCGGCGCTGGCGACGACCGATTTGGCGCGCACGACCGTCAGCTCATAGTCGGCCGGCTCGACCCGGACGAGCACCTGGCCGCGCTTGATGAAGCCGCCATCGATAAAGTCGGGCGAAACATAAGTGACACGGCCGGCAATCTGAGGGGCGACCACGATCTCACGCTTGGGGCGGACTTCGCCTTGTGCGTCGACAGTGACTGTCAGGTCGCCGGTGCGAACCTGCTCGGCAAACACGTTGAGACCGGGGCGCGGCTCGTCACTCTTTTCCGGTACCGGTTTCATCGCGATAACTGTGCCAACGCCAAAGCCGCCGACGACGACGAGAATGGCAATTGGTGCGATGATGGCGATAAGGCGTCCCATGGCGTCTATCTCCTGCCGCTTTCGGCGGCGTCAGTGTCAAACAGGTCATCCTCAGTTGCGAGTTCCGGGCCTGGAACACCGCCGCCGAGCGCGAGGTGGTAGTTGATGCGATTACGCGCGCGGTCCGCACGGGCGGTCAGCAGCTGGCTTTCTGCGGTCAGACGGCGCGTCTGCGCATCAATCAGGTTGAAGATGTTGACCGTGCCGCTGGAGTAGTACCGCTCGGCGATCTCTTCTGCGGCGCGGGCTTCTTCAAGCGCGCGGGTCTGCGCTTCTTCCTGCCGGGCAAGCAGGACATCCGCTGTCAGAGCGTTTTCAACTTCGCTCCAAGCGTCAAGCGCGGCACCGGCATAGTTTGCCACAGCTGCCTCTGCTCGCGCAATGGCGGCCACGCGCTGCGCGTCGAGGCGCCCGGCGGTGAAGACCGGTTGCACAAGATTGCCAATGAGACGGGCCGCGATCAGCGCCGGGTCGAGCGCATCGGACAGGTCTGCAGAATTGGTGCTGGCTGACGCCGACAGGCTGAGGCTTGGCAGCAGGGCAATGCGGGCCTGTTCCGCCTGCAGGCCGGCCGACACCACGCGGGCTTCGTAAATGGCGATGTCAGGCCTGCGGGACAGCAGCATCGCCGGATTTCCGACAACCTGCATTTCCGGCAGCTCGGGGATCTGAGCCGGGGCGGTGAGTTCGGCAGACGGATAGCGGCCAAGCAGGACTTCAAGGCGGCGCGCTGCCTGTACCGAAAGCTGCCGGCGGGCGGCGATGGCCGCTTCTGCCTGAGCGAGCGTGCTGCGCGCGGTGCGCAGTTCCAGCGGGCCGTAGATGCCCGCGCGCACGCGCGGCTCTGTCAGATCCACCACGCGCTGGCGGGCTTCATAGGTGAGGACGGCAATCCGCTCCTGCGCCAGCGCCTCATTGAGGCTGATCCAGGCGGAGGCCGTTTGCGCCGCAATCGAGAGTTCAGTAGCGGCAAGGTCTGCCGAAGAGAGCGCATAGTCCGCGTCGGCCTGCGCGATGCTGTTCGAGATGCGGCCCCAGAGGTCCATTTCCCAGCTGGCATCGAGGCCAAGGCCGTAAATCTCGCTGTTCACGCGGTCGTCGCCGCCGCCCGGCAGGACAACGCCGGTGGAGGAGCCACCGAACGTGGCCGATGCAGAGAGGGAAGGCCAGCGGGCGCTGCGCGCCACACGCGACAAGGCGGTGGAGGCACGCAGGCTGGCGGCGCGGGATTCCACCGTCGGATTGGCGCTGAGCGCTTCTTCGACGAGCGTGCTCATGACAGGGTCGTTGAACTGGTCGAGCCAGTTGCCTTGTGGCGCCACGCCGGCAACGCCGCGCGCCGCCCATTCAGAGGGCGCATTGGGGGTGGTCGCAAACAGGGCGTCCCTGTCTGTCGTGAACCGTTCAACGGCGTCGGGGGAGGTGGCGCAGGCAGCCAGCATGGCAGTGCCCACCAAAAGGAAAGAATTTTTCATGCGTTATCCGGCGCTCCGGGCTGCCTTGAGGGTTCCGATACGCCTGTCCATGCCGAGCGTCAATGATAAATTATCGAAATTCAATAACTATCCATCGGTGCTCGGTAACCCTTTTTTCCAGGCCTTCTGGTTCCGCAGTTTTGTCATGGCGTCGTATACGCAATAACCGCTACAGAAGGGCCCGGGAAAAACGTTCCGATACAGGCGGTTGTCACTATGAGCCAGACTTCCGAAACAGAGGGTTTACAAGCCCGTCGCCGTTCGATGACACGGCGCGCGAAAGATTTTTCTGTTCTTGTCGGAACAGCGGGCATGGTCTTGCTGGTTCTGGTGCTGACCGGATCTCTGGGTTGGATCGAGGCGCTATCCGGAATCTTTGTGATCGGCTCTGTCGCGTCGGCTTATTATGTCGGCTCGGCGAGCCTGAAGACAGGGGGCGGGGACGTTGTTTCGGTTGCCGCTTCAACGCCCGACAGCGTGCTGACGACTGACCTCCTGGCGGCGCTGCCGCTGCCGGCATTTGAAGTGAGCCGCGATCAGCAGCGCATTGTGGCGTATAATGAGCCTGCGGCGAGCTTCCTGCGCCTTGGGCCGCGCCGGTCTGCGCCGCCGCGCGCGAGCGTGATAATCCGCACCCCGGCCTTGCTGGCTGCGATCGAAACCTGCCTTGCGGCGCCGGAGGGCGTTTCCAGCTCGCTGGAGCTGGAGATCGGGCCGGACGAGCATTGGCGGGCGCATATTCATTCGGTCCGTGCGAGCGACAGCCTGCTGGTGCTGCTGGAAGACCTGACGCCGGTAAAGCGCGCGGCCCGCGCCCGTGCCGATTTTCTCGCCAACGCCAGCCATGAGCTGCGTACGCCGCTGACGGCGATTTCCGGCTTCATCGAGACGATGCGGGGGCCTGCCCGCGAGGACAAGGACTCCTGGGACCGGTTCCTGGCGATCATGGCAGGCGAGACAGAGCGGATGAGCCGCCTGATTGCAGACCTGCTGTCACTTTCGAGGATCGAGAGCACCGAACATATGCTGCCGACGGCGCGGGAGCATTTTGCGGACATCGTGATGAACTCAGTCGACGCGCTCCTTCCACTGGCGAGCGACCGGGGCGTGGAGCTTGTGGTGGAAGGGGCAGAAGACCTTCCCGATGTGACCGCCAATTGGGACGAGCTGGTTCAGGTGGCGGAAAATCTCATTTCCAACGCCATCAAATATTCCGGTACAGGCAGCCGGGTAGTGGTCCATTGCGGCGTGGCCGCCGACGGGTTTGAAGCGCGCAGCCTGGCCGCGCAGCTGTGGGAGGGGAGCGAGCGGATGACGCTGCTGCAGACGCCCAACCGTGTGGCCGTCAATGAGCTGAACGTCTGGATGCGGGTGGAAGACCAGGGGCCGGGGATCGAGCGGGAACACCTGCCGCGCCTGGGCGAGCGGTTTTACAGGGCCGACCAGAGCCGGGGCGGCAAGATTACCGGCACGGGCCTCGGGCTCGCCATCGTCAAGCATATCATGACCCACCATCGCGGCGGGCTGGCGGTGGAGACGCGGATTGGCGAGGGGACCGCCTTTGGCGTGTGGCTTCCGGCAGCCAAGGATGCGCCGCCCGATTGAGGCCTTCCGGCCCCAGAGTTCAGGCCAGAGTTCAGGCCAGAGTTCAGGAACGATAACCCAGGAAAGGTAAAGCCCCCGGGGCGGGGGGCGCCGGGGGCTTTCTTCTATCTGGCGAGATGGAATGCTGGGCTTTAGCCCGCAATGCGCCGGACGAAGTCGTATTCGGATTTGCGGCCTTCGCGCTTCCTTGCAGGCTGGAATGCAACGGCTGCGTGCTCAGCGCAATAGGGTCCGCAATCTGCCTTGCGTCCGCAGAAAGCAAATTTGGGGTCTGCGGGGTCGCCAATCGGCCATTTGCACATGGAATCCCGAAGCGTGAGGATCGAGGCCGGTGTGCCGTCTGCCATCGGCAGGGGCGGCAGCGGCGCGAGCGATGCGGTGCGCTCCGGCAGGGCCGGGACATCGGTAACGCCCGGAAGTTTGGTAGCTGCGGCAGCCGGGGCCGGCGCTGCTGCGACGACGGCGGGCGCCTCGGCCACGAAACGGGGCTTCGGACGCGCCAGACGCGGCGGACGTTTCACTGGGCGCGACGGCGTCGCGCGGCCGGACAGGCCAAGGCGGTGTACCTTGCCGATGACGGCATTGCGGGTAACCCCGCCGAGCTGTTTGGCAATCTGAGAAGCCGAGTGGCCTTCGGCCCACAGCTTCTTGAGCACTGTTACCCGTTCATCAGTCCATGACATGGTTTGCAGGTCTCCCGCACAAAGGCCGGGCCGGAACAAGACCCAAACCTACTAGATGTTGTGACGACAATTACGCGTCGCCCCTCTCGACACCTACATATCGTATCAGGGGCGAAACGAAACACAACATGCGGACGGCGCATTCCACAGAGTTTCTATATCTTGTGGCGAGCAATCCACAGGCGAGCCGGAATGTAAAAATCGCCGGGCCCCTCGCACTGGGGTCGTGTTTCGCTTATCTGCCTTGCATGGATACGATTCCCGGCAGCGCGCAATCTCGACTTCGCCAATATGGCGCCTTCAACAGCCTTGGCTTGTGGACACTCTACAAAAGGGAGGTCGGCCGCTTCCTGAAGGTGTGGATGCAGACGGTTTTTGCACCGGTGGTGACGACCTTGTTGTTCATGACCGTGTTCAAGCTGGCCTTCGGGGACCGGGGCCGGCTGACGGGCGATTTCGAAGGGCTGAACTATAATGATTTCCTCGCCCCCGGCCTGATCATGATGGCGATCCTGCAGAACGCCTTTGCCAATACGAGCTCCAGCCTGCTGCAGGCGAAGTTCAATTCCACCCATGTCGACTTCCTGATGCCGCCGCTCTCGCCGCTGGAGCTGACGATTGCCTTCCTGGGCGGGGCGGTAACGCGCGGGCTGGTAGTGGCCGGAATTTCGGCGATTGCCATTCAGCTTTCGGGGCTGGCGAACCTCTCTGTGGCGCATGTCTGGCCGATCCTGTGGTTTACCCTGACTTCGGCCATTATCCTTGGGGCGCTGGGCGCTTTTGGTGGCATCTGGGCGGAGAAGTTCGACCATCTGGCGGCGGTGACCAACTTCGTGATCGTGCCGCTGACATTCCTGTCGGGCACCTTCTACGATGTGAAGGTTATGGTGGAGCCGTTCCAGACGCTCGCCCACCTCAACCCCATCTTCTACATGATCGATGGATACCGCTACGGGCATCTGGGTGTCGCAAATGGATCCATCCTGATCGGTGTGATTTATACAGGTTTGCTGTCGCTCGGCTCGATGATCTGGGTGTGGGCGCTGTTCCGCAGGGGCTACAAGCTGAAGACCTGAGGCGGGTATGAATAGTTCGCCCCCTGCGCGAGCTGGGTTGACCTGAAATTCTTACTGGGACCCCATAACCAGATGGAGGGCAAATGAAGCCCCCAAGGCAACGGTGATGGAGTTCAAATGACCCTGACAAAGATGCTTTCGGGCGGCCTTGCGCTGGCTGCTCTATGCGTAACGGCGGCATGCACGAGCATTCCGAACGATATGACGGTGGCGCAGTATTGCGCCAATCCGGACAAGGCGAGCGAGAATGTCTGCCGCCTGAAGGTCGAGATCGACGGCCAGTCGACCGCCCTGGCAGACACCAATATGCGCCTTTCCGATGCGCTGTCGCTGACGGCAACCGCGCAGTCGACGGCCGACCAGGCGAGGGCTGATGCAGCCGCCGCCATGGCGCGCGCCGAAGAGGCGATGGCCAAGGAAGACCAGATGCTCTGCGAAACCCGCACCATCCAGAAGTCGAACATCGGCACCTGCCGCGAAGGCTACACGCTGACCAGCTGCACGCAGACGCGCTTCACCTATCGCGCCGGTGGCCCGTCCATCCTGCGGGAAATCAACGACCAGCAGTGCCGCTTCCAGGACCGTGTGCTTGAGATGCAGGTGCGTTGCTGTGGCATGGCCAGCGCTGCGCCCCAGCCAGCGGACGAGACCATCGACGAGAAAATGCCCGAGCCTGCTGCGCCGCCGGTTGAGCCGCCGCCGGAAGCTGAGCCAAATACGCTGCAATACTGATCCCAGCGGCCAGGCGGCGACGCCTGAGCCCCCGGAGAAACAAAACAGGCCGGCAGATGGGCCCATCTGCCGGCCTGATTGCATTCTGAGGGTGGCAGCCTATTCGGCGGCGCGGGCCGCGTCGCGGCGATAGGAGCGCGTCGCCATCAGCAGGCAGACGATGCTGGCCGCGTTGAAGAGCAGGATGAGTTCCAGCGACCTGGCGAGCGGCTGGGCTGCGCCGGCGGCGGTGAAGTGGTCCGACAGGACGCCGGCAATCCACGGGCCACCGCCAATGCCGATCAGCGTGAGGCAGAACAGCATGAAGGCCGATGCAAAGGAGCGCATGCGCAGCTTCACCAGTTCCTGGGACGCGGTGTAGGCGACGCTGGCATAGATGAGGCCGATGAAGCTCGGCACGATGTTCCACGCGTAGGCCATGCCGACGCTGGGCGCACGCAGGAACATCCAGGCGAAGGGCAGGGCTATCGCGGCGCAGACCGCGATGATCAGCGGGCGCCAGCGCAGGTCCTTCTTCGAAAGCGTATCACAGACCCGGCCCAGCACGATGGCGCCGACACTACCGACACCGCCAATCAGCAGGCCGAGCGGCAGGGAGACTTGGCCGGGCGTCAGGCCATAGGTGCGCTGAAGGTGGCTGGAGGTGAAAACGAGGAAGGCGTTGGCGGAAATGCAAATGAGCAGGCAGCCGGCAAACAGCCAGAGCAGGGATTTCTGCGTGAAGATGAAGCGGAGCGTTTCGCCCATCGACGGGGCGGGGCCATCATCTTTCCGCTGGTCGGCAAGGCCGCGCACGGGCTCGCGGATGCCGAAGCGTACGATCAGGGCCAGGATCAGCCCCGGAATGCCAGCCACGAAGAAGGCGACACGCCAGCCATAAAGCTCGTTGATAAAACCGCCCAGCGCAAAGCCGGCCATGATGCCGAGGCCGATGCCGCTGGTGTAGATGCCGAGCGCGGTGGCGCGTTCCTGCGGGGGATAAAGGTCTGCGATCATCGAAGTGGCCGGCGGCGTGCCGCCTGCTTCGCCAACGCCGACACCCATCCGGGCAAGGAGGAGCTGGATGTAATTCTGCGCCAGGCCCGACAGGGCGGTCATGGCAGACCAGATGCCGAGGGCGAGCGCGATGATATTGCGCCGGTTGCCCCGGTCTGCCCACATGGCGACCGGAATGCCAAGCGTGGCATAGAAGGCGGCAAAGACGAGCCCGCTCAGCATGCCGAGCTGGCTGTCCTTCAGGCCCAACTCATTCTTGATCGGCTCCAGCAGGATGACGAGGATCTGCCGGTCGACATGGTTGAAGGTGTAGGTGAGCGTCAGGACAGCGAGGATCCAGGCGCGGCCGGAGATCTTCGATTGGGGTTCGGTGGTGAGGCTCATGCCTTGGTCTCCAGCCTACGAAGGAATTCTGTAAGGGCCGCGATGGCTTCCGGTTCGTCCAGCAGCGGGGCGTGGCCCACCTGCGGAACGGTGACAAGGCGCGCATCGGGGTGGCGGCGCACCATGCGGTCTGCCGTACTTGCGGCCAGAATGTCGGATGTGCCGCCGCGAATGATCAGTAGCGGGATTTTCTTCATCGCGCCGAAAAGGCGCCACATGACGAAACTCATCAGGCGACCCGGCTTCACTTTACCCAGGGAGGCGGCGATGTTCGGGTCATAATCGGCAATGAATTCGCCCGTAGGCAGTTCCCGATAGGTGCGCCGGGCAAAGTCCAGCCAGCGCTCGGCCGGAAGATCAGGAAACGCGACGCCTTGGGTGGCTTTTACCGCATCGGCGGCGGTTTCCCAGCTCGTCACCGGGCGTGCCTTGCCGGCATAGGTGGCGATGCGCGCAATACCGGCCTTGTCGACCTCGGGGCCGACATCATTCAGCGTGACGCCTATGAGCCGCTCCGGCGCCTGGCGTGCCAAGATCAGCGAGATCAGCCCGCCCATCGAAGTTCCGATGGTTGCGACTTTCGAGACGCCGAGATGATCGAGCAGGGCGATCATGTCCTTTGCATAGACGGGGGGCGCATAATTATCCGGATTCGGATCATAGGTCGATTGGCCTCGGCCGCGAACGTCTACGGAGATGTAGCGATAGTGCTGGGGCAGGGCGGCAATCATCGGCTCGAAATCCTTGTGATTGCGCGTGAGCCCGTGAATGCAGAGCACCGTAAGCGGCGCATCCTGCGGGCCGTAAGACTTTGCATACAGGCGAAGCCCGTCAGCCGATTCCCAGCTGATGTCCGTGCCATCCGGCAGCATCGCGATACCCTCCCCCGACGGGAGCTGGTGCCCCGTTTCAACAGATGTTGAAAATTAGCCGTAATCGGCGCAGAATTGCAAGTGTAATGGGTCACTTTGACAAGCAGGCGGTCTGGCCCGTAGGCTTGGAAATAAAAACAATGACGGGAGAGAACCCTGAACGCGCGAACCAAGACGCCGCCGAAAGCAGACAGACGGACCGCGATCCTTGACGCGGCCGAAGCGGAGTTCAGTGCGCACGGCTTTGATGGGGTGACGCTGCGCACCATTGCCAATCGGGCAGGCGTGGATCTGGCATTGCCCAATTATTATTTCGGCCCGAAGCGCGAGCTGTTCAACGCTGTCTTCATCCGGCGCGCTGAGCTCGTCAATTTGTGGCGTGAAGAAGCGCTCATGGCGGAAATCGAGGCTGCGGCGCCCAATCCGCCCACTGTGGAAGCGATTATCCGGGCCTATCTGGAGCCGATGCTGACGGGGCCGCACGTGGCCGATCAGGGCTGGAAAAACTATTTCGCCCTTGTGGCTTACGTGAACAACTCTCCGGGCTGGGGCGGCCGGCTGATGACGGAGCATTTCGACCCATTGATCCGGAAGTTTCTGGATGCGCTACGTATGTCTCTTCCGGAGATGAGCGATAAAGACCTTTATTGGGGCTATCACTGCTTCTCTGGCGCGCTGACGCTGGCATTGGCGCAGACCGGACGGATCGACCAGCTTTCCGGCGGAGTTTGTCATTCCGACGACCTGGCCGATGCCTGCGAGCATATGGTGCATTTCATCACCGGCGGCTTTGAAGCAGCGCAAAAAGCCACGCCAGCTGCTTTGCCTGTGCGGGGCCGTAAGCGCAGCGCTCGCTGAGCGGGGAAACATTTTTTCGATCTGTATAAAGAAAAAGGGCGGCGCCTGAAGGTGCCGCCCTGAAGTGGGGTCCGGAATGGCCGCGTCTCGGTGTCCCATGAGACGCGGCCGGGAGGAAACGCTCCGAACCCTAGAATGTGTAGTCGATACCGAAAGTGAAGGTACGTGGGTCGCCATAGAAGCCGGTCAGAACGCCTTCAAGGCCAAGGCTCGGGGCGCCCGTCACCGGATTGATGAAGTTGTAACCGGAGACCCGGTACCGCTCATCGGTCAGGTTCTTGGCAGTCATGTTGAAGCCCCAGCGGCTTCCCGTTTCTTGCCAGCGCAGGCTTAGATCAACCAGCGTGTAGGCTTCCTGGTCAATTGCGCTCGGGATTTCGAACTGGCTGGAGTCGCCGCGATAGGACGTCATTTGATTGATGATGAGACGGCCTTCCTTTTGAAGGATATTGAACGGCGTGTCATAGGAGAACCGAAGGCTTCCTGTCCATTCCGGCGTGTTCTGCACGACGCGCTGATCGGCGAGGTTCACTGCGGTACCGCCTACAATTGCGATGAACTCATCGTATTCGGCGTTGATGTAGCCGATGCTTGTGCTTGCGGTGAGCATGTCGGTGTCATTGAACATCTTCTCGCCGAGCAGGGCGGTTCCTTCATACTCCACGCCCCAGAGAGTTGCGGCGCCGGCATTTGTCGTGACGCCCGCGAAAGTTTCGAAGACGCCGTCATTGTTGGCATCAACACCAACCGAACCTGGGATCTGAACGTCCTTGTAGTCCATGTAGAACACAGCAAGGCTGGATTGCAGGCGGTTGTCGAAGAGATTGGATTTCCATCCAATTTCATAGCTGTCCACTTCTTCAGGCTCGAACAGCATGAACGCTTTGACTTCATCCGGCGTAACGCTGCCGCTCTGATCAAGGTCGATGGCGAGTGTGGAGACACCGCGCGGATCGAAGGAGCCGCCTTTGAAGCCCTGCGAATAGGTCGCGTAGAGCGTGTGATCCTCGACCGGCTTGTAGGTGAGCGAGGCACGCGGGCTGAAGTCATCGAATGTTTCCGAGCCGGTGAAGTTCGAGATCGTCGCTGCGACCGCGCCATTGCCGCCGAAGAATTCGGAGAACCCGCCCAGATACGTGCGGCGAAGCACCGTCGATGAGCGCTTATCCTCAGTGTACCGGCCACCCAGGGCGATGGAGAACTGGTCGGTCAGATCATATGTGAAATCAGCGAAGATCGACCAGGTGTTCGTGCCCACATCACCATAGGTTTGCGCAGTGTAACCGGAATAGATGGTCGTGCTGTTGATCAGGTTCAGAAGTTCACCGGTGGTGAAAAGGCCAACATCAAACACCGTGTCGGAATTGGCTTCCAGATAGTATGCGCCGACGATGCCGTTGAGGCGGTCACTGGAATACGAAATCTGGAATTCGTTCGACAGCTGATCATTTGTGTAGATCGCGGGAACATCGACATCGACTTCAGGCAGTGAATCGAAATCGATCGGCGAGGTGCCTTCGTCTTCACGGTAAGCCAGAATGTTCTTGAGCGTGATGTTGTCGTTGAGCTCATACTGGGCGACGATAGAGCCGCCTTTCACATCAACATTTTGCTTGATCGCGTTCAGGCCTGCGCGCGTATCATAAACGTTGTTGAGGACTGGATACTCAAACGGCGCAGACAGGTCCGGGATCATCCGATGGCCCTGACGGGCGTTGGACTCATCGCTCATATAGTCGCCAGCAACGCGGATCTGGAACTTGTCGGTGACGTCCCATTCGGCGGAGAGGCGGTAGGCGGCGACGTCTTTGTTGTAGTTGTCTTCGCCGGTGATGAGGTTTTCGCCGAAGCCGTCGCGGGTGAAGAAGGCGACGCCAGCGCCGACGCGGAGATTGTCGGTGAGCGGGGTGGAGGCGTTGGCCACGATATCGCGCTGGTTATAGCTGCCGAGGGCGCCGCGCACCTTCAGGGTGGGGTCATCGGAGAGGCCCTTGGTGACATATTTCACCGCGCCGCCGATGGTGTTACGGCCATAGAGCGTGCCTTGCGGACCACGCAAAACTTCAATGCGCTCAACGTCGTAGACTTCCAGAACGGCGCCCTGCGGACGGTTCAGATAGACGTCATCGACATAGATGCCCACGCCGGACTCAAAGCCCGAAACAGGATCCTGCTGGCCCACGCCGCGGATGAAGGCGGAGAGGGTGTTGTTCGTGCCGCGCGACACTTCGAGGGTCACGTTGGGCGAGATCTTGGCGACTTCGTCCATCGTCTGGATGCCAAGGTCGCTCAGCAGCTCGCCATCGAAAGCGGAGACCGACAGCGGCACGTCGAGCAGGTTTTCCTCGCGGCGCTGGGCGGTGACGACGACGGCGCCGAAGCGGCGTTCTTCGGAGGCGCCGGACTCATCGGCGGCTTCCTGGGCAATGGCGGCCACCGGGGTGAGCGCCGTGGCGCACAGCGCCAATGCCATGAATTTGTTGAAACTTCCGGCCATATTGTCCTCCCTTCGCCCGTTAATCGGGCATTTTTTCAACAAGTGTTGATTTTCAACAACCGTTGAAATGACAGGGGGCGGAGGTCCTGTCAATGTGTTCCGGAGGCAACACCGGCCTGATTCCAGGCGATTTCAGACCATGGTCGGATGCCTGCGCGCGGCGGCGCGGCAAAAACTCCAACCAAAACTCCAAAAAGCCGGGGATTTGTTCCAAGCAGGCGCCAGCGGCGCGCCCATCGGGCCGCCAAGGCGCGCGCGTTGCCTGGGGAGGCCCCCGCCTGCGCGGGGGTGAGCGGAGCCGCGCCGCTAGTTCGGGGGCTGCCACTCGAACAGGTCGAGCGTTTCATCGCTCGGGCGTTTGCCTTTGAGGCGGTCGAAACAGGGATGGGGAATGTGGCGGCCCGAGGGGAGGACTTCGGAAACGAAGGTGCCGCCATGCGAAGGGCGGGAGACGCGGATATGTGCCCCGCAGACAGGGCAGGTCTCGGCCCAGCCCTGGGGCGGGGGCTTATCCTTGCCATCGAGCCGGTAATAGATGGTGGCCGCCACGCGGGAGCGCTCCGGGCTGGCATTGGCATTCCGGAAGTGTTCCTTGCGGTGAATCCACATCTTGGGGGCTCCTTTCCTCTGCTGGGGCTAGGGGTAGCAGGGGGAGGTTAAGTTTGGGTGGCCAAGGCGCGGGGTTTGTCA